>JAVXPO010000132.1:0-1181 GCA_036644695.1 Akkermansia sp. | reverse complement strand
TTGCCAGTATAATTACTGACAAACTCAAAATCCACCTTCCTTTTTCGTGCCTTGCGACTTTTTACTTTTTTTCAAGATTTTTATTTAGGACAGGTGTGGGGGAATCCCCTCAAGAGATGAAAAAAGGCTTGCCGACGCGTATCGGTAAGACTTAAATACAAAAGAAATCATGGAGTTAACACGGAGCAATGAAGATTATCTTGAAGCCATCGGACAACTCGTCCGAGAGAATGGTTCTGCACAAGTACGAGATATTGCCTCTGTCATGAAGGTGAAAATGCCCTCTGTCACCTCTGCCGTACGTCAGCTCTCAGAATTAGGCTTAGTTCATTATTTACAATATACCCCCGTCCAATTAACCCCTCTTGGCCGACAATTAGCAGATCGCATTATTGCCAGTCATGAGGCTCTCTATGAATTTTTAGAAGATGTCCTCGGTCTAGCATCCGAGAGAGCTGGGGAGGTCGCCTGTGCCGTTGAACACATCATGCAAACAAGCGAAATCGAACGACTCAAAGCATTAACTTCCAAAATTTTAGAGAATGAAGCCTTGTTTGATATTCATCCCATCAAAGGAAACCGCTCTCAAAAAATAAAAGGCAAAAAAGTCAACCATTTATCATTGGACAAAGTAAAGCCCGGGCAAGTTGTCATCGTTGAGCAAATCTCCCCTGACTTAAAAGGAATCACCAAATTTGCCGATATGGGGCTAATTTTAGGTGCAGAGCTCATTGTTGAGCATAGCGCTCCCCTTGGTGATCCCATCCGTGTCAAACTACATCAAGTTAGCCTCATCTTCCGCAAACATGAGGCAAAACATATTACCGTCTCTCTCGTTGAGGATATCTAATCAATGAGGTAAACTTACTGGTGAGTTCGCCTCTCATCCGATTCAGGATGCGTGGACATAAAAAAGCCGTTATTTTTTATGGAGGGCTGGGGTCTGGGGGAGAACGTGTTGCGTTAACGGAGCAAAGCGGAGTGTTGCATCAGGTTCCCACCTGACCCCAAGAGGAGGGCTCACCGTAGAGTAATTTGAGAAAAAGCCAGCGGGGAGTTTGTTGGCGAAATAAAGGGGCGGCGAAAACGGTTCAGGCGGGAACAGGATGCGTGAACATAAAAAAGCCTACTTGGATTTAAGTAGGCTTCGTAAAATAATTAATGGAGCGGATGATGAGATT
>JAVXPO010000131.1:0-1222 GCA_036644695.1 Akkermansia sp. | reverse complement strand
TTATTTCTTACCTGAAAACGAAGGCGAGCTACAAATGGCAATTGTCCAATTTGGTGGCTCTCATTTAAGGGAAAGAGGCGAATGATGTGTTTTTCATCTCCCGTCAGCAAAGATCCCTGTCTGACAAAAAAATCAGTAATAATACTTTTCCCGGAGGAGTCGGTGACATCCATCCCTCTTCCCAAAACCTTTCCAGAAGGAATTTCATAAATAACCCAGTCGGCATTTCTCCTTCCCCGGAAGAGGAGAACTATTTGATGATCGTTTAACCAGAGAGCATAAGTCAGACGAGTTGCTTCATCATGACTTCCTGCTCCGGGAATATCCGTGATGCTCCCAGTCTTCAGATCGACCAGAGCCAGTTGCTTGGGCGTCTCCTGCCTTTCTTCTGAACGGTATGAAATGAGAACCTGCCCCTGCCTGGGCGATGTCAGGGTGCATTCCTCTACTTTGAAGGAACCGCCTTCCTGTCGATGAGGGAACTTAATCGTCCATTGACGAACGGGAACTGGAGAGAGCAGAAGGAACGACATATTGCCATAACCAAGAAAGGGAGGCCAAAATCGAACGCTCCTCGATAGATTGGCGCATTGGGCAAAACCATAGCGCGCATATAATTCCTTACCCCGGTTTGCAATGGAGGAAGAGGGATACATCATTTGGGGGAAGTTAATCCTGCTCCGCCAGATTTCCTTCCGATCCTTTCCTACAAAAAATCCTTCAAACGCGCCTTCCTGAACGCCACAAACCCCTGCCAAATCTTCCGATTTGAGTTTGAGTACGGAGAGTTGGACGATTGTGTTGCTCTGTGATAAATCCAAAGCGTAAACAGAATCTTTATCCCATTCATAGGGTGTTGGCGCATTTCGTGACTCCGATGCCCTGCTAACGAAAGAAGAGAACATTGCCATGACAGTGCAAAAGACGCACCATGCGCAAAATTGCCTTTTTACCTTGAATCTGGCTACCTTGGCGACTTCTGAAATAAACATAAAAAATGTTTTGTTAAATAAACTCTAGATAAGAAAAAGAGAGAATCAACACAAATCAAAAAAAAGCGGCTACCCCACGATTCTGGGGCAGCCGCTGACAGAGAAGAAAATTTCTGCGATTAGGGAGAAACAAGCTCTACTCGAATTCCTTGTTTATCAATTCCCTGGCTCAAGCCAGCCGGAATACTCAAAGAATTGGGGCTGGGGTCGTCTTCACCCCAATACAAATC
>JAVXPO010000130.1:0-1317 GCA_036644695.1 Akkermansia sp. | reverse complement strand
GCTAACTTGGTCAGGAGCGTCTGGTAACTGGCTCGGAGCCGAAACATGGAAAGATGCAACAGGTAACCCAACTCAATTTGGAGTCGGTGATCGTGCCATTTTCGACGGGACTGGAGCTACCAATCAAACGATTACCTTATCGGGTAATATATTAAGCAAAGGTGTTACTGTCTCGGGTGCGACGAATTATACCTTTTCTGGTGAAGGTGGATTTAATGATGCAAACATGACCCTTGAGAAAAATGGGGAGGGTACTCTAACTATTCTTACGAACAATGGCTCAACGGGCACAATGACCATCAATGGTGGGAGTGTCGTCTTAGGGGATGACTCAACATTGGGCTCATGGGCTGGTAATATTGTCAATAATGGTTCACTGACTGTCAATACAAAGACGAATGGTAGCCTTACTATGGGAAGGATTATCTCGGGAACAGGTGCGCTTGTTAAAAATGGGGCTGGTACTTTGGTTCTCTCGGGGGTTAATACATATTCTGGTGGGACAACTATCAATGCGGGGACTCTGCAAATTTCAAATTCTAGTGCCTTGGGGGCGGGGATGACGTCCGTTAAATCTGGGGGGATCTTAGAGGCAACGAGTGCCATGACACTGAATGTCTCCAAGCTAGATATTCAAAAGGGATCAATCTTAAAATATGGTGAAAATGCTCTTACTCTCAATACAGATGGCAAGGAATCAACGCTTAATGGTAATTTAAATGCTCCTGCTACATTGACAATTAATGGTGGCGGTACATTGGTTTTCAATGGAATACATAATGCTTCTGGTGGTAATTCTGGTGAGAGGAGAGGAGGGAGTGTTTGGATTGAGAATGCAACTTTAGATCTGAGTCAAGGAGGAAAATTATTGGCGGATGGTTGGAATAGCTCTGCTGAAGTAAGAGTAAATCAAGGAGGAAAACTGATTATTAATTCGTGGATGTATGGTGATTGCTTGGGGGGATTAGGCTATGAGACTCGTTTTTTCATCAATGGTGGTACTGTATGTGTCACAGCTACGACATCTGATGCTGATAGTGGTAGGATATTAACTCTTCAAGGAGTAGGAGATCATACGAATACTTTAGATGCAAAAGCAGATGTTAATTGGACCTTACTTGGTGAGGTTAAAGGTGCTGGTTCCCTCACTAAAACGGGAGCAGGTACTATCATCCTTAACCATGCCAACACCTATAGCGGTGGCACGATTATTAAAGAGGGGACGGTTAAAGCAGGTAATATCACTGCCTTAGGTGCTGGGAATGTCACCATCAACGGTGGCACTTTAGATGCAACTAATAAACATTTAGGCAATAA
>JAVXPO010000129.1:0-1344 GCA_036644695.1 Akkermansia sp. | reverse complement strand
CCAGAGGCTTTTATCTCGACGGGACAGACAAGTAAGGTCTTTTCGGATTTTGTTGGGATGACCGCCAACGGGAATGCCTTTCGTTGGGATAATATGCTTGTGCCCACACTTTTATTGAGCATCCTCCTGAATCTAGGGATTGTTTATCGTGGGATAGGCAAGGGGGTAGAGGTATTTTGCCGCTGGGTGATTCCCATTCTATTATTGATTTCTGTCATCTTGCTGGTGAAGGTATTGTGTCTCGGTACGCCTGATCCTGCGTATCCCGATCGCAATGTTGAGCAAGGGCTTGGGTATATGTGGAATCCCAATAAAACCCTGCTCGAAGAGAAGCAAATCGTCGATGGACAAGAGTCATGGAAGACGATTGGCATGTTGCCCGCAAATCATGTCGAGGAGGCTCAACAAATGAGAGAGCAGGTGTATCAATCGGCAGGACAGCTCAGACTGAATGAAATCTCTCTCTGGGATGGGCTTAAAAATTCTGAATTATGGCTTGCTGCGGCAGGGCAGGTCTTTTTGAGTTTATCCGTCGGGACGGGCTTGATCTTGACCTATGCCAGTTATTTGAAAAAGAAGGATGATATTGCCTTGAGTGCCGTGACGGCAGCCTCTTGCAATGAGGTCTGCGAGGTTGGGCTTGCTGGTATGATGACGATCCCGGCGGCGGTCGCCTTTCTCGGGGTTGCGGGTGCAGCGGGGCAGGGGACCTTTGCCTTGGGGTTTGTTGCCTTGCCTCAAGTGTTTGCACATATGCACGGGGGGAGCTTTTTTGGCGGATTATTTTTCCTCTTGCTTGCTTTGGCTGCGGTGACGAGCTCCATCTCGATGATGCAGGTGGGACTCGCGTTCTTTGAAGAATTTATGGGGCTCAAACGACGGATGGCGGTTGTCATTTTAGGCTTTTTTACCTGTATGGGGACGCTGGTCGTGACGTGGTTTAGCCATGATTTGATGGCGTTGGATAGTTATGACTTTTGGATTGGGACAATGTGCTTTTTTGTGAGTGCCACGATTATGATGGTGCTCTTTTCATGGAAATTGGGGGTGGACTCGGGTATTGAGGATATCAATAGTAGCTCGGATATTAAAATACCGCATATTTATCGGTTTATCTTAAAATATGTGACGCCGACGCTCTTGTTGGGGCTTTTTACTGCTTGGCTCATTCGGAATATTTGGGGTACCCCTGCTCCTGCGGTTCAGGCATTACTTGATGGGCATCTTGAGGCGGTGATTCCCCTTTTTGTCTTAGGGTCTTATATTATTTTCCTCGTTTGCGTGACGATGGCGTCCTCTCGGCACAAGGTTTGGCACAAGGCGTAGGATAAGGCTTGTTTGGGA
>JAVXPO010000128.1:0-1408 GCA_036644695.1 Akkermansia sp. | reverse complement strand
ATGCGCTCACCCCCTGGGCGTGCAGGCATGCCCCCAGCTGGGAAATAGCCATCGACAAAGAAGATATTGCGCTCGACGATATCCCCCGAGCGTTGATACCAGACATGAGGGTGCAAGGAATTATTGACGATAATATTATTATAAACTGTACGACCAAATCCCTCTCTCAATTTTAAGCCATTATTCAATAAGAGATTGTTGTAAATCTCGTAATTGCTGGAGCCATCGTCCAGATCAATATCCCACCCGTGTTCACACTTCCATCGACTGTTGCGGATGATATTTCGTTCTACAACATCGAGGAAGGGAATATCCTTAATTTTATCCCATTGGGACAAATCATTCATATTAAGCCCGTTCAGATTCCAAAAACGGTCTCGACCCCAAGAATTAAAGGAACCGTGATCAGAGGTTTCTAAAACGGTATCAAAAACGTCGCAACCATCAATGAGGTGCCAGCCCCAACAACCATCTCCAATGTTGATACCTGCTCGTGGCACATCATATAAGGAACAATTGATTACACTGATTCCTTTTGCCATGGCAATTTCAATGGGTGCCGTTTGTTTCTCAACGCGCCCTGTCCGCGTTATCAAGCAATCCTCTACAGTACAATTCTCTGGGAAATTATTGCCCTTAGGTCCACGATTCTTATCGAGCGTATCCCAAGAGAAATGAGCCACATCTTGAAAATCACGCGGCGCACGGACGGCATCACGATCTCCTACAAAAGCCACCCCATTCCCTCCAACATTATGAATGTAACAAGATTTTACTAAAATATCGCGATTGTAATTGTTCACAAAAACGGCATCTCCGCCGAGATCGACAAAATCACAGCCAGTAATGGAGCACTGCTCTGCCCCCTCTAATAAAATGGCACCATTGCGATAAATCGTCCAGTCGCTTCGGAGGAGAGGCTCTTTATTTTTCATAAACGTCCTATCCGTCTGCGTCAAAACAAGATCCTGAATACGAACATTCTGGATGGGGAACTGTTCCGTCCCTTCAAGCTCAATAAGACGCTCTATGTGACTTGCCTCGACCTTTGCCTTGGCGAGATCCATCCCTGCCTCTGGATAATAATATAAAGTGGAGGTCTCGGCATCTAAAAACCATTCACCTGGAGTATCGAGCTCTTCAAAAATATTCTCAACATACCGATATTGGGCATGAGGTCCAGAGGGACGGTTATTTTGCCAACCACCCTCAAGAATCACGGAACCATCTGCTTTTTTCCCAGTGATTTTATAATGCATCCCACCCCACATACTAACGTGTAAGGTATGAAGGAGACCTGTCTCTGGATGCTTCCAGTTAGCGATCCGTTCGGGCGCCACGGCATCAGGGGCATATCCCTCTAATATGCGTTCCTTGGGATTCGCATTAGGGTAGCGCGCCATCTTCT
>JAVXPO010000127.1:0-1408 GCA_036644695.1 Akkermansia sp. | reverse complement strand
TTTTTATGGAATTCACTGAACGTTGTTTCATGGAAAAACAGCAAATTTCCTTTCAAAAAAAGAATTGGACGAAGAGCTGGCCTATTTGTTTGTTGGCTCTTCTATCCTGCTTTGTATTCGCAAATCCAGCGGATGCTAAATCTCAAATCAGCAGACAACAGGATGCTCTCTCTGCCTGTCCTGGAGAATATGTCACAGACAGTCTCCTTGCCTCCGATGGCTCCATTTGGGTGACGACTGAGGGCAAGGGCGTTTATCGCTATTTCCCTAGCAAAGAGAACAAATCCAAGGAAGATTGGATGGAGGGCTCTTACTATCAGGGGCTGCCTGACACAGTCAATTTTTATGCCTTGTCAGAGGATCGACAAGGGCGCATCTGGGTCGGGACTGACAATAAAGGCGTCGCCGTTTTTAATGGGGAAAGCTGGAAAGTGTATGACCGCGAAAATGCCTTAATTGGAGAACGAATCTTTGACATCAATGTCTCTCCAGTTACGGGAGATGTCGCGATAGCTACCTCAGGCGGCATCAGTATTTATAACCCAAAACAAAAAAGCTGGCTCAGTCTCACCCGAGCAGATGGTCTCGTGGCAGATCAAGTCAAAGCCCTCTCGTACGATCTGGCAGGCGACCTCTGGATTGCCTACTCCTGCGGAGGTATCTCTCAATTGTCAGGTAGGGAGAACTACAAACTCATCCAAACCGTGCAAACGAAATGGTACTGGGATGAGAAAAGCGCAGCCCGACAACCTCTGACCCCAACGGGGGAAGGCTTACCCTCGAACTTATGCGATGCGATCCTGCCCCTCCCCAATGGTGGAGTCGTCGTCGGAACAAGTAGCGGGCTTGGCTGGATGCCAAATCGCAAAATAGGCAAGTGGAAATTCCTGCGAGGGAAAGATTATCATGATAAAAACATGGGGCTAATCAATCCCCCCACCTTGACGAAAGCCACTAGGAATCAGATGGATATCCTCTTACCAGAGGATTACATCACATGTCTGACTCAGAGTAAACAGGGGATATGGGTTGGCTTCCGAGAAAAGGGAGCCGTATTGCTAGACCCCTCCTCGATGAAAAAAAAGGCAGAAGCCAAATTTCCCGAGAATGTCACCAATCCATGGGTCACCTCAATACTGCTCTTGCCCAATAAGTCAGTCTATGCGACGACGTATGGATTTGGACTCGTCAAGATAGAGGATGGAGATGCCCCTCTGAGTACGAAGTTAAAAGAAGTCCTTCGAGATAAGAATCCGGAACATCCCGGGAACGCTCGAATCATGAGCGAAGAGGAAATATCTCAAGAGCTCGCAAAGCGTGATCAACAGGCAAAGCCGACGGATTCCCCCGTTGTCTTCTGGAAAGAAGACTGGGCGACTCAAGGTGACTGGTGTGAACGTTATGGAAC
>JAVXPO010000126.1:0-1422 GCA_036644695.1 Akkermansia sp. | reverse complement strand
GGGGCATGCCTGCACGTCCATGGGGTGAGCGCATGGATCATAACTTTGTCCATGTACAGGGGATGAAAGGGGATCAACCTGCGCAAGGCTTACAATCGGCGTCGGGCAACGATGCTCATTCTAAGATTGGAGATGCTAATTTTATCAACGCAGCTAAAGGGAACTATACTGTGCGAGCTAATTCTCCTGCTCTTCAATCAGGATTTAAAAATTTCCCAATGAAATTTGGGGTCGTCTCCCCTCGCTTAAAGTCCTTGGTAAAAACGCCTGTTTTGCCAGACTATCATCCCGTGCCAACAGGTGAGCTACCCAAGACTGAGGCTATTGACTCTCTCTCCCTTGAGGGGAGAAATATCCAAGGAATGGGGGATATCTCCGCCTACGGATTATCTGGAGAAGCTGGCGTACTCGTCCAAAAGCTCGCAGAATCGAGTCCCTTGTATAAGGCAGGGATTCGTCCTGATGATGTCCTTGTAGCGGTTGATGGTAAAAAGCTCAAAGATATAACGCAGTTCCGTCAAAGTTTATCTAACAAAAAATCAATTAAACTTACCTTGAGCAGGAAGCAAAAAGAACAAACCGTTTCTGTGACCTTATAATATCTCCCACAATATTGACATGAGCTAGTGTTTATGCCAGAAGAAGGGCGTGAATATCTCCTTTTGTGAACCTTTCCCTAGTGACCCTTGGGTTCGTCGGCTTTATCAAGATATCTTTGATCAAGCAGGCGGAACCCGCAAAGGGAAAATGATCTTTTTGTCGATTGGGATTGCCTTTGGGGGATGGTTTGCTTGGGATTTTTATTATAATGATTATTTTAGCCTCATCTTATTGATTGCCTGCCTTTATTTTTTGCTGAATGCTCTCATTAAGAAAAAAATTCAGGTGAATAAGGCAATGAAATTGATGCGCGAGTCCCCTGATTATAAAAAGGATATTGATGTCGAAATTACAGAGGAATTGATGCGTTTTAGTTCAGTTTCAGGGACAAGCACGACCACAACATGGGCTAGTATCTCTGATTCCTTTGAGGGGAAAGACTATTTTTATTTTAAGGCGGGTGATGTAGTCGTGGCTGATTTAGACAAAAGAGCCATGACAGCGGTGCAACTCCATGAGTTGAAAAACTGGATGACCTCACAAGGTAAATGGGGCAAGGGCGCCAAGACCTGTCTTGGTTAAGACCGCTTGACATCGTTGAGAAAAGGAAAAAGGGTTGCCCCACTTTGCTTCGTGAGACAGCCCCCTTTGAGCGTAGTTCCCTATTTATTATTGCTTAGAAGCTATATCTGGCGGAGAGAGGCGGAGTTGTTCATTTGCTTGCTCCTGGCTTCTAAGGGGTAGAGCAAGAGTTTTTCTGTAAATTGATAAAATCGAGTTGGTGAAGGGGTTAGGGTTAGCGGTTAAAGGGAGAGGTAGGAA
>JAVXPO010000125.1:0-1576 GCA_036644695.1 Akkermansia sp. | reverse complement strand
GCCGGTCTCACCTTCACGAATGGTGGGGTAGACAATACCTTTGATCTCACGGGTAAACTCATGCTTAATTTGGGTAAAATCGATGAGACGACAACGGAGCCGATCATAATCAATGTCCTGGACAATGGTAACTTTGGTGCCAACTTGGGGCAGAAAAACGCGCAAGGTAACTATAGCAATATCACACTTGATGGAGCCAATAACGTCTTTTACTATGTAACGAGCTTGGCGGCTGACGGTAGTGTCACTCTCACACAACGCGGACGCTTTGAACTGACCGTTGACAACAAATCCACACCAAGTATCACTGTAGAAAATAGCGAAAAAGTCGCCGTCGTCTCTGGAGCTGACAAGTTCAAATACGAAGACGAAGCTGGCACGCTCACTGACTTTAAGAATGTCGTCGTCAATGGCGATCTTTACTTGGCCAGTAAAGATGGAGATGCGAACAAGACCTATAACGTCAACAATCTCTCCGGCACCAATGCTGGGGCAAGCCTCATTATTGGCGGAAGCAATGGGGCAGAACTCAATCTCCATAATGGAGAAGGGAGTAATACCAATTTTGCTGGTGGCATCATCGGCGAAACGGGTAGCACCATCACTAAGACAGGGGAGGGCGACCTTACTGTCAACGGTGGCATTAGTAGCGACGGTAAACTTGCTATTAACGGTGGCACCTTAAGTACCACGCAAGCCAACATCAAAGATAACGTTGCTATCACCAACGGTGGTACTCTAGTCCTCACGGGGACGGGAGACAAAGCGATATCTAACATGGGGAGTCTCACGATTAACGATGCCTCTCTCCTCCTCGGTACTGCTGGCAATACCGATTCCTACACAATCGAACTCGCTGAGGATAGCTTGCTAAACAATGCGACCCTCGCAGGTAAAGGCTTCATCAACATAGCCGCAGGCAAAACGCTCGCCATCACAGGCACCAATGATTTTGGCAAAGATATCATTCTGAACTTAAAGCAATCTGAGAATACACATTCAGTGCTCGACCTAGGCAACGGTGGCGCCGTCACCGTTGGCGGACTCATTGGCAAAGGCAATATTACCTCAATCGCAAATGGGAGTCTTACCATCAATACTCCTCTTGGTGATGGGCTCATTGCCAACTACCAAGGTGTTCTCAAGGGAGACAACACCGCTGCTAATCCAGGAACCGTGGGCACTATTATTAAAACTGGAGAGGGTAGACAAGCTCTCTCGGGGACAACCGATGCCAATAATCTTTATAATCTCACGGTTAAAGAGGGTGAGCTTATCCTCAATAGCGATAAAGCCATTTATGGCGACATTATCGTTGAGGGTACATTGCAAAAGAAACAAATGACAAAATTAGTTGCTGAAAAAGCCTCGTCAACGTCAGTTACTCCAGCTGTTGAGTCGCCTTCCTTTAAGGATGGTACGATCTCGATTATGGAGAATACTTTTGCATCAAAATTAGATATCAAAAATAACGGTGTTGTGAATGTCGTTGTGCCTGATAAAACGCTCACCATCACGGGTACATCCACCTTTGAAGCTGGCTCGACCCTCACCCTCAATGGACTCCATAGCTCTA
>JAVXPO010000124.1:0-2037 GCA_036644695.1 Akkermansia sp. | reverse complement strand
AAGTAGTATTACCCGTCGATGATAATGCTACGCAGGGAGGCGAAGAAATCCGCTGTCTCCTCGGGTGTAGCCTCTTTTTCCATGAGCTCTTCCCATGATTCGCAAGTGAGCAAATGATTGGGGATTTCATCAAGGAAGGAGGAGCGCACACAGGGCATGCGGTCGCCATATCTCATCCTAGTGGCACAATACGTCATGGTGAGTAGCTCTTGGGCACGCGTAATACCAACGTAGAGGAGGCGTCGCTCTTCGTCGCAATTACCATCTTCCAAGGAGCGTTTATGGGGCAAAATCCCCTGCTCTAAACCAATGAGATAGACGATGGGAAACTCAAGCCCTTTGGCGGCATGCATGGTAATCAGGCAAACACCGAGCTTTTTTTCAACATCATCATCGTCATCATCTTGGTCGAGATTGATTTGTGCCAAAAAGTCGGTAAGCGCTTTGCCAGATGTGGCAAAATTGCGCAATGAAGTTTTCATTTCTCCAATGGAGATGAGTCTTTTTTGCTCTTCGTTCTCCGTTTTGCATCCACGGCAAACGTACGCCTCATAATCCATCTCAACGAGCAGCTCTTCAAAAAGCTCATCTAAAGGACGCTCCATCGTCTTAAAAAGCTCCATATACCTACCAATCATTTCGGTAAATGCCATGATATGATTGCGTGCCGCCGTGCCGAATTGAGCTAAAAGCTCATCGTCCTGCAAAGCCTCCCAAACGCTTTGCTTGTGTTCTCGGCTCCAATCAATCGTCAAATGTGAGGTAATCTCACTAATGCCCCGTTTTGGAGTATTAAGGATACGCAACAGATGTACGTCTGCTTTAGGGTTATCAAGGACGGATAAATAAGAGACGAGATCTTTGATCTCTTTGCGATCATAAAAGCTCTGTGCACCGACCATTCGATAGGGAATTTTATGCTCGCGCAAAGTTTGCTCAATAATTCTGCTTTGGGTATTAGCGCGGAAAAGGATGGCAAAGTCCTCCCAGGCGCGACTATCTTTGCGACGAATGCCCTCAATGTCCATGACGATAAACTCCGCCTCTTCGGCATCGCCAGGCATGGAGACGAGACGGACGTCATCACCGCCCCCCTTGTGGGCGTTAAGCGTCTTTTCACGGCGTCCTAGGTTGTGTCGAATCAGGGCATTGGCAGCATTGAGAATAGGAGCCGTGCATCGGTAATTCTCCTCTAATTTAATGACGACAGGATTTGGAAAAAACTTTTCAAACTCAAGGATATTGCTAATTTGAGCCCCTCTCCATCCATAGATCGACTGATCGTCATCCCCCACGACGCAAACATTGTGCTCAGGACCGACTAATTGCTTGAGCAAGCTCATTTGGAGGCTATTGGTATCTTGAAATTCATCGACCGTTATATAGCGGAATCGGCTTCTCCATGCCTCGCGCACATCTTTGTTCTCCCTCAAGATTTTCTCTGCAAAAATGAGTAAATCATCAAAGTCCACTGAGTTTTGAGCCAACAATTCCCGTTGATACGACCCTGCAATCGTCGCAATAAGATCATCCTCAATATCGGCAATGGTGCGCCCTGCATTTTTGACACGTCCCATCTCGGCAAGAATATCCTTGGGCTCCAGCTTTTCTTTGCGACCTCCATGGCGAATAATCAATTGCCTCAATAAGCCAACTTGATCATTCCCCGCGTAAATCGAGAAATTTTCTTTATATCCCAAGCGGCCGATATCTTCTCTCAAAATCCTCGTGCAGAGCGAATGAAAGGTGCAGATCATCATCGCACGTGCCGCTTTGCGCTCGACCATCTGACCGATGCGCTCGCGCATTTCATTCGCCGCCTTATTGGTAAAGGTAACGGCAAGAATACTCCTCCCAGAGATTCCCTGCTCGACCATGTGCGAGATACGGCACGTCACCGTCCGCGTCTTACCCGTGCCAGCACCTGCCAAAATTAAGACGGGGCCTTGAATCGAGACAACGCCCTTCCTTTGTGCCTCATTGAGGCTATCAAGAGAAAATGAAGAGGCCATTATCTGAAAACAATATTTTGAATTT
>JAVXPO010000123.1:0-2278 GCA_036644695.1 Akkermansia sp. | reverse complement strand
AATGAATTACTATTGATAGTCAATGTTTTGCGTATTTTCACTAGCGAAGTCAGGAGGCATATCCCACACATTTTCAGATTGCGATCTCCCCTTTGTGATCGTTAATAGCCGCAATAATCTTGTCCCTACGAACGCGTGCAACTTCAATATCTCGAGTTTTCAGCGAAAACCGCCGCCGTATCGACCTATTCCCAAGCTCATTAACAAGCGTGATTGAAATCCACCACGCCCCGCCGTTACGCCAAAGATTCCTATTCTTGCCAACCCCCTTATCGCATACATTCCAGTAATCTGTTTCTGTGTTCATCGTCCTCATATCTGTTCTCCCACCCTATAACCCCTCGACTCATCAAGCAACGCCATAGCCTCCTCAACACTAAGAGCCTCCCCCTCATCATCATCTACAGCCACAACAACCTTAGCATTAGCATTAGCCATCGCCTTCGCAGGTCGCCAACGCGTCTCCTTCCTCCACCGCTCAGCAGACGCAAGAATCCCTGCAAAATTCTCAATAAACGCCTTACGCCCATCAGGACGCCAAAACTTCTCCCCATGGCGATCCTTCGCTGTCCTGAAATCATCAAAATAAGCCTTAAGCAACACAAAATCAGACGGTTTAATAGCTCCTTTGACGGAATTATACAACTCCCGAGCAACCCCAATCTCGCCACAATTAGGCATAACCCTCTGCCAAGTTGGACGCAAATCGCAAACAGCCTTCACAAATCGAGCAAACCCCTCCGCGTCGGATTCAGAATGAGGATTCAATCGCTCAGGAGGCACACACACACTCAAATCAGGTTTTTCGGAATAAGCGTGTGAGTTATTAATATTCGACTCCGTATACGTCTCCGACTCCGACTCCGTATAGACGGTTGATGACGGTGGGTCACCGTTAATCACCGTGGATGACTGTTTATCACCGTCAGGGGGATCAGGCCACTTTGATTTGCTCTGAACCCGCTGCCCGAAGTTATTAATCTCTACATACGGCTTACCCTCGACTGAGTACAAACGCACAAGCCGCGCCGCCTCACAAGCAGTAAGGCAACGTTGAATGCTAGCTTCGCTCATCTTGTCGAGTTTCAGCGGGTAGAGTTGACAACGGAGAACAGACGGACGGGCATCATAACGACCAAAATCATCAACGATCGACATAAGCCTTCGATAAAAGACTTCTTCTTCCCAGTTGAGCATGTTCACCCTATCAGACGAAAGAATGCCAATTCGGACTATTCGTGAATCTGCCATATCAGACAGCCTCCTTTCTCTTTACCCTTGCCAAAAGTACAGACATTCTGTACCATAAACGCATGACACCACTCATGCTATCATACACGGCAGCCAGGCAAAACCTCTCTGGAGCCATACGCACCTGCGTCGACGACTCACTCCCCGTCATCATCACCTCACGAGGTCGCAAAGTCGTCATGATCCCATACGACGAATGGGAAAGTGAACAAGAAACCCAGCACATCCTCTCCAACCCAATCGGAATCACCCACGTGCGCGAAGGCATCGCCCAAATCCAACGGGGAGAAACCACCCCTATGACTAAGGACGACATCCTCAAGCTCATCAACAACAATGAAGCTTGAACTCTCCCAGCAAGCCCGGGAAGACCTAGCCCACTGGGCGCGCTCCGACCGCAAAACAGCCCTGAAAATAGCCGACCTCCTCGAAGAAATCCGCCAAACTCCCTACACGGGAAAAGGCAAACCCGAACCTCTCCGCCACGAACTATCTGGTTACTGGTCGCGCCGCATAAACACAAAAGACCGAATCGTCTACCGAATTGACGAAACCAACGCAACTGCCTACATCGCCTCTCTTCGCAACCACTACTCATAAAACTCCCCCCTTTCATCATCTTCCGTATTATTCTTTCTAGGCTCTTCCTCTTCATAAAATTTTTTAAAACAAACAATAAGATCCAGAGCCCTATGCAAAGCCCCCAGCTTCACCATAACATCGACAATCGTCTTTGCCATATTGTCCCAATCCGGCTTTGAGGTCATAGGGATTGCTCCTTTTGCTCTATTCTTCTTTTGCTCTGATTTCCTCCATGGGAACGTGAATTCCAGATGAATTCTGATTGCTCCCTCTATTGGCTTTGCTGGCGCATAGGGACGCAGAAGCGTCATGTAATCGCTCACAACCGCTTTGAGCTCCGGCTTGTCAGCAAGCTTCGTAAAGCCTCCGACTCGCACAATCTTCTTGGCTTGGTGAGTCGTCCGAGGCGAAACAACAGGAAGAAAAAATATCATCGAATCAGCCC
>JAVXPO010000122.1:0-2284 GCA_036644695.1 Akkermansia sp. | reverse complement strand
CTCATGGACAGGACGACGGATACAGCAAAATGGAATGCGCTGACTGTCAATGGAGCCCTCACCTTTAATGGCGGCATTAGTGCCAACATTGATTCAATTGGTACGAGAGCCTTTACAGATGGTGAAATCTATACACTCGTCACAGCGACAAGTATTGCGAAGGATGCTCATTTCTCCTTCACTGTTAACGAAAATACTGCCATCAACGGACGTAATACCTCTATCGAAATAGGTTCAACTACGGTTTCGTTGAAGGGACACACCGCTGATACCTTGGCGTGGACTGGTGAATCTGGCACATGGACCCAAGAAACTGGATTTGCCAAGATTGGTGCCAGTATCGGTACGACGGGTTCGCCCTGGACTGTTGTCGGTACGCTAGGGACAGATAACCGCTTCTACTCAAACGACATCGTCGAGTTTAAGGGGACAACAGGAGGGACAGTGACCATTGCAGGAAATATTACACCTAAAGCCATCACCGTCAGCCAAGGCGACTACACCTTTGCAGGTGGAACCATTGGGGGAGCAAGCACTCTTGCAATCACAGGAGGCAGTCTTACCTTAAACAACGCCAATACCTTCACAGGACTAACGACGCTTACCAATGGTATCCTCACCTTGGGTAATGTGAATGTCCTTGCAGCAGGAGCACAAATTGCCTACACGGCAGGCACGCTCGGTGTGAATGTCGATTATACCCTCACCGCAAATCGTTTCTCTAACGCATTTACAGCTATTACTCTAGCCTCAGCACAGGGTAAAACCTTGACGCTGGATAGTGGCATGGCTGCAAAAACCATCACCAAAACAGGTGCAGGCACCCTCAAGTTAGCGACAGGGAGCACGACAGCAAATGTCATCCTCCAGTCAGGCGTTCTCGATATGAGCAACGCCCTCGCTAATGCTACCGTTACGGTTGCAAGCTCTACCGCTTCCCTCAAGGGCGCCGACAAGCTGAAAGATACAAGCAATATCAATCTCACCAACGGCACCCTGACAACATCAGGCTACGTTGGCGGTACGATCAACATTGCAGGCACGAGCACCCTCACCCAGGACGCTACCGCGAAGAAGTTCCACCAAATCAACCTTGTAGCAGGCTCGACCCTCAACTACATGGCAGGTGGAGTAAATACTTTGAGCGTTGGTGTACAACAAAAGCTTATCGTTGGCAACGGGGCAATATCTACCCTCAATTCTAATCTTACCATTGGTGATGGCGGTACCCTCTCCTTCTCAGGAGCTACCGTAAACTCGACAGCAAGCCTTACGCTCAATTCACATACTCTTACTTTTACTGATGGAGCTAAGATTGACCTCAATGGATGGAAGCCCACGGAAGATGTAGATAACTATACCTTTAATCTCGTGAGTGGCATTAGTGGAACGTTTGATTCTCTGGGAACGGAAAATATCACCCTCGCTCAATCCTCCTTGATTACAGGGACGACAACATGGGGGCTGAATAATGGCACACTTACACTGAATATTCAGATCACGACTCCAATCGTTTGGGCTGGTGTAGAGGGCAATTCCACATGGGATACAACCAGTAAGAACTGGAGCAAAAAAAATGAAACAGACCTTATTTATTCGAATGATAAATATGTCCTCTTTAACGACAAGGCAACCGTCAAAACTGTCACTTTGGCAGCAGGTAGCTACAACCCAATGGGGTTAACTGTCGATACGTCAGATTCTTATGTCTTTGATGGAGAAGGAAGTATCGCCATGACTGGTGACAAAGCTTATCTCACTAAAGAAGGCACAGGCAAGCTTGTGTTAAAGAACGGAGCTAATAGCTCGAAGCACATCGCTCTGAACGAAGGATCCATCGACATTGATGGCACCTCTTCTCTCTCTGGTGGGCTCAATATGAAAGCAGGCACGACCCTGACGCAAAATAGCTCGGCGACATCAACCTTGACGGATGTTGCTGGATCTGGTGCGATTATCATCAAGAATGGCAAGGTCAATCTTAGCTCTGTCACTCAAGGTGATTATACGGGTACGGTTACCCTCACTCAAGGGCACCTAACCAATGATAAAACCTTAGGGAATGGCTCTCTCACCATCGCTACCGCAGGTAAAGTCACGATGATGGGCGTCACCAACGCTCAGCTCGCCTCCTTGGGAACAACCAGCACCACGGGTAATATTGAATGGAGCACAGCAGGTAATATCTCTCTGACTGGCAATGCCGCATTTACTCTCGACGGCACTAATGCCGGTCTCACCTTCACGAATGGTGGGGTAGACAATACCTTTGATCTCACGGGTA
>JAVXPO010000121.1:0-2316 GCA_036644695.1 Akkermansia sp. | reverse complement strand
TTACTCTAGGCTCGGGCAATATCGCTTTAAATGCAGGGACGACCTTTAATCTCGCGTTTGCCGCAGGATTCGCATCAGATACTGAGTTTAATTTAGACCTGATGACGGGAACCCTCACGGGTGACCTTGCTCAATATGCAGTCACAGGGCTTGATACCTCCGTGTGGGGATATACATGGGTTTATGCGAATTCCAAGCTGACTCTCCAATTGATAAATAAAAATCCTTCCCTCACATGGGTTGGTGGTGCTGATGCTCGTTGGACGCTCGATACGACGACCCCATGGACAAACGGGACAACTGCTACAGCCTATAAAAATACGACAAAGGTTGTCTTTAATGATCTCTCTGGTAAAAACGCAGAAACAGTCACAATCAAGGGGGAAGTCGCTCCACAAAGCATCCTCGTTTCAAACGCGACTACAGACTATACTCTTGCCTCTGATGCAACGACAGCTGGGGTGATTGCAGGGTCTGGAGCCTTGACCAAAGAGGGTGCTGGTAGCTTAAATATCCTTACCAATAACACCTCAACGGGTGTCATGACTATTTCTGCTGGAGAAGTCACCTTGGGTAATGGCACCATCTCAGGTGCATGGGCTGGGGCTATCGTCAATAACAGTATCCTCAATCTGAATAATACGGGAACGACGGAATTTGGGCAATTACTCAGCGGTAGTGGCAAGATGGTCATCAAGTCAGGAACGGTTGTGCTTAATAATAATGGTAATTCCTTCTCTGGCGGGATTGATATTCAAGGTGCTGGTACAATCTTAAAGTATACGACAGGTTGGCAAGATAGTCCCTCATCATTCTTTGGGACAGGTACGATCACCATGGGTGCTGGTACTCGCATGGAATTGTCGCCAGGGGCGGGTGGAGGCATTGTGACTCATAAGAATGCTCTTGTGTTAAATGGTGGTACGATCGTTGCCATGAATCGTAATCATGTATTCGACAACACAGTTAGCTTGACAGGCTCCAATACATTATTGGGAACGGTAGCCGATCGCAATATGAGTCTCACTGGTGTTATCTCTGGAGACGGGTCTTTGTATGTAGGGAGTAGCGATGCTGCGTATGTCAATACGCGCATTATCCTGACGGGTGCAAATACGTATACGGGGGGGACGACGATTGATCATGCTCGTCTGCTCGTTAATACGGGATCTTTGGGTACGGGTGATGTTATCTTAAACGAAGGGGGCGTCCTCCAAGCAAATAGCGTTGCCGTCAGCGTAGGGAATAAATTGCAAGTAAAGGCCAACGCCACGCTTGATACTGGTGGGGCAGAGCATGTCTTTACCTTGAGCGGTGGGATTACGCAGACTGCTGATACCACTCTTACGTTAGCTGGTTCAGGAACATTCCAGATAGGATCAAACGATGTTTTTGCTACTACAAGTACGATATCTCTTCTAACAAAACTGACCTTGAGCTCGGATTCGACGACGGCACGTACCATCAATGGCAATATGACCATGGCTAGTCATGGGTTGTCTTTAACCTTGGGTAGTGCAACTCAGACGGGGAAATTGACCTTTAATGGTATCTTGAGTACGGGGGGGAATACAGGAGGATTTAATGTGCTCTCTGATGTCGATGTCCATGAATTAAATCTCAGAGTTCAAGGTTATAATTTCTCTACGATCACCGTGGCAGACAAGATTACCTTTAGAGTTGCGACTCTTGCCGGGAGTATGGGAAATACTGAGTTTATCCAAAAGGATGGTGCAGGTACACTCGTTATTGAGTCGTTAAAATCTGGATTGGCTGTCAATAAACAGATATCGATCGTGGAGGGTGCTCTTGAGTTTGCGCCACAAGCACAAGCAACCACGATTGCAATTGATGGCAAAATAACGGGAGCAGGCAATCTCGTGAAATCTGGTGCAGGTACCTTGACTCTTAGCGTTGCCAATGATTATGCAGGGACGACCAGCATCAACGGTGGTACCTTGACTCTTACGGGAGCAGGTAGTTTGGGCGGTGGGAATATCCTCTTGGCTGGTGCAAGTGCTGGACAAGCTGTGCTTAATTTGATTGCAGCCAATACGATTGCCAACAACGTCACGATTGGCGAAGGCAAATTCGGTACTCTCACTGGGTGGAATACGGCATCGACGGGAACTATTACTCTTGAGTCTAATGCCACGCATGACGGCGCACTGATTCTCGGGGCAGGGCAACACCTCAAGCTCACGGGCGCGGTAGCTACAACTCCAGGGAGCAAGGCAAGCGTCAACGGTGCACTCACTTTAACAGGCTCGACTCTCGACTTCCTCATGGACAGGACGACGGATACAGCAAAATGGA
>JAVXPO010000120.1:0-2449 GCA_036644695.1 Akkermansia sp. | reverse complement strand
CGAACATATTCATGAGAAAAAAGGCAACCAAATTGGACAATTGCCATTTGTAGCTTGCCTTCGTTTTCAGGTAAGAAATAAGCAAGATTGCAATCATGGCTGTCCATATTTGAGTCAGGACGGCATTGGGACTTGTTCCTACAAAGGATTTGATATGAAGGAGTTGTTTAACGGATTTAAAAAACGATTCAATGTACCATCTGTCTTTATAAAGTGCTGCAACAACAGAGCTATCCCTAACCCCTTCACCAACTCGATTTTATCAATTTACAGAAAAACTCTTGCTCTACCGGTAAAAATTGTCCATTCCTCATTTATTGTCTTGCTATTCTCTCTAAAAAATACTTACATATTGCACCCCAATAAGAGATTATTCCCTTTTTGATCTTCCCATGAAAACTGAACTGGTAGA
This sequence comes from Akkermansia sp., assembly GCA_036644695.1. GTDB lineage: Bacteria > Verrucomicrobiota > Verrucomicrobiia > Verrucomicrobiales > Akkermansiaceae > Akkermansia. Next base: position 2,037 of record JAVXPO010000120.1, on the reverse strand, counting down.
AAAAGCCGCCTTGGTCATCCCCGATCCTCAATTGCTCATCAACGTTGTATCTCAACGTGTTCAGCAACTCAATAGCGGTCGCTCACCTCTCATCCCGACAACACCTCTGATGAGTGCCGCAAACATTGCCTTGATGGAAATCATCGAAGGTAAAATCGTTTTTGATATCATCAAGCCGATAGAAAACTAACAAGCGTTGACGGATGAAATATCCGTTAACATCCACCCACTAAGGAATCTCGGCAATACGACCTAGCTTCCTACCATTTGCCTCAGCTCATTGACGTTGAGGCATTTTATTCTACATGCGATCCAATCATGAGTTCTGAAATTTCTACTAACAAAAAAGCTCGCCGAGATTACGAAATCACGGAAAAGCATGAATGTGGGCTAGAACTCAAAGGGACTGAGGTCAAGGCTATCCGCGCAGGGAAAGTCAATATTTCCGACTCCTTTGCCCGTATTGAGAACGGACAACTCCTCCTCTACGGGTGTGACATCCAACCTTGGGAAACAGCATCAGAGTTTTTCCAACACAAGGCAAAACGTCCTCGCAAACTACTCATGCACAAGCGTGAGATTTTTAAACTTGAGCAGCTAACCGCCATCAAGGGGTGCTCTCTCCCTGCCCTCCGACTCTATTGGCACAATGGCAAAGTCAAATTAGAACTAGGCGTCGGTAAGGGGAAAACGCATAACGACCAACGCTATGACCTCAAGGCACGAGTAGAAATGCGAGAAGCCCAACGAGAAGTAGCACACTTTAACCGTCGATAAAATACGGGCTTCCCACAATTGACGATCAATGCTCGATCATCAATAAAAAATCTGCGTCATCTGCGACTCAATAACAAGCCCCTCTCTACGGGGTGCCTCATCCCACCCAATCAACGGGACAATTGGCGATACCACCTTTTTTATCGTCGAAAAGCACGCATCCATGTTCTATCCCATAGCGATGGACATCTCTCGTCACCTTGACATCAAAACAACAGTAGCGCGCAATCTCCATAAGTTTCTCTTGATCTCCCGTCTCGACATACTCTGCCCACCACTTGAGAGCTTGAGTACCGACTGCCGTTTTTGAATTACCTAATGATGCGACCGCGATAGAATCAAGTTTGAGACGAATACCACACCGTGCCTCAATATCTTTACATAGGTCTAAATTAACCGTCATTCCCACTAAATCCCACATTGTATATCGTTGCAAAACGCCATAATCAAAATGTAGATGATTATAACCAACGACCAAATCCGCATGACTCAATTGATCAATCAACTGATCCACATCCTCCTCACGATAAATCCTATACTCAGCAGTTGCCGTCGAATACGTTACTCCAATTGACATACGCATCTCTGCCGTATTGTGCCAACCGCCCACCTCGGCGGCAGAATGGCGAGTCTCTAAATCAAAGTAAACGATATCCTTCATGACCGACAAAGATACGTTTGTTGGCACAAAGAAACAAGTCTCACTTGCTCCCCCACATCAATTGAGGCAAAATATCCGTCGCCATGGCACCAAGTTTTAATATTGTCCTTTTCCATCCAGAAATTCCCCATAACACTGGGGCTGCTGGTCGTCTCGCCCTTGCGACAGGATCACGCCTCCATCTCATCAAGCCCCTTGGCTTTAGTCTTGAAGAGAAATATATCCGCCGCACAGGACTCGACTATTGGGCAAAAGTTGACCTCTCCGTCTGGGAATCTGTTGAAGAAATGCAACAACAGGCTGCCCCCGATGCTCGCTATTGGTACCTCACCACTAAAGTAACCCACCCCCATTGGGATGTTGAGTTTCAACAAGGTGATTATCTCATCTTTGGACCAGAATCTCGCGGTCTCCCCGAGAGCTTGATTCATGCAAATGACGCAACAGCTATCACGATCCCCATGCCAGGCAAAGGATCGCGTAGCCTCAATCTATCTACTGCCGTCGCTATCGTCCTCTATGAGGGCATGCGACAAATACAGTAAAAGTCGCCACACTGAATTTCTTTCAATGTTCAGAAACATCGGATTAAGAATCCG
>JAVXPO010000119.1:0-2518 GCA_036644695.1 Akkermansia sp. | reverse complement strand
CTTGGGCTTAGGTGGGAACCTGATGCAACACTTCGCTTTGCTCCGTTAACGCAACACGTTCTCCCCCAGACCCAAGCTCGCCATAAGGAAAATAACGGATTTTTATAGCACATAAAAGAGGAAAGTGGTATAAATCACTCTGATACACAAGCTTCAGGCTTGCAGTCTGACATAGAAATTTTAACCTCATCTCAATCATGAAACAATACGCAGAACAACTCATCCGATATTCGGATCTTGGAATTTCCCTCGACTTCTCCAAACTGCCCATCACGACAGACTTCCTCGCTACCATGGCTCCTAAAATCGACAAAGCCTTTGCCGATATTGATGCCCTTGAGGCGGGTGCCATCGCCAACCCTGACGAAAAGCGCATGGTCGGGCATTACTGGCTTCGCAATCCTGATTTAGCTCCGACACAAGATTTAAAGGATAAAATCATCAAGCCTCTTGAGGACATTGCTGATTTTGGGGGGAAAATCCTCTCGGGAGAAATTACCCCCCCATCAGCCGATGCCTACACCACTGCATTGATCATTGGTATCGGTGGCTCGGCTCTCGGTCCCGAGCTCATCGCTGACGCCATCCCTGCTGTCGGGCTCGATATGGCATTCCTCGATAACACTGACCCCGATGGCATGTATGCCGTCTTAGAAACTCTCCCTCTGGAAGAAACGCTCGTCGTCGTCATCTCAAAATCAGGGGGTACCCACGAGACACGCAATGGCATGCTCGTCACTCAAGATTTCTTTGAGTCCTGCGAACTCGACTTTGCCAAACAAGCAATTGCCGTCACTGGGGTAGATTCAAAACTCGACAAACTCGCTCAAGAAGAAGGCTGGCTCCATCGCTTCCCCATGGAAGATTGGGTCGGGGGGCGCACCTCGGTCACCTCAGTCGTCGGGCTCGTCCCAGCCGTCCTCCAAGGAGTCGATATTGAGGATCTCCTTGATGGAGCCGCCGCGATGGATACCGAAACACGCAAGCACGATGTCGCCCACAATGCCGCGATGAAACTTGCCCTCGCATGGTACAAGGCAACCAATGGTAAAGGAGAGAAAGATATGGTCGTCCTCCCCTACAAGGACTCTCTCGTCCTCTTCTCTAAATACCTCCAACAGCTCATCATGGAGTCCATCGGTAAAAAAGAAGACCTCGACGGCAAAGTCGTCCACCAAGGACTAACCGTCTATGGCAACAAGGGCTCAACAGACCAACACGCCTATGTCCAACAACTGCGCGACGGAGTTGCCAACTTCTTCGCCGTCCTCATTGAGGTACGCGAGGCTCTCATGGACTTTGTCGAAGTCGAGCAAGGCACCACCCCAGGCGACTACCTCCAAGGCTTTTTGCGTGGCACACGCCAAGCACTCGCCGAATCGGGACGCGAATCCATCACAATCTCGATTCCTACAGTCAATGCCTTTAGTATCGGCATGCTCATTGCCCTCTTTGAGCGTACAGTCTCATTCTACGCCTCACTGGTCAACATTAACGCCTATCATCAGCCTGGTGTCGAAGCAGGTAAAAAAGCCGCATCCGTCTTCCTCTCACTCTTGTCCGAAGTCCGCAATGGACTCACCGAACAAGCTGAAACAGCAGAACAAGTCGCTACGCGACTCGGTAAAAATACCGAAGATGTCTATCATTGCCTCATCCACATGGCATCTGGCGATGGGGATGTCGAATGGGTAGAAGCCGATACCCCCGACCAAGATACATTCAAAAACATCCCTGTAGACGAAGTCCTCTCGGAAGAAGAAATCGAAATCCTCTCCTAACCTTTTTTGACAAACATTCTCCCCCTCGTATTGTCTCAAAATAAACAGTCACCATCAGGAGAAGTGCTCAAAATAACGCTCGACGAAAGATAGCCGATTCAGAGCTGTTTCCCAGCATTTTTTTCTCCGTGATCATCACTCCGCGTACAGAATTACACTCTGTACGCGGAGTTGAAGGGGGAGCAAAACTATTTTGAGACATCCAGCCTTTTACGATTTAGGCAGTTTGGGCTCAAGTGCCTTATGGTGAATTTTTTTGCGGCAATTCACCTCATCATAAAAGTAGGGTGAATAATTAAAAAGATTTTGCTTATTCTCTCATTCATAGATAGAGTGATTCTTAGCTGCTGTGTTCGTCGCCAGTTGGCGAGTGGCCCGAACCGATAGTTATTTATTATGGGGGCAGCCCCGAAGCTTGGAAGAACCGTCTCATGCAGACTCTCCTGACAAGAATCGGAAGTCCCCAACCTGTTGAGACACGGGAACGTGGCTCACTGCCATAGACGACACAGCGGTCATTTCCTTATTCAAGAACGGTAAAATAAAGAGATTTCAATCAAAACGATCTTTTGTTGTTTATGAGACCACTTTCATCTCTTATGTGCTATAAAAAAGTGCAAGGAGAATACTGCCACGGCTCTGCGTCAGATTTCGCCAACAAATTCACCGATCAACATCAAATGGGTCTGGAGGAGAACGTGTTGCGTTAGCCGCAGGCGATGCATCAGGTTCCCGCC
>JAVXPO010000118.1:0-2628 GCA_036644695.1 Akkermansia sp. | reverse complement strand
TCTTAGAGAGGGTTTCTTATTGGTAGGTTCTTCGAACTCAGAGCAGGGTGTACGACTAAATAGGGTTGCCACCAAAATCAATGGACAACAAGACGCAGGGACGTAGCGTTTCAATAACGGAATGATCACAGTGGCTTTGCTAGCTCTTCTGCTTATTTATCTGACAGTTTGAGGCGTGCAGAAATATGTTCCATTGATTTATTAGTTATGCTATCTACGGAATGGATGAAAAAATCGGCTAACAATAAAATATTGCATTCATTTTCGATGCGGTCTTTGATGGCAGGCAATAGGGTTTCTTCCTCCATATTGGCTGTTGGGTAGGTGTAGATGTTACTCTCGATATCGGATAGAGGTAATATGATCTCTTTGAGATAAGCGTCGGATAATTGATCGTGTTTTGTTTGCCATTTTTTCATTAGGCTCTGATATCTATTGTCGATATCGTCAAGGTTTAAGGAGTCGACAGGAGCTGAGAGCTCTTGATTTAGTCTGTCCATCTCTTTGATGCACTCGATCTGGGCTGTTTTAACTTGTTTTTCGTATGCTCGTGATTTGGCAAAATAAGTATTGAGCTTATAGTAGGTATAGACTTTTTGATAGAGGGCGGATTTGAGCTCTTGGGGGGATTTGCGTACTGGAGGGATGTGTTCTGGTTTGCTGTGAGGTGAAACAGGGGGCTGGATTACTGGGGGCTGGATTACTGGGGGGGCTGGCTTGACGATAGGCTTTGGAAGGGTTTTTGTTGTAGTTGGTAGATTGGGTGGGGGAATGACATCGTTGGTAGGATTTTTTAAAATCCATATTCCAATGAGAGCGATGATTACCAAAAGGATGCCTCCTCCGATAAAGAGAGGGTATCTCTGAGCGTTATTTGGTTGAGCGTGCTTGGCTTTCCCTTGAATGAGCCATTGTTTCCATTCTTCGGCGTTTTGACAACGTCCTTTGGGCGATAGGGTGAGATTGTAGTCGATGGAGCGCAATAGCTCTTTCCCCCAAGGTGCTGAAAAATTTATTCTTGCGAGGGGAACGAGATCATTTTGCATGAGGCGCTTGTCTGCCTGCTCTGCTTGCATTCCCGAGATTAGTTCGTACCATGTGGTGGCGAGGGCGTAAAAGTCCGTCCATGGACCTATCTCTCCTTTACCTGTGATCTGCTCTGGCGATGCGTAGCCCCATGAGAATTCCCCTTGAGTAATGGTTCTCGTAATCTCGGGTTTGTTAAGTGCCGCCCCAAAGTCGATGAGGATAGGCAATCCCCGCTCACTAAAAAGGATATTGCCTGGCTTAATATCGCGATGATAAATGCCCTTGCTGTGTAGATATTCTAGCCCATCAAGTAGTACTAATAGCCATTCTTGAGCTTGATCTGGTAGGATGCTTGAGCCTTGAGTAAGGGCATCATCCATGCGTTCTCGCAAAGAACCGCCCTCAAGCCATGGCATCACATAAAAAATACTGCCGTGGGACTCGAATACGTCGTATACACGGACGATGCGTTCGTGATTGAGAGATGCTAGCGTTTGTGCCTCTTTTTTTAGGGCGTTCATTGCTGCCCGATAATGTGGCTCTAGCTCAGGTGTTAGAGGGGCGATTGCCCCTGTTTCTGGGTTGCGCGCGCAGAGACCTAGTGGGAAGCTCTCCTTGATGACAATATTGCGCTTGAGTTGCAGATCCCAAGCAATATAAGTAATGCCAAAGCCTCCTTGTCCCTGAACCTTAAGCAATTTATAATTGCCAAGGATCGTACCAGACGGCAATGCAAAGTCTGGGGGGGTCATACGTTACGAGAGGGGTTGTGTACCAAGTCTTGGTACTTCATCAGCGAGGAATTCTGACAAGGTCTTGCCTTGCGAAAAGGCTTTTTTCTCAAGAGTCTTACGAGTACCAGGATCAATCTTTAGCGTAATGAGCGTCTCCTCAGCTACTTGTACGCGACTGGGTAAGGTTAGCGGTAGCTGCTTGATTAGTTCCTTAATAATGTGTTCTTTGGCGGCAGGAATAGGCTTGCGAGCCATCCAGTTGCGAACGGTCGCTTCTGTGACGAAACATTTTTCAGCGAGCCAAGCGTAGTCAAAGTTGTTGGACTTAAGCCACAACTTGACATTCATCTTCAACTCCTCCTGATTCAAACCTACCATAATTGGACTATATCACGATCACTTTGTGATGGCAATACGGTTATAGGACATTCCTTCATTGGGGGTGTAAAGTTCTTTCTGTAAATTCAGTAAAGAGTCACTCAAACTCCCTTCCCCTTGAATTGCCCGTAGCGTAGCGAAGGGCAATTCAAGGGGACGGGAATCAAAACTTGAGAGGCTCTGCCAAAGTCGGTATAGTTGGTGTTTCACAATAAACCATCATCAACAATGACAGAACACATTCAATCTATCACTAATTCGCCATTAATCAATATGCTTTTCCATTACGGTCTCGCCGAAGGAATGCCTAGAATCGCGGAAATCATCGTCAATAATGCCATGCTTATTGAGCGTGCTCAACACCTTCAAGCTGATTCCTATCAACGTTCTCCCGAGAGAACAGGATACGCTAACGGATTTAAAAAGAAGTCTTTGCTTACATCCATGGGTAAGCTTGATTTGCAAGTCCCTCAAGTCAGAAACTCAG
>JAVXPO010000117.1:0-2783 GCA_036644695.1 Akkermansia sp. | reverse complement strand
CCTCACCCAGGACGCTAACGGCAACTATCGTGAATTGAACCTAACGGCAGGCTCCAATTTCACCTACCACATGGGAGAAACACCCAGCATCTTGAGAGCTGGGGACCTCAATACCTTGAGCGTTGGCGCATTGCAAACGGTCAGGGTTGCTAATGGCACGAGCACCCTCAATTCTAATCTCACCATTGGCGGTGGCGGTATCCTCTCCTTCACAGGAGTAACAGCAGGCTCGACAGCAAGCCTTGCGCTCAATTCACATACCCTCACCTTTACGAAGGGTGCGATTATTGACCTCGATGGATGGGAGCCAATAACGGGAACCGATAGCTATACCTTTAACTTGATAAGTGGCATTAGCAATAGTGATCTTGCTTCACTGGGAACGGAAAATATCACCCTCGCTCAATCCTCTTCCATTACAGGATCGGCAGAGTGGGTTCTGAATAATGGTACACTTTCTCTTCAAATTGAAATGATCGCCTCTCTTGTTTGGAATGGCACGCAAGATGACTCTACGTGGGTCATGGGAAGTACCAACTGGACGAAAAAAGGCTCGTCGAGTGAGCCGACCTATTCTGATAACGAATACGTCCTGTTTAACGACACTGCGGCAATTAAAACAGTTACCTTGGCAGGAGGCACCTACAATCCATTGGGTCTAACGGTCACCACAGCAGACAGCTACACCTTTAAGGGGGCAGGAAGCATCGCCATGACAGGTGACAAAGCTTACCTTACCAAAAACGGGGAAGGCCGCCTTATCTTAAATAATGGAGCCAACAGCGCGACACACATTGCTATCAACGCAGGAAGCATCGACATCAACGGCATATCAAGCCTCTCGGGCAACCTTGAGCTGAAAGCCAACAGTAGCCTCACTCACAACAGCGCCGCAAGATCAAGCTTTACTAACGTTAAGGGCGCAGACAGTTCGGCAATCACCATAAACAAAGGTAATGTCAATCTTAGCTCCGCCACCCTTGGCGACTACAAAGGAACGGTTACCCTCACTCAAGGGCACCTCACCAATGATAAGACCTTAGGAGATGGCTCACTCACTATTGCCGCCTCTGGCACAGTCTCCATGGATGGCGTCACCAATGCTCAACTCAAAACCTTGGGCACCACCAGCACCACGGGTAAGATTGAATGGAGTACGGCAGGAGGCATCACCCTCACGGGCGACACCACCTTTACGCTTGATGGCTTCAACGCCGCTCTCTCCTTAATAGGAACTGACACCCAAAGTAAATTTGACCTCACGAGTGGCAAGCTCATCCTCGATCTAGGTGACACTTACTTCAAAGACTCAAAAAGTAGCTATGCCGTCAATGTCATCGATTTCGGTAGCTTTGGCTCCTACTTGGGTACTGTCAACGAGCACGGTAACTACAGCAATATCGCTCTGGCAGGAGCCGACAACGTCTTCTACTACGTCACTGGCGTGAATAACAAAAACGGCAGCGTCATCCTCACGCAACGCGGACGCTTTGAGCTAACCGCCAATAACAAATCCACACCCAACATCACCGTAGAAAATAGCCAAAAAGTCGCCGTCGTCTCTGGAGCTGACAAGTTCAAATACGAAGACGAAGCTGGCAAGCTCACTGACTTTAAGAATGTCATCGTCAACGGCGACCTTTACTTGGCAAGTAACGATGGAGATACCAACAAAACCTACAACGTCAACAACCTCTCCGGCACCAATGCCGGGGCAAGCCTCATCATTGGCGGAAGCCAGGGTGCAACACTCAATCTCCATAATGCAGGAGAGATGGACACCAACTTTGCAGGTAGCATCATTGGTGAAACGGGTAGCACCATCAGCAAAACAGGGAAGGGCACCCTCACCGTCAACGGTGGCATCAGTAGCACTGGCAATCTCGAAATTAAAAACGGTATTTTGAGCACCACTCAAGTTGCCATCAAGGGGGATGTCTCTATCTCGGATAAAGGCACCCTAAGTCTCACGGGGACGGGCGATCAGGCAGTCTCCAGCATGGGAAGGCTCAACATTAACGATGGAACCCTCAACATAGGAGACGGCACCAATATCTACACCCTCAACATTACGGACAATGGCACCCTCACCAATGCGAAGATCGCAGGTAAAGGCTTCATCCGCCTAACCGCAGGCAAAAAACTCGACTTTTTTGGCAACAATGATTTTGGCATAGACGTTGTCTTAAGATTACTCTCGGACGAAAAAGAAAACTCGACCCTTAATCTGGGAACAGCTACATCCATTTCCGTCGGCGGACTCACAGGTAAAGGCGTAGTTACTGCAACGATTGATGCTAGTTTTACTATCAACACACCTCTTGGTGATGGTGAAATCTACAACTACGAAGGATCCTTCACGGGAACCAATATAGAAGCTGGAACAGTAGTAGGCAGCATCATCAAAGAAGGTGAAGGCAGCCAAGCCCTCTCGGGAACAACCGATGCCAATAACCTCTATAACCTCGCGGTAAAAGAGGGGAATCTCATTCTCAACAGCGACAAAGCCATTTATGCTGCCATCACTGTTCAGGGAGAAATTAAAGCGGGGAGAGCCCTCACCTTGGCAAATGAAAATGCCACAGCAAATGAAAATGCAAATGCCATTGATCCAGCCCTCAAATCAGGCACCCTCTCCATCTTTAAGTCAACGACAGGCACCAGCCTCACTGTCAAAAACAATGGCATCGTCAACGTCGCTCAAGGACAAACGCTCACCCTCACGGGCACATCCACCTTTGAAGCTGGCTCGACCCTCACCCTCAATGGACTCCATAGCTCTA
>JAVXPO010000116.1:0-3118 GCA_036644695.1 Akkermansia sp. | reverse complement strand
TTATGAATGGCTCTATGCCGGAACCCAGCTCAGCCTCAAAATAACGATAAAAGCTGCTGATTTAGTTTGGGCAGGCACTGGTGCCACACCGACATGGAACACGACGGCAGATAACAAGATGTGGAAATCAAAGAGCGCAAGTGCTGCCTTTGCCAATGGGCAAAACGTCCTCTTTGACGATACGGCAACTGTTAAAACAGTCACACTTGTGGGCGATCTTAATCCCAAAAACATTGAGGTTAATAATAGTGCGAGCAATGACTACATCTTCTCTGGTGCAGGTAAAATTGTAGGAAATGGAGCCCTGAAGAAAAAAGGCGAGGGTAATCTAACGATTCTGACCTCAAATTCCTCAACGGGAATCCTGACCATTGAGGGAGGTAATGTCCTCTTGGGCAATGGCACCACATCAGGCTCATGGGCAGGTAATATCGTCAATAATGGCACCCTGACCATCAATCCAAATGGCACCCTGGCCATGAGTAACAATATCTCGGGAACAGGAAGCCTCGTCAAGGCTGGCACGGGAACGCTCACGATTAACTCTGATGCACTAACTGCGACCAATTCGACTTTCTCGGGTGGTACGACCGTTAATGAAGGTATTTTACAGTTAGGTGATGAGAAAACAATTGCTGGAACAACAGTATTCTTAGGAACGGGAGATATTACCGTTAATAACGGGGCAACGCTCAAGATATGGCTTAATAAAACAAAGACTAATGGAGGAACCATCGGCAACAAACTTGTCATGGGAGATAGTTCATCGTCAACGACGACACTTTATGTAGAGGATGGGAGCTTTTCTCTTGCGAAAGGAATGATGGTTAAGGGTATTTTAAATATTGATTTGAAATATGCAGGGCATATCGTTTCTCTTGATGGTGCTCTGACGGGCGATGCCTCGTCAGTTATCAATCTTAATTCTGACGGAACAAGTTTTAAGCTAACCCCAAGTAAATTTGTCTTGAATGCCGAAGGAACGTATGCTGGTAAAATTACAATTAATGGAGGACCAGCAGATCAAGGTATAAACAATGTCCAGTCTCTCGTACTGGGACATGAAAAAGCGGCTCAACATGCGATAATCAATTTGCAAGGCAAATTGAATGCTTGTGCGGCTCAATTGGAACTCAAACAAAATGCCATCATTGCAGGGTTGACAGGCAATGCTAATTCCCTCGTTTTTGGTACAGTTGCTACAGATACCCTTACCGTTAATAATGCAGCAGCTAATATTTTTGATGGGAAATTAGGAACGAATCTTAATCTGACAAAAGATGGAGCAGGAATTTTGACGTTGACGGGGGATAGTACTGCCTATACAGGTGTTACTACTTTAAAGAATGGCACTCTCATTCTTGGTGGCACAAATGGATCCTTAGGTGCCTCTCGCTCAATTGCTATCAATACGGGAGCAATCCTCCAATTAGCTCAAACGGGTGATGTCACTCTGAATTCTTCAATTACTGGTGCGGGTAACATTAGGAAGACGGGGACAGGCAACATTACCTTGAGCGGAGCCAATACTGCATATGCAGGTGCGATCGACTTGAGTGCAGGCACGCTCACTTGGGGCAATGTCAATGCTCTAGGTACGGGTGTACTCACCATCTCGGGGAGCTCAACGCTCAATCTCGGGGGATTCGCAGTCGCGAACAATCTGAATATCAGTGCAGGCATCACAAGTACCTTGAGTAACGCAGGAGCCTACGCAGGCACCGTCACTTTGAATGGTAGCAATGGCACGACAAATCTTAGTACCTTGGCTCTAGGCACCCAAGCCGTCAATGTCGCCATCGCCGATGGCAAGTTTGGCTCTATCACAGGTTGGAATACGGGAGTTACTGGCAAAACTATCTCCTTGGGGGCTGGTGCTACCTACCAAGGCAATCTTGCTCTCGGGGCAGGGCAACACCTTAGTCTCGCGAAGCGTGATGGTGCGCCAACAAACTCGACAGTAACGGGTAATCTCACCCTCACAGGCTCGACTCTCGACTTCCTCATGGACAGGACGACGGATACAGCAAAATGGAATGCGCTGACTGTCAATGGAGTCCTCACTCTTAATGGAGCCATCAGTGCCAATATCAATTCAATTGGCACGAAAGATTTGACGCCTAATGAGACCTACACACTCATCACAGCAAACTCCATCGCAGGTACTTACTCCTTCACTGTTAACGAAAATACTGCCATCAACGGACGTAATACCTCTATCGAAATAGGTTCAACTACGGTTTCGTTGAAGGGACACACCGCTGATACCTTGGCGTGGACTGGTGAATCTGGCACATGGACCCAAGAAACTGGATTTGCCAAGATTGGTGCCAGTATCGGTACGACGGGTTCGCCCTGGACTGTTGTCGGTACGCTAGGGACAGATAACCGCTTCTACTCAAACGACATCGTCGAGTTTAAGGGGACAACAGGAGGGACAGTGACCATTGCAGGAAATATTACACCTAAAGCCATCACCGTCAGCCAAGGCGACTACACCTTTGCAGGTGGAACCATTGGGGGAGCAAGCACTCTTGCAATCACAGGAGGCAGTCTTACCTTAAACAACGCCAATACCTTCACAGGACTAACGACGCTTACCAATGGTATCCTCACCTTGGGTAATGTGAATGTCCTTGCAGCAGGAGCACAAATTGCCTACACGGCAGGCACGCTCGGTGTGAATGTCGATTATGCCCTCAACGCGAATCGCTTCTCTAACTTTAACTCACCCGCATTTACGGCTATTACTCTAGCCTCAGCATCAGGTAAAACCTTGACGCTGGATAGTGGCATGGCTGCAAAAACTATCACCAAAAAAGGTGAAGGCACCCTCAAGTTAGCGGCAGAGAGCACGACAGCAAATGTCACCCTCCATGCAGGCACTCTCGACATGAGCAACGCCGCCCTCGCTAATGCGACCGTTACGGTTGTTGACAGCACCACCGCTTCCCTCAAGGGCGCCGACAAGTTGAAAGCCACAAGCAAGATCAATCTCACCTACGGCACCCTGAGAACATCAGGCTACGTTGGTGGTACGATCAACATTGCAGGCACGAGCAACCTCACCCAGGACGCTAACGGCAACTATCGTGAATTGAACCTAACGGCAGGCTCC
>JAVXPO010000115.1:0-3235 GCA_036644695.1 Akkermansia sp. | reverse complement strand
CCGTCTCCATGACATCTCTAAAGACAGAGAGACACCTATCGTTCTCTGCTGGTGTCCCGATACTGATACGTATCCACTCGGGCAAATGATAGCTACCTTGTGGACGTACAATCACACCTTGACGCAACATTGCATCAAAGATTTCACGACCTATCCCCACCTTAACGAGGACAAAATTGCCCTGACTGGGAATCCACTCCAGCCCCATCTCCTGAAAGGCTCGCTCGTAACGCTTCATCTCGCGTTTGTTGTTATCGATAGTGCGCTTTAAGTGCTCCTCATCACCCAATGCGGCGAGAGCCGCCTCTTGAGCCATCACATTAGCGTTAAAGGGCGTCCTCGACTTGTGCAAAAGCGTACAAATGCGCTCGGGGGCAAGCCCATAACCAACGCGCAGACCAGCAAGACCATAAACCTTGGAGAAAGTCCTCAACACGGCAACATTGCGCCCCTCTCTGACAAATTTAATCGTATCTGGGGGATTATCAGCAAACTCGTGATAAGCCTCATCAAAACAAACGACGACCGAATCAGGCACCTTTGCCATAAAATGATCAACCTCCTCCTGAGAAACAACAGTACCAATGGGATTCGTCGGAATCGTGATAAAAATAAGCCGTGTACGCTCAGTAATCGCATCGAGGAACCCCTGCAAATCGTGCGTCCAGTCAGCCTTATTATCCACCTCAATATACTTCGCACCAAAAAGCTTTGCCATGATGGGATACATCGAAAAAGCGTGCTTGGCAGCAATCACCTCGGCATCTTTGTTGAGGAATGAATGGCAAAGCAATTCAATCACCTCGCTACTGCCACTGCCAATAATCGTCTCATCAAAAGCCACATGATTGAGCTTAGCAACAGCTGTCCTCAAACGAAAAGATGCCCCATCTGGGTAAATATTAGCAACCATAGCGGCCTTTTGCATTGCCTCAACTGCCTTTGGAGATGGACCCATGGGATTCTCATTGGAGGCAAGTTTAACAATATCCTCTGCCTGCATACCTAATTCTCGCGCAGTTTCATCAATTGGCTTACCTGGGACATACGCGACCAAATCAAGAATTTGCTGATTAGCATAACGTTCAATACTGCTCATACGCAGGTACAGTATGCCTACATCATCGTAAATTCAATGCGAAAAATCCAATAATGTCAACGATGAGAAGGAAAAGGACTACCTCAAATCAACCCATAAAGCGCGATGGTCTCCTGCCTCTTTCGCCTGAGGGATATCAATGATGCCACTCTCGTACGATCGTCCAATCCGCGTCCTTAACGTGCGATTAACCAAAAGATGGTCATACGACAGATATTCCTCACCGCCACTATAAAAAATAGTCCAGCGCTCCCCTCTGGAATCCAATGGCTTGAGGCGAGTCAATCCATTTTGCCCAGCTCTCTTGCCAAGGATAATCTGCACAGCAGGCTCGGTAGGACCATCATTAAAATCGCCAAACACCAACAAAGGCATCCCTTGAGATGAGGCAATCACCTCATTCAAAACGAGACGAACTGCATAGGATTCTCTCCGCCTCACCGTATCCGCCGTCCCATTCAAATCACGCTTGGATTTCAAATGAACCCCTAAAAACCGAAACATCCGTCCATCCTGCACATCAACGGTCACATCCAAAATACCACGCAACATATTCAAGGCATTCCCCTCGGGAACAGTCACATTTTGCCTCGAATCATTGCGATGAAAAGGATAACGAGACAACATCGCCAACGCGCGCTCCTCACCCGCTCGCTCTAACACAAAACCATAAGGATACTTTTTACCGCGTTTCTCAAGACGAGCTTGTAAATCAGCCAAAGCATGATTACCCCCCATTTCGCACAATCCGACCACATCAGCCTCTCCCGCAGCAATAACATCCGCCACCGCATCCCTATCCTTAATCGATTTGATACTCCGATCATGCACACTACGTTTGGGATCCTCCTCAACAAAATAATTACATACATTCAAATGCAGGAAACGGATTTCGGATCCTGAACGAGGCATTTTTACGACTTTTTGCTTTTCAGCAGAAGGGAGAGAAGCCCCACCATATTCATGCTGAGCTACATGAAGAGGACTAACTGTAAAAGCGTCACCCTCATTATTAAAAATACCAGAAACAAAAACGCCAGCAATAAGACACAAAGCCACTAACAAAGCCTCAACGCTATAAATCCGCCTTTTGCGCGCTTTGGAAACTTGAGATGAAATCATTGAAAGAGGAAAGGGTGAACTTTCGTAGTTTTAACAATACTTGAAACAAGTCAAACGAAAATAATTCCGATACTTTTCCTTTCCTTCGTCGCCCATATCCAGTAGTAATGAACCTAGTGCCCTTACAAGATTCAAATGATACCGATATTCCTAATGAGAAAGTGCTTTCTCAATATGCGGAACATACGAGGAAAAGCCTAATTGCCCGACTTGAAAACTGGGAAGATCAACGTACTTGGGATGAATTTTATCGTACCTACTGGCGACTCATTTACTCCGTTGCACTCAAATCAGGACTAAGAGAAGACGAAGCTTGGGATGTCGTCCAAGAAACCATCTTGGCAATCGCCAAACAGACGAAAAAAAACATGTATGACCCCGCCCAAGGCTCCTTCAAACTCTGGCTTTGGACAGTAACGCGCTGGCGCATCAACGACCAATTCCGCAAACGCAAAAAAGACACGGCAATGATAATGCCAGCCAATCAGGAGGAAAATGCGGAACACCCCATCGACAAAATCCCCGATGAGAGCAATCATAGTTTTGATAAAGTATGGGAATCAGAATGGCAAAAAAACCTATTAAAGGCAGCCATTGATCGAGTCAAAACAAAAGTCTCGCCCAAACAATTCCAACTCTTTGACTATTACGTCTTACGTGAATGGAGCGCCACCAAAGTCTGCCGACAAATGGGCGTCACCATCGCTCAAGTCTATCTAGCCAAGCACCGCGTCGGAGGAGCCCTAAAAAAAGAGCTAGACTACCTCATGGCACAATCAAAAGATCCAAATCCACAAGACACAAAAAAATCGACATAAAAAATCTTGCCACCCCTAAAAAAATAATGTAGAGTCCGTCCGTCCTTACAAAAAGGGGCATTAGCTCAGTTGGTAGAGCGCTTCAATGGCATTGAAGAGGTCAGCGGTTCGAACCCGCTATGCTCCACCATTTTTTAAGCCCTGTCAGCCAAAAAGCCGACAGGGCTTTTTCTTTGTAAATAAAGGACTTATAAAG
>JAVXPO010000114.1:0-3311 GCA_036644695.1 Akkermansia sp. | reverse complement strand
AGCGAGCCGTTATTATTCGACTCGCTGATGAAAATAAAATGGCGGACAGGGAGGGATATAAAAATTAACATAATATCATTATTATCAACGCTATACTTAAATTCAATATTTTGATTCGTACCGTATTCGTACTAAATATTCTTTGTCATGCAATAACGGTTTATACCCAGAATCAGGTATAAATGAACTGTTTCCGTTTTGGAAACAGCTCACCGCCCTTCGTGAAGCAAAACATCTCTTTCAGCCCTCCCAAACCGGAGGGCTTTTTATTGCCTCTATTCCTGCCGTTATTCCTTTCGCTCTATCTACCCCCTACTCCCTTAAGCTCCTCTATCAACGCCCGATAACTCTCATCACCCATCGTCTCCCTAATCCTCTTCAACGCCTCGATCCGACTCTTCCTATCCATGCGGGACAATGATTTGACGGATTCAGAAATTCCATCTTCGGCAACCTTCTTCTCGACACTCTGAGCTTCCAACTTGGTAAACTTGTTTGCCTTATAATACTCAATGCGCTCCGCTCTTGATTCCATACCCTTGATTACTTCACGCGCTTGCTTAACTCGCTCCTTGGATACCTCATCCTTCGCCTTGTCTTCCTTCTTGACCTCCTTAACGATTTTCATCTGCTCCTTATCGCGCTTCACATCATCGTTCCAGTAATCAGCCCATTCCTCATACATATTTGTCGTATCCATACCAACACGAGCCACCGCCTGGACAAGAGCCCCTATAT
Source organism: Akkermansia sp. (assembly GCA_036644695.1). Lineage (GTDB taxonomy): Bacteria > Verrucomicrobiota > Verrucomicrobiia > Verrucomicrobiales > Akkermansiaceae > Akkermansia. Next base: position 2,573 of record JAVXPO010000114.1, on the reverse strand, counting down.
TTGCCCCAACCGCACCACCAGCAACAGAGGCAATACCCGTATTATTAACACTTCGCCCCACCCGATTAATAACCTTATTCATATCCTCCCAATCCATATCTTCCGCAGAGAACTTACTAATACTATTGATAGCCTTACCTATTCCCGCAGGAGCCGTCTCTCCTTCAAATGTCTTAATACCGCGAATACGCCCATAGACAGCCCTAATAATTTCTTCCAACACGAAATAAGCAGACGATGCGCCAAGCAACCCGCTCACGAGATAATCTTCCCACCAATCCGACTCATCATCATCAAACCCACCATTCCCGACAGCCCAAACAATAACATCAGCCACCACCTGATTAAACACCCCGTACATCACCCACGAGTTAAACACCCTCCACGCAAAAACACCGCCCCCTATCTCCTTATTCTTATACTGCGCAAATGCACGAATCGTCAAACCTGCCTGCTTACGTGGATCAGACTTAAACATAAGCAAATGCCTGACAATAGATTGAGCATTAATCTCCATAATACTCTTCTGCTCCACCTCAATAGGCTGAGCAGTCCTACGGACAACCCTATCAAGCACCGCCATCGCATTAGCCTCCAACTCCTCTTGAGTCATCCCTCCTGCCCTCTTACACCGCTTCATCTCAGCCACATAAGCAATACTACCAGACACCGTCGTAAAGGCAGCATCAGTCAGAGAAATGGGAATAATACCAAACTGCAAAGCATCCATCAACAAACCAGGATTCATCCTCGCCGCCGTCAAAGCAGTCCTCATCTCAGGTGACATCCCCAACAAAATCCTCTGCTGGATAACCTGACTTGACCAAACATGCTTGATTATTCCGGGATTCAACAAAATAGCAACCCCCGCCGCCGCATCCTTTGGCGACATCTCACAAACAGAGGCAAACATTGCCGGAAACTGACGAACACATGACTTGAGATTGTATGCCAACGAACCAAGCGCACGCGCCCCAAGAATCCTATTTGATACATCCCTCAACGCCTTCAATTCATCAACATTCTTATTCCCGTCCGCCTCCATAACATCCACAAACTTCATCAAAGCACTCGTGCGCTCACTGCCAAATTTGGCAGTAATCTTTTCCTTCAAATCCTTATCAGTCATCACTGCGCGGAAATCGCGCAAAGGCTTGGCAAAATTAATCCAATGATCAATTTGATCAGAGTGATGCCAATAAACCGTCGTGGCAGATACGATTTCAGGGCGATTCTTATGATTCACACGCTTCTTAACTGCGCCAATCGACACCTTACCGCCACCCGTAGCTTCCCTCTCATCGGGTGACTTGGCATCGTCATTTTGCCTTGACGACTGAAACATGCCAGGCGCGTAATTTTCAACACGAGGCATATCTACACCAAAAAACTCCCGATAAAGAGGATTCATCATCTCATACTCCTTCGCGTATTCACTCATAATATACGCAGATATCTGTTTTGCCACAGGATTAATCTTTTCAGTCAGCTCCGCCAAAACACCTTCATCATAACCCTCCAAAAACAAATTATCTTGATAACTAGTCATACCCGAGAGCTGGAGAATATAGGCGGCTTCCATATCGCAAAGCGTTGTTATCCCCCCGCCCACCTGACCCTCCTTATAATATTCAACTACTATATTTTCAGTACCTACCTTATTTTCAGCCCCTCTCCCCTCAAGCCACTTCTCGCGCTTTTTAAGCACCTCATTAAACACCTCTTCCGCTCCTTCATTAGAAAACCATTCGGGCTTCTCAACCCGTCCATCACGAATAGCTCGCGCTTCATCAAGAGTAACACCTTGCTTAACATATTCGCCTGGACCTTTTACATCTATACCCCATTCGCGTGGCTTGGAAAGCTCCTTAATAGCCTTATCCACCTTACGGCGAACCGTCAGACGAACCTGATTATCAACCTTACGAGCAACCCCATCGCCCTCCTTGACGATTCCGAGAATCCTCCCCACCTCCTGATAAAAACGATGCTCACGATCCATCTTGGCATCATTATAGGCAAGCCTCGCCTTACGAAGAGGCAAATAAATCTCTTGCGTAAACTCGCCATCCTTAAACGTCCCAATCAGTAAATCCTCCAATGACAAAAAAGAATTACCGAGAGAAGAACCATCCTTTGCCGCCCCCGTACGCTGATCAGTATGCACACGTTCAGACATCCCCAGAGCTCCACCTGCCATCTCCTTGAGCCTCTCGACACGCTCACGCCGAGCAAATTCCTGATCATTCCTAATAGCACGCCCCTTCGTATAAAACTCAATCGCCAAATTCAGAGCAGCATCTACCTCCATGGCAGACGCCTCTAGCCCACCATGATTATTCCGCTGATAAAGCCCTCCAAACACCTGCAAAATAGCAGCCTTCTGCCTCAACTCATCAACAACCGCTTCAGACCCGCCATCAAACTTATCAAGCTCATCATCTGTCAACAAAATCTCAGCCTCAAGACTCTCCGCATCGAGACTCATCGCATCCTTAATTTGCTCAAAAACACGATACGTTTCTGGCGTCGTATTCCCCCGCTTCGCCCCACCGTAAACAGTCTTATCGCCA
>JAVXPO010000113.1:0-3487 GCA_036644695.1 Akkermansia sp. | reverse complement strand
GCCTGATGGCGATAGGCTTTTTTGACTAGATGGGCAGTGATGTCTGGACTTTGAGTGATGCGATGAATGGTGGTCTCGACTTTTGAATTGGGCGCACCCCCAGGCATGGCGATATAGTGTTGCCATGCGGTATCGTCGCCCTTCATGGGGAAGAGGTGGTTGATGATAAAATCATCAACTCTGTTTTTACCCATGAGCGCGAGAGGTTTAATGAGCTGACGTGATGGGAGGGTGACGTGAGTGCTCCAGTACGGGTGCGATAGGTGCTCAATCCATTGGATGAGCGCGCGTTTATTCCCCGCCTCGCACAGGGGGGCAAAGGTATCCCATTGCCCAATGATCAATGCCAAGGCTGCTAATCGTCGTTGAGGTTGATTGGCTGGGCGGATGCCAGACAATGTCCATGGGATGGCGCGTTCAGAGGTAGTCTCAAAGGCGTGGCGATGTTCCCACCAATAGCTCCAAAGTTGTTTGTGGTAGTCACGTGCCTGAGCGGAACAACGCTCGGGTAAGATAGGGAGGAGAAAGCCTGCTGCTCCAAAAAGGAGGGGCTCAGGATGCTGGCGAATATTTTTCAGCGGGACGCGTCGAGCTAATAAGCCCATGGGGAGTTTATTGACCGCATAGCCTAGTGTCTCCGCTAAGCGTTCATAGAGAGCTTGATCGCTACCTACCTCGGTACATCGACGTAACCAATCCTGATGTTTGTTGCGAAAGCGGTATGCTGCCGCAATGGTTAACAGATGATCGATTTGATCGGTGGTGAGAGAGTCCCAAAGAGGGCGACATATCCCTGTTCCCTTTGTGGGATGATGGCAAGGATCGGTTAAGTTGGTGCTTTCTCGTAATGATTCCTCGGGGATGGTGATATGGCTGATGCGTTCGTGTTTTGAGTTGCGAGTGAACCATGTCGCCAATGGTGGCAGGCAACTGACATGTAGAATGACCTTGTTAAAGGCGGGGTTAGCACCGTGTCCATGTCGTTCCCAATCTTCTGTAGCTGGGTCTAACTCAATATCTCCATGGTGAGCTACTCCATTGATCTCTACTCTGGCGCCTAAAAAGTCGGGACCTGCCGTTCGATTCCATTCCCCTGGGTCAAGAATGGTGATTGTGCTCCCGTCGTCATCAATAAAGCTACGTCCCCAATGACCATCAAACCAGAGGCATTGGAGGCTTATTTCATCAGGGAGATCATCCCGTCGCAAGGGTGGCGTATTCTCGACAAGAGCCTTGCCGTAGTGATGATTGCCTAATTGATTGCGCAACAAGAGTTCATATTGCGAGGCAAGGGCAAGGATAGAGTCATTCATGGGGTAATCCTTGAGCAAAAAAGCCTAATGAGTTGAATGAGCCCAATAAACCTAGCGATTCTTGTTTTCTTTATCTTGGATTTCTTTTTTAAGACATTCCGTCACATTATGAAATTTTTCAGCATTAGCTTCGCTTAATTTACTCAATGTGAGGTGAGAGTCCAGGACGTGACGAGCGCGATCAAGATCGGCAAGTGAGTCGTCGTGATGAGATTCCTCTTGAGAGAGACGGGCGCGAATATCCTCTGTTTTGCCTCTCCATGGGGCGACAGGAGGTTCAATCTCTAAAAGTGCATCAAGACCGAGGCTCTCCATGGCGGCGCGAGCACGTTCCGTGGGTGAGGCAATTTGCACGCTACCCCCCATGGGCATGAGGCGTCTGGCGAGCCCCGCGAGAGACCCCATGAATGTTGAATCAACTCCGGGGCAATTCTCAAGATCGATGACGATCATTCGTCCGCCATCATCAATATATTGATCGGCTATTCTTTTGAGGACGGGGCTATTAGCAAAGCTACCGCGCCCATTGCAACGGAGCCAAAAGAAGCTACCAAAAGTACCGTAAAGGATGGATGAGTCTGTATTCACGTTTGAAAAAAAGGAAGCTCACCTTTTAACAAATCCATCATCCATGGTCAAGCTAGGAATGTTGGATTCTGAGAGTATTAGATTGAGCGAGAGGGTATTGATGATATTTTGGTTGTTTCGTCATCTCTCCACAAATAAGATTTACGGATTGAGATGGGTTTGCCATTGATCGAGAGAATGAGTTTCCATGCGAGGACATCGCCTTGAGTTTTATGTTCGGGACCGTTAAAGACGAACTCTGCGCGTTTCTCACCGCTGTTGCGTTTGGGGGGATAAGTGATGGTTTTTGTTAAGACTTTTGACCCAGTTGCCGCCTGTTGATAGTGCATGGTGAGTTGAGCTTTTTGATCAGGTTGACCATCTTGCCATAGAACGTAGTAATATTGCCCCATGCGATCTTTTTTTTCTTGCAGAGTGATGGCACCATGCATCAAATAAGTCGTATTAGCTCGATGTAAGCCTAACTCAACCGTAGGAATTTCTGTTGATTTGACGGGGATCTCACGGACATAGTCGATATATGATTCATGAGAGCAAGATGTAACGAGAAGCATTGCTCCGAGACAGATGGCGGATAAAAATCTCATATGAGGGGATATTGAGGGATTCGAGGGCATGGCGTCAATCAAATAGCAATATAATTAAAGCCAAATGCCAGCCATAAAGGCAGTGTGATAAAGGAGACAAATGTCGTCACGAGTGTGATCTGCATAGCGAGCGCAGGATGACCACCAAATTGTTTGGCAATGATGACGGGAACCATCGCGGCAGGGATAGCCGCCTGTAACACCATGATTCTCTTGAGGTCAATGCTGATAGGTAATATCCAAGCCAGTAAAAGAATCAGGGCTGGGGCAATGCCGAGTCGTGCAATGATGCCACTGATGATAATACTCACTTTCCATGAGACTTTTTTCCACGAATCATACATGGTCGTACCAAAGAGGAAGACGCAGAGGGGGATCGTACATGCCCCGAGCATTTGTAACGTTTGCTTGACTGGCGTGGGGACATAGGTATCTGCCCGAGTCCAGACCATCAAGAGCCCTAGCACGACGGCAATCAAGGGACCACGCAGGAAAATACGAGGGGATATCCCCTTAAATCCTCCAGAGAGAACCACGAGCCCCACCGTCCAGATGGCAAGTTCGCACCCTGTATTGTGTGTCATGAGAATCCCCATCATGGGGTCGCCTGGTGCCGTATAGAGGACAGCGACGATGGGGATGACAAAAAATCCATAATTTTGCACACCTGCCGAGAGCGTGAAGGTGCGTAAGCCCGTCCCAACTTTGAGCCCCATCGTTTTAGCGACGCACCACGAGGCACCAATGCCTAGCATGACCCCGGCAAAACCTAATCCCGATGCCTCTAACGAAAAGAGCGGACTGCGAAGCATTTCATTGCCAAACATGCTAGAGAGCACGAGGCATGGGTAACACAAATCAATCGCAATCCGCATAATGGGAGGCTCATGATTAGGCAACAGCCAATGCAACCGACGTGCCATCCATCCACATCCAATAATAATATAGACGGGGATGATGGCTAAAAAAGCAACAATAACGGGATCACTCGATGGCATG
>JAVXPO010000112.1:0-3771 GCA_036644695.1 Akkermansia sp. | reverse complement strand
GAGCGCGTGGCTGTGAATAATAATCATCATCGTCCTCACGGAAGTTCCAATGATCAGCGGCACCCTCTAAATCAAGAGGTGGCTCACGGAAATCTGGTTGCTCTTGCCATTCGTTGTAACTATTGGGTTCGTAGCCGAGCGTCCCTCCGTTATTATCATCGACGCGCATCGCACCATCGCGGTGGAAGCTGTGAAAGGGGCAACGAGGGGCATTGACGGGGATTTGATTGTGATTAACTCCCAATCTGTATCTCTGGGCATCGCCGTACGAAAAGAGTCGCCCTTGCAACATTTTGTCTGGGGAGAAGCTAATACCAGGCACGATGTCGGCAGGATTAAAGGCAGCTTGCTCAATTTGTGCAAAATAGTTATCGGGATTTTTATTCAGCTCAATCATACCAACCTCAATCAAGGGATAATCCTGATGAGGCCAAACTTTCGTAAGATCAAAGGGATGGTAGGGGCTCTTCTTTGCCTCTGCCTCAGTCATGACTTGGATGCACATCTTCCAACGGGGGAAGTCGCCCCTCTCGATGCTCTCGTACAAGTCACGTTGATGACTCTCACGATCCTTGGCTACAACTGCCTCTGCCTCGGCATCCGTCAAATTTTTGATCCCTTGTTGACAGATGAGATGAAACTTGACCCAGACACGTTCATTTTTATCGTTAATCATGCTGAAGGTATGGCTCCCAAACCCATGCATGTTGCGATAGCTCGCAGGAATACCACGATCGCTCATGACGATGGTCACTTGGTGAAATGCCTCAGGGAGGGATGTCCAGAAATCCCAGTTGTTGCGCGCACTGCGCATATTGGTGCGTGGATCACGCTTCACCGCATGATTAAGATCGGGGAATTTGAGTGGATCGCGCAGGAAAAAGACGGGCGTATTGTTCCCCACCAAATCCCAGTTGCCCTGCTCTGTATAAAATTTCATCGCAAAGCCACGAATATCGCGCTCAGCGTCTGCCGCACCACGTTCACCTGCCACCGTCGAGAAGCGAATGAGCAAATCCGTCTTTTTCCCCACTTTTGAGAATAGGCGGGCTTTGGTATATTTGGTAATGTCCTTAGTCACGGTAAAGGTACCAAATGCCCCCGACCCTTTGGCGTGCATGCGACGCTCGGGGATCACCTCGCGATCAAAGTGCGCTAGTTTCTCTTGGAACCATACATCTTGCAAGAGCATGGGACCTCGTGGTCCTGCCGTTAATGCATTTTGATTATCTGGGACAGGTGCCCCTGTGGCTGTCGTTAATTTCTTGTTTTCACTCATAAGATTAATAGATTTTGATAAAGTAGGTTAAAATCTTTATAATAATTATTACGATAATGATTCTTCGTCAACAGAATTCTGTGAACTCAACATATTTGACATTTTCCTCAACAGGATTGTTCATTTATCCCCCTTTTTTCTTGTTAAAAATCTCTTCACCACGAATCATTCAGAAAAACGGACATCCCACATTTTGGGCTTTCTCTTTGAGACAAACTCACTATACTGCTCTTGCATGAATTTTGATCTTCTCCAGAAAGCCGCCAATCAGGCTCGCGGACTTGCTATTGACGCCGTTTATGAATGCTCGTCAGGTCACTTGGGCTTACCCTTGGGTTGCGCCGACATTGGAGCCGTTCTTTTTGGTGAAATGCTGCATATCACCCCCGATCAACCTCGTTGGCTCAATCGCGACCGCTTTATCTTATCTGGCGGTCACGGCTCTATGTTTCTCTATTCATGGCTCCATTTATCGGGCTTTGATTTGAGCCTGGAAGACATCAAAAACTTCCGCAAAAAGGGATCAAAAACCCCTGGTCACCCTGAATTTGGATGTGCTGATGGCGTCGAATGCACGACGGGCCCCCTCGGACAAGGTGTCGCCAACTCCGTTGGTTTTGCCCTCTCTGCCAAACGTGCCGCTGCACGCTTCAACACGCCCGATCAAATCATCTTTAATCAGAATATCTTTTGCCTGGCAGGTGATGGATGCCTGCAAGAAGGCGTTGCTCGCGAAGCAATGGCTCTGGCAGCCGTCCTCAAACTGGACAACCTCATCCTCATTTACGACTCAAACGACATCACTCTCGATGCCTCAGCTGAGCGCACTCAATGCACCAATCCTCAAGGACTGTACCGTGAGCTCGGATGGGAAGTCTGTCAAATCAACGGTCACGACATGCAAGAGATCGCCTCGACGGTCTCTGCCATGCGCGACAACAAAAATGGCAAACCCAAACTCATCATTGCAAAAACGACCATCGGCAAGGGCATCGCCCAAGTGGAGGGCACGACGAAGGGGCACGGCGAGGGAGGAGCTCAATTCTGGCAAGAGGCTCACATCAAACTTGGTCTACCTGCCGATCAGCGCTTCTACGTCTCTGAAGATGTACGCGCCCTGATGACTACCACACTCAAGCAACGCCAAGATACTTATTCTCAATGGGAAGATACATACGCCATCTGGCGTGAGGAAAACCCAGAGCTCGCCCGCGAGCTCGACGAAGGCATGCTCGCCAACATCGACGGCATCCCCGCCGAAGAGACATCAGGCATCATTCCTGCATTTGCCCCCGACTTTGCCGACGCGACGCGCTCCTCTGGTGCCAAGGTTATCAACTCCATTGCCCAGGCTGATCCCTTCTTCCTCACTACAAGTGCCGACCTCTACAGCTCCAACAAAAATTACCTCAAAGATTGTGGCGACTACTCTGCCACCAATCCAACTGGACGCAACTTTTGGTTTGGCATCCGTGAACACGCCATGGGCGCCATCTGCAACGGCATCGCCTACGATGGGCTTTTCCGCGTCAGTTGTGCGACCTTCCTCGTCTTTGTCGATTACATGCGTGGCTCATTGCGAGTGGCAGCACTAAGCCATCTCCCCGTCACCTACGTCTTTACTCACGACTCTGTTGCTGTGGGAGAGGATGGGCCTACTCACCAACCCATTGAAACCTATAGTGGCTTACGCATCATCCCCAATCTCGACGTCATCCGCCCTGCTGACCCCGAAGAAACCGCTGGCGCATGGATGGCAGCCCTCGAACGCAACGATGGTCCCACTGCATTAATCCTCACCCGACAAAAAGTCGAGACGCTCAACGACATCCCAGTCGCCACGCGTCGCCAAGGCGTCCTCAAAGGTGCCTACATCGCCGTTAAAGAATCAGCCCCCTTGCAAGCAATCATCCTCGCGACGGGCTCTGAACTCAGTCTCGCGATCAAAGCTGCCGCCCAACTCGGGGCAGGCATCCGCGTCGTCTCTGTCCCCAGCTTTTTCCGATTTGATGCACAAAGTGCAGAATACAAAGAGAGCGTCCTACCCACCTCATGCGCCAAACGCGTCTCCGTCGAGGCAGGTATTACCGACCTCTGGTGGAAATACCTTGGCACACAAGGCAAGGCAATCGGCATCAACTCCTTTGGATTCTCCGCCCCAGGCAACCAAGTCCTCGCAGATTTTGGCATGACCGTTGATAACGTCGTCGCCACGGTAAAAGAAGTCCTCGCACAATAAGCTCGCCGCTCTCATAAAAAAGGGAAGTGGGAATCTGACCCATCTTTCTGAATCTTACCCCTGATTCCGCTCAAAAATAACCGCCCAAAATCAAATACGGGTCTGGGTGAGAACCTGATGCAACACGTTCTCACCCAGTCTCCATCCCATCATAAGAAAAATAAGACGGCGATGAAATATTTACGTTATGCCCGTCTGCGACGTAAAAATAAACCAGCAAGTCCGAGGAGACTTAGAGCCGTTATCGAGGGCT
>JAVXPO010000111.1:0-3980 GCA_036644695.1 Akkermansia sp. | reverse complement strand
CCTTATCCTCACTCGTTGGATTTAAAAAAGCGCCATCTGTCGACACATAATAGTTCTCAGAGCCCTCAGGAACTTGAAGCAAAGAATCACCCGCCTCTTTCACATAATTCAAAGTTGATTCCCCTTGAAATGCAATATCTGAACTAAACTTCCCTTGCTCTGTTACCGTCAACGCATCCATGGCAGAAAAAACCCCAGTCTTCCCGTTATTAAACCCCAAGGCGTGCCCCATTTCATGTAAAATTAATGTTTCAAAATCTATTTGACTTACTTCGATTCCCAATGGATTTTCACCATCATAAAGTATAGAAGATTCAGTATTGGTATTAAGCTGAATCACGACATCTGCCAATTCAATAGCATCTGGATCAGATGTCCCAGCTTTCTTATATTTCCAGACATTTTCTACATCGTTGATCGATGCTTTTTCCCCAACAGCATGCCCTTGTAAATCATCTTTTGTCCATGTCTTCGTATTATCAGCCAATCTGTCAGAAATATTCGTCGAAGCAAGAGTTCCCGCCTGTAAATTAGTAAAAGCAAAGGCAACCCTGACCGCACGACCTGGAACATTAGCAAATGTATCTTCAATCGTTTGCATTGCCCTTGTAATCGCCGATTTTTGAGAGGTCATCAAATCCTTCGAGCCCTTTGGATAAACAAGTTGACCATTCTCTATAAATGCTGTCGTTGGGATATCATCTCCTGCTCCACACAACATATAAGAGAGTGATCCTTTCTGCGTTTGCTCATAAACCCATGATTGCCCCACACCTATAGCAGGGCACATCACGCTAAGAATAAAAATAATAGAGCTAATCCAATTCATACTATTTGTACTAATAACAATAAAACCAAGCTTTCACAACTTTTTTCTTCCGTTTAGAAATAAAAAAAAGGCACTGAGGCAAGACTCGCTTGACAAATGAGGAGATAACGTGTTTCCTCTGCATTGCCGTCAGGAGCCCGCAGAGCCTCGACTAGCAAACCCCGCCAGGATCGAAAGATAGCAACGGTAGCTTGTTCGTTGTTGTTGCGTCAGCTTCTGACGGCATTTTTTATACATAATCGCGAAGAATAGATGGCATCCACTCCTCTCGCATGTAAAACCTGATTTTTCCTCTACTCGCTCGACTGAAAAAACTTGCATCGCCCATCAGAGCCATTATCCTCGCGCAAGTATTGAGCTCATCATGACTCAATCACGGCTGATAATAACGTGGGCCTGTCGTTCAATGGATAGGACGTTGGTTTCCGGTACCGAAGATGGGGGTTCGATTCCCCCTGGGCCTACCATATTATCACCGTAAAATTGACGTTCCCCTTGCTTCGTAATATCTTGATAAGCTTCAATGCGTAACGTTTACGGATTGATTGATTATGGCTTAATTACGAGCTTCAACCATCTCAAGGGTATTCAAAAAACGTGAGCATCCATTCAGGGGCAAATGCCAAGTATTGGTACGTCTCATTTTTTGTCCTGCTTTTTTAGCTTTAGGAATCGCTTGGTTAAATATGCTCGTACAGGCATATCATACAACTTCAAACAAATATAAGCTAAAATAATACTCCCGACAACAACTGCTAACGCCCCAGGCAAGGATTCACTAAAACTCAGCTTTTCATTTTTTACCCAAGCATAATAGAGGTAAATAAAGGGATAGTGAACCATATACAGAGGGTAAGAAATATTACCTAAAAAATTGCAGATTCGTCGCGTGCAGGGATTCGTCGTCTTACCTGAAGCACCTAGATACACAAAAAGGGGGAAAAAGATAGCAACGCATACCGTATCATACAACCCGTTTAACCACAAATGCTCAGCCCCACCTAAACGAGGCACGGCTAAAAGAGCAACGACCGCAACACTACATATCCAAAACACCCTCTTGATAGGAATAGGCTTAAACAAACGAAAAAGGCGAAAAAGGAGCAGGCCTGCCGAAAAAGAAAACATCAGCCTCAAAAATCCCCCCGTCAACTCTTGCCCCGTCATAGAAAAACCAACACAAATATCCCCTATCGGTCCAAATATGGCAAATGATGCCAACCCACACCCTGAAAGGAAAACTAACACGCCAAGAGCTTTCGTCGAGAGCTTGCGAATAAACAAGGCATAGAGAATATTACCGATATACTCAAAGAACAATGACCAGCTCGGACCATTCAAAGGATACATTTCGCCAACACCTCGAACCTCTGTCCCTAGAGAAGCCGGAATCAAGAGTGAATTAATAAATGTAGCAAAAAACAAAGCCGTTACAGTCACTTTCGACACATCCCATACGGAGCACCCTTGAAAATAAAAAACAATCGCCCCAATAATAGCCCCCATCACCACCATAGGATGCAGACGAATCATTCTGCGCTTGAGGAAATCCTTCGTTTTCATCGTACCCCAACGATCATCATAAGCGTAACCGACAACAAACCCTGACAAGATAAAGAAAAAATCAACTGCCAAATACCCATGATTGATCATTTGATCCAAATGCCCCGTCGCATAAGCCTCAAAAATGTGAAACCACACGACAGTAATCGCAGCAATGCCACGCAATCCATCAAGAATATTGTAATGCTGTTTTGTATCAGCAAATCCAGCGGTAGAAATTTGATCGTCGGGCATAAAATGAAATAGTAGGGGGCAGTTTGACGTAAATGCTCACTCTTGTACATCATTATCTACCAGCAACCACATCTATCGTAAAATGAAAATTGTAGAGAAATAGATTACTAAAATCATATTTCCCATGAAATCTGTTTCTATCTCGTACAAAAAGGAGTCGAATCCTGCCTTGGCTCAGGTCTTGTTTCATCACTATTCTGACTTGAATAAAGTCAGAAATAAAAATACTTCTTCATCACGGTCAAGGGGGTGTAAAGTTCTTTCTGTAAATTGGACTCTAAGCCCCGTGTATAAGGCTTCCTTGGTAATTTCCCGTACTTCGATATCCGTTAAAAAGCTGACGCCGTCTTGGACTTGAGGCTGTGTCCGCAGTATCTCCCGAAAAACTTTGATGATCGTGTCGGGAGTGTTGGCGACATGACCAAGTAGGTCGATATCCAAGGTCGGTCTGGCTGAGGAGGATCCCCAGCCCATAAGGAGCATTCCTCCCTTGAGATAGAAAGAATGGGAATGGCGCGACAAGCCCAGACGGTGAAGAAAGCGTTCCATGGCATAGTGACGGCACAGAAGGGAATAAGGCGTGCCGGATGCTTTGGAGAGGCTTTTGAGATAAACGGAAGGATTGTTCATTGAGCCATTTGCAGGTAGGGGGTGATTGAAGACAGGACGCGCAACCTGCCTGCTTCTTTCTGCAATTTCCAGGCATTCCATTTACCCCTTGTGAGGTCAAGGGCTTCAATGAAGATATCCAATCCGATTTTATGGCGATATTTGAAGCAATCGACCAGAGTACGTTCCAGGGTGGTCACGTTGAACGATCCATAGTCTCCCTGATGGACCTCATGCCCGTCAAGAAGCAGAGACGGCGTGACAAACCACGCTTTGACAGGCATGACCAATACCTTGGGCAATCTGACACCTCTGGGCAGTGCGACAGACAGATATTGAGGGATTTGAGTAGTCGCCTGATGAAAAGATAAGGCGGAAATGAGGTTCATGATGGAATGCGGCTGCCGCAGGGTAAGCCATTGCATGACATTGAGGTCGCTCATGGGAGCGTCCGCTTCTACAAAAACACCCGGCATGATGCGAACCAGCCTGTCGTGGCCTTCCTCATTGTATAAAGTAGTACGGGAGGAATACGTTTTCCGGGAAGCTTTTTCCTCCTGTTGTGATTTGATTACAATCATGAAGATGAACAAAATGTAATCAATTGTTGTTATTTGTCAACAATATGTTCATTTTCTTCAGATCGGTTTCTTTCAGAAGAACTATTGGATCGGATATGCTATGAGTGGATTCGCCAATGGAATAGCATCTAAAGCTAGAAAACCCTTATAAATGCTCACTTTTT
>JAVXPO010000110.1:0-4139 GCA_036644695.1 Akkermansia sp. | reverse complement strand
TTACTCCCATTCGATTGATGCGGGGGGCTTGGTTGAGATGTCGTAGAGGACTCTGTTGATGCCTTTAACCTCGTTGAGGATGGTATTGCTAATTTCTCGTAAAAGGGAATAGGGGAGCTCGACCCAATCTGCTGTCATGGCATCTTCTGAGACGATGGCGCGTAGGTTGGTTGCCCATTCGTACGAGCGTTCGTCGCCTTTGACTCCAACGGTTTTGACGGGGATTAAGCCTGCATAGGCTTGCCAGATTTTGTCGTACCAGCCGTGTTCCTTGAGTTTGCCGATGAAAATAGCATCACAATCGCGGATGACCTCAAGTCGATCAGCGGTGATCTCACCAGGGCAACGGACGGCGAGCCCAGGACCTGGGAAGGGGTGACGCCAGAGAATATCGTGGTCGATGCCAAGGGTGGCACCAAGGGCGCGAACCTCGTCTTTGAAGAGCTCGGCGAGGGGTTCGAGGACTTTACCTTGCTTTTGTAGCTCTAAAATGCGAGCGACGCGGTTGTGGTGCGTCTTGATGGTAGAGGCTTTTGATTTGGCGTTTGAGGCACTTTCAATGACATCGGGATAGAGGGTGCCTTGAGCGAGGATTTCTGCATCGCCGACCGCATCCCAAAAAACGTCAATGAAGAGTTCTCCAATGATTTTGCGCTTGCGTTCAGGCTCTTTGACGCCAGCGAGGGCTGACAAAAAACGTTCTGAGGCATCAACGGTTTCGATGGCGACGCCCATTTTTTTGAAGTTTGCCTCGACTTCTTCTGCTTCGTTTTTGCGAAGGAGTCCGTTGTTGACGAAAATGGGGCGTACCTTGACGCCAGCCTCATGCAGGAGGACGGCAAGCACGGTGCTATCCACCCCACCAGAGACGCCACAGACGACTTGCTTGTTGCCGACTCTCTCCTTGATTTCACGAACCATTTGATCCTTAAAGTCTCCAATATCAAAGCGATTGAGATTGCACGCGGTTTTTAAGAAGTTGGCAAGGATAGTGTTCCCCTCATGAGAGTGCGTGACCTCAGGGTGAAACTGGATGCCAAAGCAGGTCTCGCCCCATTGAAGGGAGACGGGGATGCCACTTTGATTGCGGGCGATGATCTGGCAGTCGGGGGAAATGTGATCGACAGTATCCGAATGGCTCATCCAAACTTGCGATTGGGCTGAGACCCCTTCATAAAGCCCCGTGCATTTCTCAGGGAAAAGGTCGGCAGGACCGTATTCTTTTTTATTGCTGGGTTTGACGGTGCCTCCATGTTTGATATTGAGCAATTGCATGCCGTAGCAGACACCCAAGACGGGTACCTTGTGAGACATGAGCCAAGTGTAATCAATATCGGGAGCATCTGCCTCAGAGGTGCTCTTGGGTCCGCCAGAGAGGATGATGGCTCCAGGCTCGTGGATTTGTGCCAAATCCTCAAGCGCGTACAATTTAGCAATATAGCCTAATTCGCGCACGCGGCGCACGATGAGCTGGGTATATTGAGAGCCAAAGTCAATGACGGCTACGAGATGTTTATCGTCCATAAAAAAAGGGGGGGTGTAGTGATCGATTAATCGAATGATCGGGGGGAGTTTAATTATTCCAATTGAACTAGTTCAATCTAGTTTAGCAAGAGTAATTGATGGGCTCTTCCGTGATTTGGATGTCGTGTGGATGGCTTTCCTTGAGACCGCCAGAGGTAATCTGAACAAATCGCGCTTTTTCGCGCAATTCGGTGAGCGTGGCAGCCCCGACATAGCCCATCCCCGAGCGGAGACCGCCCATGAGTTGGAAAACGACATCGGCGAGAGCCCCCTTGTAAGGAACGCGAGCCTCGACGCCCTCGGCAACGAGTTTACCCGAGCTATTTTGACCATAGCGGTCACCTGAACCACGGCGCATAGCGCCAAGTGAACCCATGCCACGGTATTGCTTAAAGTGACGACCCTGATAGTGAATCATCTTGCCTGGGCTTTCCTCTGTACCTGCGAGTAGACCGCCGAGCATCACGAGATCGGCGCCAATAGCGAGAGCCTTGACGAGGTCGCCAGAGAAACGGACGCCACCATCGGCAATGACCGTTACGCCTGCGGGGCGAGCAACGCTGACCACTTCGCGGATGGCAGTAAATTGGGGCATCCCCACTCCTGAGATGATGCGAGTCGTGCAGATAGAGCCTGGGCCTACGCCTACCTTGATGGCTTGTACCCCTGCATTGATTAGATCGGTAGCTCCCTCTGCCGTGACGACATTGCCAGCAACGACGGGCTTATCACCCAATTCACGCAACTTGCTGACCACCTCCATCACGCGGCTCGTGTGACCCGTTGCGGCATCAATGAAGAGGGCATCGGCACCGGCGGCAATCAAAGCTTGAGCACGTTCGTAAAAGTCAGGACCTACGCCGACGGCAGCACCGCAACGCAGATGCCCCTTGGGGTCTTTTGAGGCGTCGCCAAACATGGCGCGTTTTTGAATGTCTGTCTCAGTAATTAAGCCAACCAGCTTGCCTTGATGATCAATTAAAGGCAATTTTTCAATTCGATGAGAATAAAGGATGCTACGCGCCTCTTCAATCGTCGTGCCGGGAGCTCCCGTCACGAGGCGAGCCAAGGGGGTCATCACCTGCTCGACGCGAGTCTGTTCGTAGTTGTCAATCCCGCGCATATCGCGCCCGGTAATGATGCCAACTAGTTTATTGCCCTCCTCAACTACAGGGAAACCAGAGTACCCATGCTCATCCATCACGACTTGAATCTGAGCTAGTGTCATGTCCTTCGTCGCCGTAAAGGGATTGGGGATTACGGCATTTTCAAACCGTTTCACGCGTGATACCATCGCGGCTTGAATGTCAATCGGGTTATTGCGATGGATGACCGCAAGTCCACCTTCTCGTGCCAAGGCAATGGCTAATTCAGACTCCGAAACTGTGTCCATCGCCGCCGAAAGTACGGGAATCTTCATATCAAAGCCCTCGACAAGACGAGAGCTAATATCTGCATCTCCAGGGAGAATTGAACTTTTGCGGGGTAGCAAAAGGACATCGTCAAAGCTTAATCCAAGGGTAAAATCCGCCATGCGCGAATCTATATTCTCCCCAACACAAAATCAAGTCCAAATAGATGGACTCTTCTCAAAAAATAAAATCGGCATCAATTTCTTACCTGTGCATTTATTTTATTGAGTTGAGGATGACATGTAGGGGTGTAGATTGAACGGCTTGTTTTGTGATATAGTCATAAGTATATGATATTTGACATAGTTCAATTACCAATGCTGGCGGTTTATGTTACTGAGCGTACTCAGGGACAACAGGGTATTAGTGCAATTTATTGGGTTATTATTATTGGCTCGATGCTTTTGAGTTGGATTGTTGGCAGTACGATGAAAAGTCGGATGAGCGAGTATTCCTCGATCCCTATTCCTATGACTGGACGTGAGGTTGCGGAGAAGATGCTTAATGATAATGGCATTCATCATGTCAAGGTGATGAGCGTGGCTGGCTCCTTAACGGATCATTACAACCCTGGTGATAAAACGGTTAATTTAAGTGAGGGTGTGTATGCTGGGATGAATGTAGCGGCGGCGGCAGTTGCGGCGCATGAGGTGGGGCACGCCGTCCAGCATGCCCATGCCTATCATTGGCTCACCTTGCGATCGGCACTCGTTCCCATCGTGGGTCTCTCGTCGAAGCTCGTGCAAGTGGTGCTGATCATTGGTGTGATTCTTTTAGCCATGGGGGGTAGCCCGTGGGTGCTGGGGGTTGGTGTGATTCTTTTTGGGATGACGACTTTATTTGCCTTTGTGACCTTGCCTGTTGAGTTTGATGCTTCGCGGCGGGCACTCGTGTGGTTAAATCGCTCAAAGGTGCTCGATTACATGGGGCATGAGAAGGCAAAGAGCGCCCTCTTTTGGGCTGCGATGACCTATGTTGTCGGTGCCTTGTCTTCGCTGGCGATGCTCCTCTATTATGCCATGATGTTCTTGGGCGCACAGCGTAGGGACTGATCTTATTGAATCTTCTCGATTTTTGCCTGCAAGATTGTTTGATATTGCGCTTTCATCTCCTCTGGTAAAAAGGAGAGATGAATCCAATCTACCCACTTGTCGGCTACTTTGATCAATTTTGCAAAGATATTGGTAATAATCTTGTTTTCTA
>JAVXPO010000109.1:0-4267 GCA_036644695.1 Akkermansia sp. | reverse complement strand
CCCACCTGACCCCAAGAGGCGGGCTCACCACAGGGTAAATTGAGAAAAAAGAGGTTGGTGAATTTGTTAGAGAAATAGAGGGGCGGCGAAAACGGTTCAGGCGGGAACCTGATGCACCGCCTGCGGCTAACGCAACACGTTCTCCTCCTGACCCGTATTTGATGCTGGGCGGTGAATTTGTTAGAGAAATAGAGGGGCGGCGAAAACGGGTCAGGCGTGAACATGATGCATCGCCTACGGCTAACGCAACACGTTCTCCTCCTGACCCGTATTTGATGCTGGGCGGTGATTAGCTGAGCTTGAGACCTACTTTGCCAAGTTTTTTATTGGCGCGGTCTTTTGCTTGATTTTCTTTTGCTTGTTTCTTGGCTTCAGCTTTGGCTTTGCGTTCTTCTTTAGCTTTTGCGGCTGCATCTTTTAGCTCTTGTTTTTTGGCTTCAGCCTTGGCTTTGCGCTCTGCTTTAGCTTGAGCTGCTGCATCCTTCATCTCTTGTTTAGAGGTTGGGATTTCCACGCCATCTTTGGTAGTGACGGTGATGGCGTCAGCAGAGTTTGTGGCGAGGGGCGAGCCCAAGAGGGCGATGGTTAGTATATAAATGAATGGTTTCATGGTTTGAAATACAGGCTAGCTTTAACGCTTTTTCTTGAAGTCTGTCAAGAGGGATGCCCGTCTTGACTGGATTGCGCATTCGTTTGCATTCGTTCGCATTCGTTAGTATCTGCAATCAATGTTTGCCTTTGCTGAAATTGCCAAAGGAGAGTAGAGCATCCTCTCTCCCAAAGAGGACGAGTACGTCTTGAGTCTCAAAGACGAGATCGGGATCGGGCGTGTCTAAGACGGGATTGGGCGAGATGGCGAGGAATTCTTTGCTCTCTTGTTCTGTGACTGAGTCCCCCCTGCGCACGGTTAAAAGATTCAGATGATGCTTCGTTCTCAATTCTACATCGCGCAATTTTTTATCGACCCAAAAGGAGGGTAGGGCGATTTCGGCAATGAGATGGTTCTCATCGAGAGGGATTGTCCTAATAAACTCAGGCGACTCAAGTTGGCTGGCGAGTTGACGTGAGGCAACCTGCGAGAGATTGATGAGCTTAAAGACATTCATCTGACGCAGGATGTAACCATGGACGGAGTTCATCACGCGGGCATAAATGCGCTTGACCCCCATTTTTTGGAGATGGCTCACGACGAGCAAATTTTGCTCAAAACTATCGCCAATGGTGACGATGACCGAGCTGCTCTCGTCGAGTTCGAGCTCGCGGAGTGCAATGGGGTTGGTATAATCGACGACGACGGTATAAGTCACGTCGTCTTTGACATCTTCGAGAGATTCGTCGGTGTTGCCAACGGCGACAATGTCCATATTTCTATGGGAGAGTTCGTGGCAAAGATCTTGTCCAAACTGACCGAGACCGATAATTGTATAACGCATGATGATAAAAGTGGGTTAAGTGAGGGGAATCCTGACGGAGGGGTAGTGATAATGTTGCGGTTTTGGCGTACCGACGAGAGCAGAGAAAAAGAGGAAAATGCCTGCTCTCCCAAGGATCATATCGGTGATGATAATCCATTTCTCGGGAGTTTCAAGCAAGGGGGTTAAATTCAGCGAGAGCCCAACCGTGGCAAAGGCGCTACAATTCTCAAAAAAGAGGGCTAAAGGCGATAAATCGGGGCGTAGATAGGTGCAAAGCAAGGTCATCGTCCCCAGCCATCCCCCAGTCATGACCAGCACGACGAGACAGCGATCGACCACATCACGCTCAATGCTACGTCTAAAGAACTGCACCCGTTGCTTCCCTTGGAGGATGCGCATGATCTCTCCAGCGGCAATGGCGATGGTCGTCGTACGTACGCCACCTGCCGTACCGCCAGGGCTACCCCCAATGACCATCAGAGCACATAAAACCATAGCGGTCGAGGGGAGATAGTCGCCCATATTTGTGATGCTAACCCCTGCCGTCCTGGAGCTGACACTATCAAAGAGCCCAAGCCACATCGAGGCACCCAGCTCTTTGCCCTCATTTATGTGATGGATAAACCCCATCGTGAGCGCCCCCCCAACGATTAAGACAAAGGTCGTGATGAGTACGAGCTTAAAATAAGGCGTCCAGGGGATGCGACGCAAGGGCTTTTTCTTTTTAGTCGCCTTCGAGATATGGGTGCCGATTTCGTAATAAATGCTAAAGCCTAGCCCCCCCATGGCAATGAGTGCCATAATCGTTGCTTGAGCTGATTTACAGGTGATAATCCCCGGCTCCATGAGTCCATTGTGAAATGTCGAAAAGCCCGCATTACAAAAAGCTGAGATGGCATGGAAAATCGCGTGCCACCAGAGCGGTTTGCCATTGATGACATCACCAAATTGTTGCCATGAGAAATACAGAAAAACCGCCCCCATCAATTCAATAAACAAGGTTAAAACGACAATGCTCCTCACGAATTTGACCGCCGCATTCAAATTGCTCTCATCGAGCAAGTTTTTAAGCAAGACGTGATCTTTGAGTGAAAACCCCTGGCCTGCAATCATGGCAATGAAATACGCGAACGTCATCACTCCTAAGCCCCCAATCTGAATCAGGCAAATGACAAATACCTGCCCCGTCGTCGTAAAGGTCTCTGAGAAATTGATCGTCGATAAGCCCGTGACGCAAACCGCACTCGTGCTCGTAAACAGGGCATCCATGAACGAAATCCCTGCAACCGTCGAGTTGGGCATCAGCAATAAGCCTGCCCCACTCAGAATAATGAAAACCAATGATGCCACAAATTGCATCGAGGGGGGCATGATCGGCTTTGCCTTGCCTTGCCGCTTGATGAGCCACTCAAAAACGTGCGTTAATGAGACCAACGCAGGGATGATGACGAGCCCAATCGTGGCAATCATACGAATTAATTCGCTCTGATTGAGGTTTTCTACATCAAATGAATCTTCAGAGGTTAGTAAAAAAAGAATAATAAGACAGCCCAATACTTGGAAAATCAATAAACGAATGGGGGGTCTAAGCTCCTTATTCGTCAAATAAGAGCCAATCACCCCAACCAAGTGGGCAATTGTCGCCAAATTGAGCCCAATGATAATGATCTTATATTCGTCATTATCCAGGGACCACCCCAATTCCCATAAGATACAGGCGATGATTGCCAAAAGCCCTGCAATAGCTAGCTTTTTAAACCCTCGATAGGTAGATAAAGAATCATCCATGGTCAGCATGTTGGGGCAAGTCTAACAACAGATACGTATCTCTCAAGCGTAATTTAGCCTTTTCCTTTGAGGCTAATCATGGCTACATGGGGGGCGTGCTGGCAAAACGTATCATCCCCTGTCTGGACGTCACTAATGGTCGCGTCGTTAAAGGAACTAATTTTATCAACCTGCGCGACGCTGGGGATCCTGTCGAATGCGCGATGGCGTATGAAGAGCAACAGGCGGATGAGCTTGTCTTCCTCGACATTACCGCGTCGTCTGATGGTCGTGCAACCATGGTGGATGTCGTCAGACGGACAGCCGAGCGGTGTTTCATGCCATTAACGGTCGGCGGTGGGATTCGCTCTGTTGAGGATATGAGAGAGATGTTGTTAGCTGGCGCAGATAAGGTCTCGCTGAATACCGCCGCCATCCATCGCCCCGATCTCATCAATGAAGGTGCCGTCGCTTTTGGCAATCAATGCATCGTCGTGGCAATTGATGCGAAACGCCTCTCTCCTGGCAAATGGGGCGTTTATACCCATGGCGGTCGCAATTTCACGGGCTTGGATGCCATCCAATGGGCCATCGAGGCAGAGAGACGCGGAGCTGGTGAAATCCTCTTAACGAGTATGGATGCCGATGGTGCAAAAACAGGCTACGACCTCGCCCTGACGCGTGCCGTCAGCGAGGCGGTCATGATTCCCGTCATCGCCAGCGGTGGCGCGGGTAACCTCGACCACATGGTGCAAGTGCTCGATGAGGGCAAGGCTGATGCCGTCTTAGCTGCCTCTATCTTTCATTTCGGCGAATATACAGTGGCTCAAGCAAAAGAATATTTCGCCAAACACCAGATCCCCGTCCGCCCCATGGAGCATAGCGTCCCCATTGCTGGGTAAATCCAACAACAAACTCCTCGCCTCAAATAAAATACGGGTCTGGAGGAGAACGTGTTGCGTTAGCCGAAGGCGATGCATCAGGTTCCCGCCTGAACCGTTTTCACCGCCGTCTTATTTCTCCAACAAATTCCCCGCACCCTTTTTCTCAATTTACCCTGCTGTTAGCCCGCCTCTTGGGGTCAG
>JAVXPO010000108.1:0-4304 GCA_036644695.1 Akkermansia sp. | reverse complement strand
CTGATGCATCGCCTTCGGCTAACGCAACACGTTCTCCTCCAGACCCGTATTTAATATGGGCGGTGAATTTTTGGATAGGACTTAAGTATCTCATTCTTGCTCAAAAAACCTGTGCAATCTGAGGATTCATTTCAAAATTCTATCCTTTTGACCCAGAACCACGCATCGCTTTTGACTTTTCTCTTAGAAAAGCGTATGCCTATCGCATGGAACAACGGACATTGATCAAGCATACCTTAACTAGCCAGACCGAGATGCCACACATCACCATCATGGGATGGATTCGTACGCGACGAGATTCCAAAACATTCTCCTTCCTTGAAGTCAACGATGGCACCTCCCTTGCCTCTCTTCAGATCATTGCCGATGCAGACATCCCTGGCTACGATCAAATCCCAAGCATGAATACTGGGGCAGCCGTCTGCATCCAAGGCGACCTCGTCTCAAGCCCAGGAAAACAGAAATGGGAGCTCCGCGCCACATCACTCCACCTCGTTGGGGAGAGCCCTGACACCTACCCCCTTCAGAAAAAAGGACATAGCCCCGAGTTCCTCCGCTCCATTGCCCACCTACGACCCAGGACCAACCTCTATGGAGCCATCATGCGCACGAGGAGTCGCCTTGCCGCCTCGGTTCATCGCTTTTTCTTAGATCGTGACTTTGTCTGGGTTCACACCCCACTCATCACTGCCAGCGACTGTGAGGGAGCTGGCGAAATGTTTCGTGTCACCACGCTTAATCCAGCTAATCCAGTAACGACCCAACAGGCGAACTACGCAACAGACTTCTTTGGCAAAGCCACCTACCTCACCGTCAGCGGACAACTAGAGGCAGAGACCTTTGCCTGCGCACTTAGCAACGTCTACACCTTTGGTCCCACCTTCCGCGCAGAGAACTCAAACACCACGCGCCACGCCGCAGAATTCTGGATGATTGAGCCAGAAATCGCCTTTTGTGACCTCGCTGGTGACATGGACATCGCCGAGGCATTTGTCAAACACCTCATCAACGACATGCTCGACAATAATAAAGAAGACATGGCTTTCTTTAACCAATTCATCGATAAAACCCTCCTGACTCGATTAGAGGCAATCGTCACCAAACCCTTTATCCGATGCTCGTATACAGAGGCTGTCGCCATTCTTGAAAAAAGTGGACACCCCTTCTCTTACCCAGTCTCGTGGGGCATCAATCTGCAAAGCGAGCACGAGCGATACCTCACCGAAGAGCACTTCAAATGCCCCGTCATCGTCTACAATTATCCTGCCGCCATCAAGCCATTTTACATGCGCCTAAATGATGATGGTAAAACCGTCACCGCCATGGACGTACTCGTCCCTGGCATCGGTGAAATCGTCGGGGGGAGCCAGCGAGAAGAACGACTCGACATCCTCCTTGACAACATGAGACGCCTCGGGTTAAGCGAAGAAGCTTACTGGTGGTACGTCGATCTACGTCGATTTGGCAGTGTCCCTCACGCAGGATTTGGTGCAGGATTTGAGAGACTCATTATGTTCATCACAGGTGTTAGTAACATTCGCGACGTCCTACCCTACCCGAGAACACCCAATAATTGCGAATTTTGACACATCATCCGCCTGAATTAAACTTGCCAAAGACACACAAATAAGATACCAATTTCTCACCAAAGCGCGGTTAGCTCAGGGGTAGAGCACATCCTTCACACGGATGGGGTCACTGGTTCGATACCAGTATCGCGTACCATTTTATATATCAATGAGTTGCTACGATAACGTAGCAACAAACGTAACAAACTTGATACGTTTTGAGCTGGCAAAGGGGGTGGCAAATGCCTAAATACTCCCTCTGTCGGTACTCGACAGACTATATTGATAAGTATCTATCCCTCCATTTTGGAGAATCTGTTGAGGTGTGGAATTACTCTATCCACAGATTTATTAGAATCTCTTAATGTAGAGCAATTAAAACTCGTTCAAGAGGAAATTGATGACGCGAGGCATCTCATTTTTCATGCCATTTTTTCCCTGCTCTTTCGCAACGGACTAAACCCTCAGCGTGTTGTACGCAACGCTTATATACTTTGCAGGCGTTTTGCCCCTTCTCTCCTAAATGGTACAAATGATTCACAACTTGCAATTTTAACATCTGATACGTCGTCTACCGTATCCATGAGGACACCCACTTCCGGGGCAAGTAGCGAGCATACGCCTCAATGGTTCAATGCTACGATACGGATCATATAGTTACAGTCGAGCGAAGCGAAGGCTGTAACAGGTGGGCGTAAGGAGCAAGGCGAAGCCGGTTGAACCGATGGAGAGGCGGCTCGCTGCGTCCGTAATAAGCTGAATTCACAAACTCAGTTAATTCGTCTTCGGAAGGGTCTTTGTATTTCTAAATATGTAACATATATGAAACATATTTCTTGTTTTTGTTTCATATATGAATCATATCTCTCTCATGAAAACCACATCCCCACTACCGGGGCCAGTAAAAGCGGCGCTCAAGAAGCTGGGGGCAGACATCAGCGATGCCCGCAAGAGGAGACGTATTCCTACGATTCTTATGGCTGAGAGAGCTTTCATCTCTCGGGCAACTCTGGGACGACTTGAAAAAGGTGATCCCAGCGTATCCCTAGGCAACTATGCAGCCGTCCTGTTCGTACTGGGGCTGACCGACCGTCTCAAAAATCTTGTCGATGCCAATAATGATCCCATAGGCCGAGCTCTTGAAGAAGAACGCTTGCCCAAACGTATCCACCTTCCCAAGTCCCATGAATGATACTCCCATCGACGTCTTCATTGACCTGCCTTCCTCCCCGGGGCCAGTACAAGCAGGCAGGCTGTGGTCGCACTTTCGCAAAGGCAGGGAATCAGCCTCCTTCGAGTACAACAAGGAATGGCTCGCAAATCCGTACAGATTTGCGCTGGAACCACTCCTGCCCTTGGCTGACGGCACCTTTCATACCACTCCCGGGCACACTGTATTCGGAGCGATTGGCGATTCCACTCCTGACAGGTGGGGGCGCATTCTGATGCGGCGGGCAGAACTGGCACGAGCACGAACAGCCAATGAAAGCCCCCACACGCTATCCGAACTGGACTACCTTCTCATGGTAAACGACGAGGCAAGGCAGGGAGCATTACGCTTTTCACCGAATGGAGGGCAATCGTTCTGCGCCCCTCTAGGAACGACGCCAATCCCGCCTCTGGTCAACCTGTCCCGTCTGCTGCATGCTGCTGATCACTTCTGCCGGGACGATGAAAATGCCGAAGACTTGCGGTTGCTCCTTGCTCCCGGCTCTTCCCTGGGAGGCGCTCGTCCGAAGGCATCGGTAAAAGATAAGAAGGGCAACCTCTGCATTACCAAGTTTCCCCGGCACGATGATGAATACAACGTCGTTGCATGGGAAGCTGTCGCCTTGGCTCTGGCCTCCAAAGCTGGGCTTCAAGTCCCGCGTTTCGAACTGGAAAAAATAGCCGACAAGGATGTCCTGATCGTCTGGCGTTTTGACCGCACACGAGAACAACGAAGAATCGCGTACCTGTCGGCTATGAGCATGCTGGGAGCGCGGGATAACGAACAGCACAGTTACCTCGAAATCGTAGACGCCATCCGCCAGTATGGCGCTGCGCCCAAGCAAGACTTGCGCCAGCTATGGCAACGGATCGCATTCAGCATCATGATTTCCAACACGGATGACCATCTTCGGAACCATGGGTTCCTTCAGACCGGGGGATCAGGCTGGTCTCTATCGCCACTATTCGACGTGAACCCGACTCCCGTGGATATACGTCCCCGCTACCTCAATACGGCTATCGACTGGGAAGATACGTCTGCGTCTCTGAATGTCCTCCGCAGTATCGCGCCTGAATGCGGCATCAAGTCCTCTGAAACGAATGATCTGTTGAAACCGATTGCCCGAGCAGTTAGCCAGTGGCAGCAGACGGCAGAAGCATTCGGTATCGGCAAACAGGAGCAGGAGCGCATGGCATCTGCCTTCGAACACAAAGATGGGTATATGGCAGCAGTCTTGACATAAGAGAGAGAATTAACCTGAGCTTGTTTCCCTGCCTCCTGACAACTTCAAACCTGTGGTGGCCGTCCAGAATCCAGTTGTCCCGGAAGATGATCAATATCGACTAACTAGTCGACCCTGAAAAAGAAATAGTTCGTTGACCATAAGCATTGTATGACAAAATTAAAGAAGTAAATTTACCAGTTTTTGATCGAATATCATTCATTTTCCGGTAAAATTTTCTTCTCATGTAGCCCAAAAATCAGCCATCCAAACCCGCTCATCAGGATTTTTTCCGAATCGAACT
>JAVXPO010000107.1:0-4311 GCA_036644695.1 Akkermansia sp. | reverse complement strand
TAGTGAAGCTTTTTGTCCTCATCCGAATTATGCTACAAGGCAGAATGATTGCTCACTTGCCCTCCATTTGATCTATTGTTTTTCAAAAACGAGCTTTTTCAAGGTCGACTAGTTAACATAATATCATTATTATCAACGCTATACTTAAATTCAATATTTTGATTCGTACCGTATTCTTACTGAATATTCTTTGTCATGCAATTTATTTGCGAGCCGATCGGTACATTTTAAGGAGGGCAACAGCGGATTTTGAAGGGGTCCTCCTCCCGCTTTTCCACATCCACGCGGAAGCCCCTGTCACACTCGATATTTTCGCGATTTCTTGCACCGCTGCTGAAATGTTTTTGATGTCGTCATGGCTTTTGATTAGCCAAGCTATGTATTCTTCAATATTAAGATCGTTTTGTTTCACCAAAATTCCGATCTCATTTTGTCTCAATTGAGGATATCCCTCCCCGTTTATTTCAAATCCCTCCTCCGAAAAATCTAATAGCTCAAGACCGTTTTTTTCGAGCTGATTAATCAGTTGAGCAAAGGATTCATCGGTTGCACAAATATTCTCAATTGCCACAAAATCAACCTGACAAGGTTCATTTTGCCACTTGTCTGGGGCTACGTCTCGCACACAAAATGCGTGCGAGACGTAGTCATCACTCCATTTGAGCGAGTCGAAGGCTTTTTTGATGATTTCTTTCGTTTCATAATATGTTTTCATTTCAATTTTTCTTCCTATTTTGTTTTGGGCTCTTTATTGTTTGCCGAATGCACAATCAAGTAAGTAGTTTGCCACGTCTGCATGGTTTTCCAAATCCGTGCCCTCGGCTGCGCTCAACACCTCGTCGATGTCATCGCGATCGTGATCAAGCTCAAGACTAGCAACGCGTTGCATTAAAGCAGACTCTTCCTCAAAAATTTCGCGCCACCAGTCGTAACACGCCTGATCGCAAGTGTACTCCCCTTCCTCATTCTTCTCTATTTGCCCTTCACGGAATGCCTCGGCATTACCGAGGATGTCTTCCGTTTGCGACAGTCCTGTTTCAAGATCGATGAGGGTGAGGTCAACAATTTCTTGCGTTTCTTTAATGATGATTTTCATTTCAATTTTTCTTCCTATTATGTTTTTGGTTTTTGATCGCCTACCGTCTGGCAACACAATCAACTTACTAGACATTGCTTATTAAGTCAACTATTTTTTAACGTTGTATGACACAATGCCGTTCCCATTTATTATCAAAGAGTTATAGAGTGAGTCTTGATAAGTGATTGCGGCTATTAACGATTATAAAGGGGAGATTGCAATCTGAAAATGTGTGGCATATGCCTCTGTTGATGATTGTCTTGATAAGGGTAATTTGTGTTAAGATGTTGTCATGGACAGCGGATTTGGTACAATTGAACACATTAATTTCTTGCGTCGCTGTCGGACTAATGGGCTGACAATGGGGCAAGTGCAGGTTTTGTGTGTGCTAATGCGGGGCGAGGCGACAAAATCTGATATTGAGGAGATGACGGGGATGAGTGATGCGGGGTGCCGTAAGAGCATCAAGGCGTGTTATGATGCTGGCGATATCACGCATCTGCGTATGGTTGAGGTTAAGCGGGGGTGTATTGTTCCAGTATGGGGGTTAAGTGATCATGTAAGGGGGATTTTGTGAAGAATTTGAATGACAAGCAGCGCAAGTTTTGCGATTATTTAACTGAGGGGCTTGATAAAGCCGATGCCTACAGAAGAGCTTATAAGTCAAAGAGTTCTTCGGCTGTGTGTGCGAGTTGTGCTTCAAAATTGCTGAAAAATGCAAATATTGAAGCCTATTTGAGCAAATTGAGAGCCGAAATCAAGCAAGGTGTTATTTTGACTAGGCGAGAAATTCTTGAATATCTGACGCTTGTCGTCAAAACGCCAGTTGGGGAAATTGATGATAAATCAGAGCTTTGTGAGGAGGTGTCTATTTTGCAAAACGGTGCGAAGACAAAGATGCCCTCGAAGCTTGCGGCAATCGCTGAAATTAACAAGATGCTTGGTCATTATGAGCCAGATAAGGTCGAAGTCCAAACAACCGTGATCGGCGACGTTTTGAAGGCTTTAGGTGGTGCGCCAATTATTCGCCATGAGTGAATTCGAACAACTTTATGCTTTATTGTCAGAGCGCAAGTGGAGGCTGAATCATCTCTATTGGATTGAGAACAAGGAGGGAAAGATTGTTCGCTTCCAGATGAATTTTGCACAGGATGATTTGGATTCCAATTTGTGGTATAGAAACGACATTTTGAAGGCTCGCCAGCTTGGGATTTCGACGTATGCAGCCATTCTGATTCTAGATATGTGCTTATTCAGGGATAATTTCAGCTCTGGGATTATTGACAAGACGCTAATTGATGCACAACATAAGCTTAAAAAGATCAGGTTTGCCTATGATTTCCTTGGTTACGTTCCAGAAAATGCCACGCAAGAGGAGCTTGCTATTTCCGCTCTCGGAAAAGAAATCAAGCAGCTAAAACAAATCAGATCGAATAGCAAGACAGGGATTGACTGGGAGAATGGCTCAAATGTGCGCGTGGGTACGTCTTTGCGTGGCGGTACTCTCCAATTGCTTCATGTTTCCGAGTTGGGGCATGTAGCTATTCATGCCCCACAAAAGGCAAAAGAAATCGTTACTGGGTCAATCAACGCCGTCTCAAAGAACGGGATTGTGATTCGAGAGTCCACGCATGAGGGGGGCAGGTTCGGGATCAACTACGATATGACGAGTAAATCCATGGAGATGTGTGGCAAGAGGCTTTCGTCTTTGGATTGGCGTTTCTTTTTCTTTCCCTGGTGGAAGAGTCCTGAATACGCTCAGGATGCAAAAGGCGTGAGGATTCCCGGTTACCTTGAAAAGTATTTTACGGAGATAAAATCCGCTGGAATTGAACTGACGGATGAGCAGAAAGCATGGTATGCGTCACAGGAGCGCACAATGGGCTACGCCATGCGTCAGGAGTATCCAAGTACACCTGATGAGGCATTTGACAAACAGGACGAGAACGCAATCTATGGACCATGGATTGACCAGTTGAGGGAGAAGGGAAGGTTGAATTGCCGTTTTGAGGTTGACCTGATTTATCCACTCTATGTGTCGATGGATTTAGGGAAGGGCGATCAGACATCAATGTGGATTGTCCAGAACTGCAAAATGGAGCATAGGGTCATAGATCACTTCCAGGCCAATAGGCAATTAATTGGGTTTTACGCAACCAAATTAAGAGAATGGGAAAAGGATTATGGGGTAATTAAGACCGTGTTTATACCTCATGATGGGAATAACGGTGATTGGAACGGTTCGAGCTTTGAGCAGGGTATCATGAATGCAGGGTTTACGGTAACTCGATTGCCGCGCATCCCGGACGTGTGGGAAGGGATTGACCAGACGCGGGATGTATTGAGGGATTGTGTTTTCCACGAACGATGCGACGAGCCAATCGAGGCGGGAGGGAAGAAATATATTTCTGGTTTGAATGCATTAAAGAATTACAGGAAGCTTCCAGCGGGGGCTAATGGGGCATTGAGGGAAGAGCCCTTGCATGATGTATGTTCTGATTCGGCTGATGCTTTCAGGTATTACGCAGAGGCGTACAAGAGGGGGCTTGTGAATACAGTGGTATTTACACCCAGGAAGCGAACAACAATCACGGGGCTTGGTATCGCTAGGTCAGGGGGATTTAGGCGGAGTAATGACGATTGGTGACCCTGTCCTTCGGTGCGAGTGCCTTTTTATTACATTCTTTTATGCTGATGTCATGGACAAGGATAAAACTGTCAAGGATGTTGCCGACAAAGCCGCTAAAATCTTTCAAGATATGGCAAAAACCGCATCTACCATTTGGGGTAAAATCGGGTACGTATTGATCGGCGCATTGATTGCCGGGATTTCGGCTCTGTATCTAACCGGGTGCGGACTTACTGATTTCACGGTTGCCGGGACTGATGGTGGTAGCCTGACGCTCAAGCAAGACCCGGAGACTGGCAAGATTATCGTTGTAGGGCAGAGACCACAAGTTCAGGGGGGCAAATGATATGTGCGATTTTCTTGATAAACGTCTTGAGACAGCCAAGAAGTATAAGGATATCATCGTGATGTTTGGAGGGTTCGCTTTCGCGGTTTGTATTTATCAGGATTTTAAGGCGTTTACCGCTCATGCGCAAGATATTCAAATTCAGCAGACTGAGGTGTTGAGAGGGATTGAGATTCGTCTTTCTGAACTTGAGGGTAAATAACTAACTAAATAATAATAAGATAAATATGAAAATTGCGTTGTGTATTGGGCATTGTC
>JAVXPO010000106.1:0-4331 GCA_036644695.1 Akkermansia sp. | reverse complement strand
AGAGTAGTATTAACAGATAAGAAAAAGGGACAGAAATTACTTCTGTCCCTTTTTTCTTTTTGGGAGGAATTAGGAGCAGGGCTTATTACCCTAAGATGCTTTTGCGGACTTCTGCTGGTGGGACTTGAGATTCAACGTCAACTCCTCCCTCTGCCTGACTCATGCCGATGCAAGTATTAAACATGTTGTTCATAATACCTGTTTTGATGTCATCCATGAGTTGTTCAAAGAGGACAAAGGCATCTGTTTTGTATTCGATGAGGGGGTCTTTTTGTCCAGTTGCTCGGAGATTGACGCCTTCTCGGAGCTCTTCCATGCTGCTGAGATGTTCTTGCCAAAGGGTGTCGATGACGTGGAGCATTAGGTTGCGCTGGACGTACTCCATGTATTCTTCTGGGATTATGGACGAGATGGAGATGTAGGAGTCTTTCACTGCCTGCAAGATGCAACGGATAATTTCGTTATCTTGCTTACCCTCCATATTTTGTGGGATATCCAAGGGTAGGGGATAGTTAACGCTCAACCAGTCGAGCAAAAGGGGCATTTTGTCGGTAGTAGACGTCCATGATGCCAATTGTTCGGAGATTTGGACAGGGATAACCTCGTCGAGAACCTCAAAAATAAGCTGTTGCGGGCAATCGGAGCGCAATATCTCATTGCGGTATGAGTAGAGGACATTGCGCTGGGTGTTCATCACATCGTCAAAGTCCAGGACTCGCTTGCGCCAAGTGCAATTGCGGAGTTCGATTTGTCGTTGAGCATTCTCTACTGTGGCACTAGTGGGGATTTTGACGGACTGCTCTGCTTCTTCTTGAGAGTTATCAAGCATTTTGCCTGCTTCTTGAGTGTCGCCAAAATTGCGTAAGAGCTCATCTTCTAATGAGATGTAGAACTGGGTTTGCCCGGGGTCGCCCTGACGAGCTGCACGACCACGCAACTGACGGTCGATGCGACGAGATTCATAATGCTCTGTCCCTAAGACAAATAATCCCCCTAATTCCTCAACTCCTTGACCGAGTTTAATATCGGTACCACGCCCAGCCATGTTGGTAGAGATGGTGACGGCACCTTTTTGTCCTGCTCGGGTGACAATCTCTGCCTCACTCATGTGATTTTTTGCATTGAGGACGACATGTGCGATATGTGAGCGTTGCATCATGCGTGAGAGTGTTTCTGAGGCATCGACGCTTGCGGTGCCCACGAGGATGGGTTGTCCTGTTTGGTGGATTTGATTGATGCGAGAGATGGCAGCCGTGTATTTATCTCGTCTTGTCTTGAAGATGAGGGCATTCAAATCTTGACGCATGCAAGGTTTATGCGTCGGGATGGGGAGGACATCCAATTTATAAATGTCGTGGAATTCGGCGGCTTCTGTCTCGGCGGTACCAGTCATCCCTGCCAATTTCTCATAGAGTCTAAAGTAGTTTTGAATGGTGATGGTGGCATAGGTTAGATTATCCTCCTCCATCTCCAGATCTTCTTTTGCCGTGACGGCTTGATGGAGTCCGTCTGACCAGCGTCTGCCTGGCATTTCGCGCCCCGTATGCTCATCGACGATGACGACCTCGCCGTCGCGGATGACGTATTCGACATCTTTCTCAAAGAGGCAATATGCCTTGAGCATTTGAGAGGTGGCGTGGAGGCTACCTGCGTTTGTGGCGAGCTCTTGGCGGACTCGTTTAATCTGTGCCTCTCTGGACTCTCCTGGACGGGGTGCCTCATCCAGCTTTTTTGCCATATCGGGGATGATGAAGGCAGAGGGATCTCCAGGAGAGAGGAATTGCCGCCCCTTTTCCATCAATTCTGCCTCACGGCGTTTCAAGTCGACGACGAAGAAAAGTTCTTCCTTGAGGGTGACGAGCGGTTGCTTGCTGGCACCACGTAAGATGCGTAGCTCGGTTTTTTCCACGAGACGGAGCAGGTCGGGATTTTCCATCAATCGCAAAAACATGCGGTTGCGAGGTTGACCAAGTTTCACCTTATAAAGAATCCTGCCAGCCGCTTTTTCATCTCCTGATTCATAGGTGCGTTGAGCTTGAGCCACTAATTCGTTGCAGAGGAGGGTCTGTTGTTTGAAGAGTCGCTCGACGACGGGCTTTGCTGTAATGAACTCGTTGCCATCGCCAGCGGAGGCAGGACCAGAGATAATCAGGGGTGTCCTCGCCTCATCAATGAGGACGGAATCAACCTCATCAATGAGGGCAAAATAATGACCGCGCTGTACCTGTCTCTCTATAGAGGTGGCAATGCCATTATCTCTCAAGTAGTCAAAGCCAAATTCGGAGTTGGTGCCGTAGGTAATATCGCACAGATATTGCTGACTGCGCTGCTCCTCTGGCAATTGGTTCTCAATGCACCCGACCGAGATGCCCAAAAAGTGATAGAGAAATCCCATCCATTGGCTATCGCGACGAGCGAGGTAATCATTAACCGTTACCATGTGAACGCCTAACCCAGTCAACGCATTCAGATAAACGGGCAGGGTAGAGACGAGGGTCTTACCTTCCCCCGTTGCCATCTCGGCAATATATCCTCTATGTAGAGCAATGCCCCCGAGTAACTGAGTATCAAAGTGAATCATGTCCCAGACCATGGGGAGTCCGCAAACATTGGCGGTTTGTCCGCAAAGTTTGCGAGCCGCATTCTTAACGACAGCAAATGCCATGGGGAGGATGTGATCCAAGTATTTATTGCGAATACGCGGGAATTGCCCCTCAATGGCATGGAATTGTTGTTTTGCCCCCTCGATGGCTTCGGGGCTTGGTTCGATAGATTTTGGGAGAGTGGGGAAATCTGGACGAAGGGAATTAAAACGATCTGTGATTTCCTGAGCCCATTGTTTGCGTTGTGCCGCATCTGCCTCTCTTAAAACGCGACCAGAGGGGATGACTAAGGGCAAAAAACGGTGAAGATAGTTTTGCCATTCTCTCGTCATCGCGCGTAGATCGTCTGCGGACTTGTTAATCAGAGATTTCTCAAGCTCGTTAATCTTGGCGACAACTGGCTTGAGCTTGCGGACTTCGCGTTCATTTTTATTGCCCAAAAAGGCAGTGAGGAAACTGATCATTGTAAAAAAATTAAAAAGGCTAAATCATCAGGAATACCTGAAATTTTCGTGGGATAACATTTCATGGATACACCCCTTTGCCTAGCATTACTTGAGACTGCATTCGATGAATTGTCATACTTATATGTAAATTTGCATCTTTGGTGTTGATTATCTGTAGTGAAGTAGCTTTCAATACCATCATGATATCAAAATGGAGAGATAGTCGGGGATATGCTTATTTTGGCATTTGGGAGAGAGTCATTCGCGTCGCCATCCTTTTATGGCTCGTCTGTTTCTCGTTAACTTCGATACCTACATTAGAGATCGACTTTCCCAAGACGACTGATGCCATGAGCTGGTATGACTTCTTCTTGAGGCTATTCTTTTTAGCGGAGTACCTCCTGCGTATCATCATTTCTAAAAAACGGATACATTATCTCTTGAGCCCCATGGGGATTGTTGACTTCCTGGTCGCTCTGCCTGTCATCCTTGCACTAGAGGGCTTGGGTCAAAAAGATATCATGGAGCCCTTACGCATGATGCAATTGCTCTGCTTGCTCAAATTTATCCGATTTAACAAGGCAATCTCTCCTATCCTGCGAGCATTCAAACTCATCAAAAACGAATTCTACTTCTTCTTGACGGTTTTTGTTCTCCTCCTTTACGTCTTGGGTGTCGGTATTTTTATGGCAGAACGATATGCTCAGCCTGAGAAATTTGCTTCGGTGCTCGATGGACTTTGGTTCGCTGTAGAAACATTATCAACAGTTGGCTATGGCGATTATGTCCCCGTTACGCCTCTAGGTAAGCTCTTTACGGGATGCATTATGTTCTTGGGTATTGCCCTGATTGCCATACCAACTGGATTGATTACCTCGGCAATGACCCGCATTTGGCAACAGCGACCAACACTCAAGGGAGACCCCACGATAAAAACGCTTAACTCATTGATAAAAGGAGAGAAACGAAGCGATGCATCACCCCTTGATGAGGTAACTCATCAAGAAAAAAAAGAAGAATGAGCGAATTTCAGCAAAATACGCAATTGATTAGGAAAACAGAAGCAAATCCGACGATTTTATAGGAATTCAGAGAGAAGTAAGAAATAAAAAATAAAAAATGCAATTAACTTACCATAAACGAATTATTATATATATTTTCTCTCTGTGATTTTTTTTGCACGCGAGAAATGTTGACAAAAATCAATCTCGTGCTAATTTCTTCTTCCACCCCGTGAGCGGGGCACACCGAAAGAGGCGACCGCCCGAAAGCGACTTTGAAG
>JAVXPO010000105.1:0-4530 GCA_036644695.1 Akkermansia sp. | reverse complement strand
GAATCAGCAATTAACCACATTCACGGCTAAGCCCCCTTGGGCGGTCTCTTTGTACTTGGATTGCATATCTCGCCCCGTGTCTCTCATGGTCCGAATCGCCTTATCCAAGGGAACGAAATGACGCCCCGTCCCGCGTAGAGCAATGCGCGCAGCATTCAATGCCTTGATGGCAGCAATGGCATTTCTCTCAATACAGGGGATTTGCACAAGCCCCCCGATGGGATCACAGGTTAGTCCTAAATTATGCTCAATGCCGATTTCAGCGGCATTCTCTACCTGATGAGGCGATCCCCCCATGTACTCAGTCAACGCGGCAGCTGCCATTGAGCATGCCACTCCGACCTCGCCCTGACAGCCTACGTCAGCACCAGAGATAGAGGCATTCTTTTTATACAAAATGGCAATTCCGCCAGCCGTTAATAAAAATCTCTCGACAGCATCCTTGTAGGGAGATTCACAAAATTTCACAGCGTAGTTCAGCACAGCAGGGATAATCCCTGCGGCACCATTTGTTGGGGCAGTCACCACGCGACCGCCAGCGGCATTCTCTTCACTAACTGCCATGGCGTATAAATTAACCCAATCCAAGATAGACAAGGGGTCTCGTAATTGATTTTCACCATTGATGACCAAGAGCTTTCTCAATTTTTTAGCACGTCTTGGCACCTTGAGAGGTCCCGGCAAATCTCCAGAGATAGACATTCCCCTATTCATCGAGTCTTGCATGGTCTGCCAGATAAATCTCAGTTTTGCGCCCACCTCCTCAGCGGTAGCGAGCATGCACTCATTGGCTAGTACAATATCAGAAATAGAGCACGAGTTCGCATCGGTCATATCTAACAGCTCTTGTGCCGATTGATAGGGATAGGGATACGCGACAAGAGCTCCTTCCTCTGGATACATGAGCTCGTGCTCCGATGAAACAAAGCCTCCACCTGTCGAATAATAAATCGCATCTTCAATCGGCTCACCTGCTTGATTAAGCGCGGAGAAATGCATCCCGTTGGGGTGCATCTTTAAGGGATTGAAATGTGTCAAATCAATATCTCTCTCCGGGATAAACTCAATTTGATTCCCCTCCCCCAAATCAAGGACATGAGATTGATTCAATTCCTCAATTTTTGCAGGGATTTTGTTCGGGATAACCGTCTCGGGCGATTCCCCCATCAAACCTAAAATAATAGCAGAATCCGTTCCGTGCCCCTTCCCCGTCGCCGCGAGCGAACCATAACAATCGCAACGAATCGTAGCAATCTCACGGAAGCGTGGAGAAGCCAACACCTGATCTAAAAACAAATGAGCGGCACGCATCGGTCCCACGGTGTGAGACGATGACGGACCAATGCCAATCGTAAAAAGATCGAAAATGCTAAAATGATTCATCATGAGACTGATCCCTCCAAGGGAAAACTCCAATAAAAATTATACATCCATCAAGTAACGTTCTGCCTCAATCGCGGCACCACACCCCATGCCAGCTGATGAAATCGCCTGTCGATACAAGGGGTCTGCTACATCGCCTGCGGCAAAAAGCCCTGGCGTCTTAGTCGCCGTCACCCCAGGCAAACGTTTCACATACCCTGCCTCATCTCGATCAACCAAATCGCCGAGGAAGGCACTATTAGGCGTATGACCAATTGCCATAAACACGCATTTAAGCTCCAAGAAACGCTCTTCGCCAGTCACTGTATCTTGAATCATGACTCCAGAGACCTCACCCTGATCATCCGTCTTGTATTGCGTAATAGCAGAATTCCAGATAGGCTGAATTTTCTCATTTGCCAAAGTACGCTCAGACATAATTTTGGAGGCGCGTAACGAATCACGGCGATGAATCAAATATACCTTTGAGGCAAAGCGCGTTAAAAAGGAGGCCTCTTCGCAGGCACTATCGCCCCCCCCAACGACACAAACGGGGACATTGCGATAAAATGAACCATCGCATGTGGCACAAGCCGTCAAGCCATGCCCGATTAACTCTCTCTCGCCATCAATCCCCATATATCGAGCTGATGCCCCCGTCGCTACAATCACGCATTGGGATTGATAAGTCCCCGAGGAGGTCCTAATCGTAAAAAGACCATCTGCCTCATCGCGGCTCACCTCTTGCACATCCTCGTAAGCAAAGCGCGTCCCAAATTTCTCTGCTTGTTGCTGCATCAAAAACATCAAATCTGGCCCCATTACCCCCTCGGGGAACCCAGGGAAATTCTCAACCTCGGTCGTCGTCGTCAACTGACCGCCAATTTGAGAGCCAGTCAGGAGCAAGGGATTTAAGCTAGCACGAGAAGCATAAATCGCCGCCGTATAACCAGCACAACCAGCTCCGATAATAATAATATTTTCAATCATACAAAAAAGAATAGGGAAATTTGAGAAATTAAAGAAATGGGATTTTCAACTATCATACGGACAGCTCACCTCATGGCGAGCAGAAAAGCCCGTTAACTCCAAAATGACAAGCTAAGCCATCAGTCAATCCAACCCCTAAAATATACGCATCTTTTTTCAACCTTTTTTAGGCAAAAAGACTCCAATCAAATGACAGCGACTCACCACAACATCATGAAGCCACTAAATCGTCTCATCACGAAATCAATCCTCCCAAAAATTCGATTTCTCCGTATACTCGGGTATCATTTCATCATTTTGCTCTTTTTGCTCCTCTCTCTGCCCACAAATGGAGAAAACACCACACAACCCAACGTCAAGATGCCAACCAAAACAATTTATTTCGCAGGAGGATGCTTCTGGGGAGTTGAAAAATACTTTTCTCTCATCCCCGGGGTAACAGGGACAGAAACAGGATACGCCAATGGCAAAACGTCCAACCCCACCTATCAAGAAGTCTGCAAGGGCGATATTGGACACGCCGAAACCGTCCGCGTCACCTATAACCCCGACATCATCAGCCTGCCCTTTTTACTGGAGCAATACTATCAAGTCATCGACCCCACCTCGGTCAATAAACAGGGGAATGATGAGGGAGTCCAATACAGAACGGGCATTTACTACACCGACCCTGCCGATAAACCCATTATCGACCAATCTCTCGCGGAACTTCAAAAAAAATTCTTTAGGACGCTTGCCATCGAAGTATCTCCTCTCCACCAATTTGCCAAAGCAGAGGAATATCATCAAAACTACCTTGATAAAAATCCAGCAGGATATTGCCACATACCACCTGCAAAATTTGAGCAAGCCCAACAGGCAAAAGAGATTAAAATCCCCCTCAGCATCTATCATAAAAAATCTCAAGATGAGCTTAAAAAGCTCCTCACCCCGATTCAATACAAAGTCACACAAGAAAATGCGACCGAGACGCCCTTTCAAAATGAATACTACAACAATAAAAAAGTAGGCATCTATGTAGACATCACGACGGGCGAGCCACTCTTCATCTCAAGCGATCAATTTGACTCTGATTGCGGATGGCCCAGTTTTTCGCGTCCCATTGCCCCGCAACTCGTTGCCGAGCGCACCGACAACACTCAAGGCATGATCAGGACAGAGGTTCGGAGTAAATCAGGCGATGCTCACCTCGGTCACGTTTTCAATGATGGTCCGACAGAGAAAGGCGGACTGCGTTACTGCATCAACAGTGCCTCTCTCCGATTCATCCCCCGTGACGAGATGGAGCAACGAGGATATGGCAAATACCTCCCCTTACTCGACAAAAACAAAAACTAAGGCATCACTTGACACTCAAGGCTTGAGATACAACCTATTTTTCGCTATGATCTCCTCATGACCTACGAGGATTTGGAAGCAAAATTGAATTATACCTTTACCAATAAAACACTTTTGCATCAGGCACTGACTCACCCTAGCTTTTGCGCACAAGGGCAAGGTCGCGTTATTTACGAACGCCTTGAGTTCCTCGGCGATGCCGTCGTCGAGCTCGCCGTCACCCAAGAACTCTACAGACTCATCCCCGATCAACCCGAGGGTGTCCTCACCCACATGCGCTCTCGCGTCGTTAGCAGAGAGCATCTCTCCAAGATGGGATTTATATTAGGATTAGATCAATTGATCATCCTAGGTAAAGGAGAAGAGCAAACGGGGGGGAGAGCGAGGATGTCAATCATCGCCAACACCTTTGAAACTGTTTTTGGCGCTCTATCTCTCGACTCTAATTATGAAACAGCGAAACGCTCTCTTCTCAGCATTCTTGGCAACTCTTTAGCAGAAGCCTCTAGCGACCTCAAAGAAATCAATCCCAAAGGCGAGCTACAAGCACTACTACAACAAATTTTCCCAGAACCCCCCGTTTACACAACAGAAGATGCCCCACCAGCAGATGGTACCATCCAGTTTCATTCATCCGTCTCATGGAGAGAACGAGAAATCGGCACTGGACTAGGCGCCAGTAAAAGAAAGGCAGAGGTAGCCGCCGCCCTCAATGCCATTCACAATCAATCATACCTCGACATCCACTAAGATCACCGCTCAACATCAAATGGGTCTGGAGGAGAACGTGTTGCGTTAGCCGAAGGCGATGCATCAGGTTCCCGCCTGAACCGTTTTCAT
>JAVXPO010000104.1:0-4578 GCA_036644695.1 Akkermansia sp. | reverse complement strand
CCAACTTGGAAGGCTGTCGTTCCAATCTTGCGCCCTCTCACATTTTGCATAAAGCCCGGGTTAGCAAGGAAGCCGACATCAGCCTGACCGCGATCATCACCCATATCTTGAGCAATGTTCACGCGAAGTTCACCAAGAGCACCACGACCAAACAAATTATTACCGACGATGCCCATCAAACGAGTACCCAAGGCAAGCGTCCCCGTGGTCATATCCATCTGATCAACGTGTAATCCAGCATTGCCTGCTCCCGTTTCATCGTAACCATCCATCTTTGTACTGACGATTGAGGCATTGAAGAGAGGTTGCAAGATGCTTGTCTTTTTCTCATTGAGAGCAACGTCATAAGTGAGCTCATACATGGCACCATAACCAGAGCCAGTCGTATCTCCATTACCTTTGTAAGCCCCACCGTTATAAACAACAGTACGATCCAGATTGGCATCATTCCATCCACCCGTCAGGATTAGGGTATGAGACCATGCCTTATGTTGTACACGGGCAAAGAGGTTGACATAGTACGAGTCCATATCGCCCTTGGCTGTATCTGCGGCTTGAGCCTCAAGATCACCATAACTAGCAGTAAAGGCAGCCCCAATCGTGAGAGCATCGCTCAGATCGACATCAAATCCGACAGTTCCACCCCAGGTACTCAGCGAGTATCCGCTATCATCACCACTGGCATCAAGCTTATTATAGCCACCATTGCCTTGCATCCACATATTGAAATATGGCATGTTTTCATTGACGACATCCTGATTTACCCCCATTTGAGTTGTGCGGTTACGTATATCAATTTGCTGTTGACGGAAGCCTTCTTTCTGAGAAGCGACCAAGGAGGTCACGGTACTACCAGCAGCAGCAGCCATGGCATGTGAAGCAGAGGCATAATTGCCTGCTTTCATATCATTCATGATTTCATCAAGGAGAGATCTTAGATTCGTTCCTGAATTTTGCAGTCCGTTATCCCATAGGAGATTTGCGCCAGCATGAGCATTCTCACTCATGGCACTGCTTTCTAGGGCATTCTTCTTATTTTTGACCGATGTTGTCTTGATTTGGATGCCATCAATATAGGCAAGTCCCGATGAATAAAAGAGACTAATGCTCCCTAATACATTCACATTCCAATCAGTCAACTTCGTTCCATTTGCCAAAGAAGTTCCACCTTCTGTCAAGAAGCCACCATCAGCCTGCATCAAGACAAAATTGAGAGAATCTGATCCAAACTGACCGCTCAAGTTATCCAATAGATTGATATTTATTTGATTGCTCAAGGTCATCGTTCCCGTGACACTTAACTGAGGTGTCGCAGAGGGAATGATAAATTGAAGAGTCGATCCCTTGCCAAACGTAGCATTGCCGTTAATTGTCAGAGAAATAGGAGCTTGTGCCGTATCGAGTCCCTTTTGACCAAGATTCACGATACCCCCCGTCCCGACATTTAAGCTTTTAAATGTTGTATTATTCACCAATGTCACCTCACCACCAACAGCAGAAACATCACCATAGTGAGCTGCCGTATTTTTGATAATGATTTCTCCAGAACTAGCCTTAAGGTTCGTATCTACACTGCCAGCACTCGTTAGAGTCAGGACATTGCCTGATTTTTGTTCCAATGTCCCAGAGGTGAAGGTTCCACTAAATTCAGAGGATCCCCCCGTGATACCTAATGTTGCACCACCAAAATCGATTTTTCCAGAACCAGTCAACGTACCTATATCAACAGAGTTACCAGCCAAGATCAAGGTGTTGGTATCTAGTAGATTTAGTACGACTTCCTTCCCGAGACTACCAGTCGCTGCCATCGTCAAACTTGAGTTTGCCTCAAGAACTAAAGCGCCCTTACCTTGAATATCGGCAGCGAGTGTATTTCCAGTATTGAGGGTGAGGGTAGCGTTATTTAAGATAACAGAGCCTATACCATGTAGCGAGCCAAGCGTATTGGCATCCCCCGATAAAGTTACAGATGTTCCATCTGCAACCGTCAAGGTTCCCTGACTCCCAGCAAGATTTGATACCTGAGCTGAAGCACCATTGCGCAGTTGCCAATCAGCCCCTTGCATTAAGGTAAGTGTATCTCCAGTCAGTGTGGTCTTATCAAAAATGATCTGACCTTCGAGTTGGAGATTCGTACCAGCATTGGCAAGGATAGCACCAGAGAAAATCATCTCATGAGCCGTCTTGTTCGACAAAATTGCATTCCCCGAGACGACACCGATCTGACCAATTAAGGTATTGACACCTCCTGTTTGTTCAATGCTTGCCCCATCGCGCAAATTGATATTATTAGCGAGAGTAAAGTTACTCGCATCTCCAGTACCCAATGGACGCAATTCGAGGACGCCCTTATTGCCACCTAAAGAGATATCCCCTGTTCCCAGCATGTGGAGTTCACCACCAGCAACTAGCTTATTATCATTTCCCGAAGCGAGAGATCCATCCGCAACAATACGCACATTATTGGCGAGTAAGCCCCCCCCAAATGAATTATTGTTATTGGAGAAAATCACGCCACGATCATCACCTACAGGAAGAGCGCCATTGCCAGGGATGTAGTCAAAGACCACTACTTTGTTAGTCGCGCCTTCCAAGGCAGATTGGATATTGAGCCAGCCTTGACCATTAGAGAACCGATACGAATCATCGACGAGATTATACACCTTGTCAAAGTTGACAGGATTGACGGTAGTTCCCGAGGCATCAGCCCCTAATGCGGTGTCTACCTTGGATTGATATCCACCAGTCATTGCATTCACATCAGCTTGATTGACAAAATATCCCTCAGGCGTATTCCGATTAATCGTCACACTCCCGTGAGTACCAAGTTGAGAGGCATCCAATGTAAAGAAGGTCTTGAGATAATCATCGCCAAAGGCGAGATGCGCGGTTGGTGCATTCCCCGTTGCAAATGTTGCTCCTGAGAATAATTGGAAAACATTGTTACCTGCTTTTAAGTTCGTGTCAAAGCTCAAGGCAAAGTCACCACCAAGAGTCACCGTCCCTGTCGATTTGACGATAGCATCTGGATTCGTCGCAGCATCATAGGCATTGTTAATATCCAAGGTGAACGAACCACCATTTGTGATCGTTATATCCCCCGTTGCATCAATTCGCGCCGTACTATCAGCTAGATTGAGAGACTTGGCATGTAAATTACCTGTCACAACAAGCGTTTGTTGAGTTGAGCCAGACACCGAATTTAGCGTCAAATCACCTACATAGGCACCAATGCCCGCCAGAGAAGCATTAGTTTTTGCATGTAAGGCATTGCTCACGGCAAGCCCACCCATATCAAGAGAGGCATTATCCAAGCTGACAGTTGAGGTCCCTAATGCTGTGGCATTCGTCTCAAGAATTACTTTAGCATCCTTGATGGTCGTGCCTCCCGTGTAGGTATTATTCCCTCCAATGATCACTGTCCCCGACCCCAGCAGAGCCAGCTTGCCAGCTCCTGAGATATTTCCATACAGATTGCTTCCTTCCGTCCCCGTCAGCGTTAATCCCGATGTTGCCGACATCAGATTCATCGTCTTACCAGCAATAAATCCAGTAATAGATTGTAACTCAACGTTTGCGGTCAATTCAAGTTCCTGTGTACCAGCATTGGTTGTTGCCAAGGTTAACTTATTCCCAAATGCATGTGTGCTTCCAGCAATAACTTTATTAATCTTCCTCAGCTCTGTCCCTGCAAGATTCGTATTATCGCCAGTTAATGTCACCGTTCCAATATCATTATCACCATTCGTTCCAAGACTCAAAATGCCTCCATTTTGAGAAGTAATCACAGAATTAATCGTTGCATTATCATTAGATACCCCACCAATGGAAGCATTGCCAACAAGGGTCATTGTCCCATTGTAAACAGCATTATTTGATATCCTCAAGGCACCACGACTTTCATCCCCATCACCAGTCAAGCGAAACGCATACGACCTCGCAGAGGCGGCATCTGCCACATCCCAATACTGAGCTCCGTTCTCAACGATGATCGTCGCATCTTGTTTCAACATATTGCCCGTACTAAAACGAACACGTCCACCTTTCAAGGTCAATGTCCCATCAAAATTGGCAAATGACAACGCTTTAAGATCATCACGTCTGACCGTCGCGGTATAATCTACGAATCCCGAACCAGAAATAGCCTTGGCAAAATCTGCCGAAGAATCCTCCATATTGAAGGATAGTCGAGC
Source organism: Akkermansia sp. (assembly GCA_036644695.1). Lineage (GTDB taxonomy): Bacteria > Verrucomicrobiota > Verrucomicrobiia > Verrucomicrobiales > Akkermansiaceae > Akkermansia. The sequence continues at coordinate 385 of JAVXPO010000104.1, read as the reverse complement.
ATCTTTTTCAACTTGATACGATTGATTAGCGGAGAGAGTCGTCTTACCAATAGTCAAGGTACCAGTCTTAATTCCTACAGTCCCTGTCCCCTTCAAGACGACCTGAGCCATACTCTTCCCTGCACCGATAGTGTAGTTAAGTTGACCATTGTTGGTAAAATCGACATTAGTGACTAATGAACCACCATCGAGCACATTTACAGTACCCCCCGTTTGGTTATTAATAGTCGACAAGCCCGATGCATTGCCAAGAGACAAGCTTGCATCTTGCTTGACTGTTGCTGTTACTCCCGTCGCAGTTGCATTGGTCAGCAAGGTTAACGAACCAGCATTTACGTCAATTTGACTTACATTGAGGGTGCCTGTTAAGAGCAAACCTCCATTG
>JAVXPO010000103.1:1724-4588 GCA_036644695.1 Akkermansia sp. | reverse complement strand
CGCCTGCTCTTTTTCTCCGCCAGCCCCGTATTTGATGCTGGGGGGTGAGTTATTGAGTGATGAGGATTTGACTAAAGATTACATTTTGTGAGGAAGAATCTGGTAGTAAGAGACAGAGAACGGCTCGTTTTTGGTAGCGCGTGATTCTAAATTTAACGAGTGGCAACCAGCGATCACCCATGTTTTTGATGCTGGCTTTGTGCAAGAGGCTTGCTTTATAAATTTGCGTTGTCGTCGAGGGTAGAGAATTCCCGCCTAAGATATACTCAGCCCCTCCCTTTAAGAGGATTTCCTTTTTTTCTGGACTGGGGACATCTGGCATATGAATCATGAGCTCTTGATTCGTCATGTTATTAAAATAAATCATGCCAGGTTTGAGCTTGTTCTCATCGAGGTACTCAATTTGATATTTCCCCTGATCATTAATGCTGATCAATCCCAATAATTTATTGCCCATGTTGGTGGGGACAGGTGATGAATAAAATGGTACATTTTTTTTCTCTTTGGTAGGGATTTCCTTAAAGAATCTCAAGGTGCCATCTTTGGGGAACGGGATTCGTTGACTCGGTAAGCTCGTTTGAATGTCGATAGGGAGTACTGTTTTTGCATCAACAATCACATAAGGGGTCTCACCTTCTTGACGGTTTTTATCTTTTAAGACGAAACGTAGACCAGTTTTTTGTTTCGCTGGTGCCTCGGATTTCTCTTGTGTCTTGACTGCTTGTCCCCAAACAGGTGTGTTGAGAGTAGAGATGAGGAAGAAGCTGAGGCAAATGCCCATGAGCCATGGGCGGATAAAAAATGAGTTCATGATGATATTTTAATGGGGGATGATTAAATTTCTTCAGATGAGAGCCATCTAAAACTGACAACTTCAAATTTGCGTCCAAATGTTTTGTTAATTTTTGATAATTTACTATCGGTTAAGGCGCCTGTTTTATAGTCTACAGTAATGGCAGAGGTTTCTGGGCTATCGATTGGATCAACGTAATCAATCCCCCTTCTTACGATTGCCTCGCACCAGGCACGCGATAGGATTGTTTTTTGACTTTTATCAGAGATTTCTCCATAGGCTCTGATTTTGAAGGTGTCGTCTCTGGTTGTTAGGATGTTACCCAGGACGGCAAGGACATCCGATTGAATGAGGTAACCTGGTGCGGCAGTATAGTAAGAGCCTTTGGCTGCTTCTTTATTGGGATACTCTGCTTTGGGATCAATGTATTGTTGTTTCATCCCGTCAAAAACAGAGTTTGCACCACTCTTATCAATGGCAGTCTGTAGAGCGCCTTTGATTCCTAAATCACCATCTACTAAGCGTCTGTTGATGAATTCCGAGAGATTCAAGAAAGGACCTCGTTGCTTGACCTGAGAGACTATTTCTTTAGATATTTTATCAATCGTATCATCATCTATTTTCCTCAAATCTGTCCATGACATGAACTCCCCTATTGGGTATCCATTCATTACTCCCGTTGAGCCCATATCATCAACATGTGATTGATTCGCGCTTGCGATGCTAAAACGAGAGAAGAAGGTCGTATTTTTATCTTTGGTGAGCTCCTTGGGTGTCCCGTTTTGATCCATGTACATCATGCGACGGTCTTTGAGACCAGACATTATTGCTTTCCATGCGAGATAATTGCTCGAGTTGACGTTAAAGCCCCCCTCTTGTTGCATGTAACGTGCGGATTTTTTATAGCCATCTTTATCTGTTAATTCTTTACTGATGTTATCGGGATTACCTGTGCCAATGATGGGTGAGAATCTTTTGTTGGCAAGTTGAGTACGACTTTTATCTCCCGATGTTTTATCGGTCAGTGCAGATTTATCATAGACTTTTTTAACGACGCTTTCCAAGGGTTCTGCTTTTCCTCCACTGGTTAAGCTCTGGGGTCTTGAGGAGAGCGAGGAGGTAAACCATGAGTCCCATAGTCCATCATTGACCATTAAACCATGATCCCAAAAGTCGCCTAATGAATCATCCCCGGCAATGGAATTATGAGAGAATATTTCTGTAGCGGGGATGATGGGGTCGGCAAAGGCATTGCCAATGCCAACGCCAGGAACACCTGACTGATAGGCAAAGCGTTTGGCGATTTGCGCTTTTCCCCCACCAGAATCATACCATCCTGGCGTGAGCCGGAAGTTAGCAAATCCAGCGAGGCTATAGGGGGGGTGCAGGGGTAATTCAGTGGCAACAATGTTAGTTACCTGTTCGCTGCCAGGACCACCAAAGGGCGCTGACTTTGAGCCATCTGTCGAGAGGACACTGGGTAAATCCAGTTTATCCATTCCTTTGCCCTGTCTGTATTCAAACTGGTAGGGGCTATATGAGCAGGCTAAATCAGAGGGCTCGATTATTTGTCCGCCCCAGAAGAGTGGGCTGGAATGCTGCCAGATTTTTGCCTGATAGTTTTCTTTGGAGCGATCATCCAAATTGCCCGTGCGAGGCATAGCGAGGAGTGGCTTGATTCCCCATTTGATTGAAACTCCATGATAGGATAGGAATTCATTGGTAATTCCTCGGTCGTGGTTGGGACGCCCCATGCCTTCTCTCTTTTCCTTCTCTTCTGCATTGCTATCAGGAATCCACAAGTTTGCATCCATGTAAACGTTATCCCAACCAACTTTACCTGCTACACCCCAGTTAAGGTTCAGGACTGCCGGGCTCGCCTTGAGCCATTGGATGTTTTGATCATCCCCCTTAGCTCCACTCGTCAGATCTGCTAATTGAGTACCATATTTACTGTCATCCAGTACCCCAGATGCCATCATAAAGGGACCCAGCTTTTTATTGTCTTCTGTATATTCCTCTGTATAATGATGGGCTAAAATAGTGGCATCTGGGGTAATGAAGTGAGGTA
>JAVXPO010000103.1:0-1624 GCA_036644695.1 Akkermansia sp. | reverse complement strand
ACTATATAAAAGAGGTAAGACTCGGTGCGTAGTATAGTTGCTCCCCCATGGTGCCTCATTTGCCCCTTTCATCTGTAAGGATACGTTATAAGGGTTCCACCAGACAAAAACAGGAGTTTCAAAGAGAGATGTCGTGATTCGTCCACCGAGAGCTGCCCCCCCGGCTTTGGGTGCAAGTTTGGCTCCTGTAAAGACATACATTTTAAGCAAAATGGGTTGCCTGACGTAGGTGTAACGATTGTTCATCATGCGACTGACGCCATCGGCATCTGATGCAATCAAGGTAAAGGGGGATTGCCCCGACCATTGAAGCTTCGCAGAATTATCTTGTCCTTGAGAGATAGTGGAGTCCCACAGATTAGCCCATTGATAGAGCTGATTCCATGAGGAGATGGGGCGATTCTCCTCTGTTGCCGAGCCATCCTCTGATGACTTGGGGCGTAAGCCGATATCTGCATTGGTTCCCTTAAAATCCTCGGGTAATTCCTCTTGAGAGAGCAGGATATTGAGGTCTTTTTTGAGCCCGCCGAATTTGACATCCGTCAAGATAGAGACTGAATCCATAGAGACGCGGTGATAGTTAGTCCCTTGTGGGTCACCTGATGAGTTGGCATTGAGTAACCCCATGGTATCAAAGGAGATCAAGGAGCGGATTTTATTGTCGTACTCCTCTGATGTATCACTTGGCAACTTGCCCTTCATGCGATCCAGCCCATCAAAGACTGTCATATCAGGTGTGGGGGTATCCCAAGTCCCACGCATGATTTCTATATCATCTTGTATCGCCCATTTGAATTGAGGCATATTGATACGTGCCTTTTGGTTCTCTCCACTCACCCACCACGCAATTGACTTCATCGTCGCATTTGACTTTTTCTTACCTACGGGTCCACGAGGAGAGTTAGCGTCGTCAACTTGAACTAAGGCAGCATAGATTTCCTGTTTTTTATCCGTATTTTTCCCCAGTGTACCCGTGCCTAATAATTGTACTTTGCGTTCATTCTTAGCATTATATGCACCTAAATTATCAGTTGCTGCGGTAAGCGAGCTGTCATTATTTTTATCTGATGTCGAGATTAACCATCTGCGGAAAAGCTCTTTCCTGCCACGTTCGTAAGTATCGGTTAATTTTTTCCCTGAGCTATTTTTACGATTCATCCACGTATCCCAGCTGTCCCATACCCCTAAGACATAAGGGCAGGCAACTCCGTCAATGCTCTCAGAATCGGGACTTGAATCCAAGATGCCTGAGTTGGCAGAGATGCGCTGATCGGGACCTAGCTCACACTGCAATCGCCCAATGGCTACCTCCATCGCGAGGCGCGCCTGCGACTTTGCCTCTGCCGCAAAAACTCCTTTCTCCGAGATGCGCGTCTGAGAGGCGGCAATCGTTAGAAGTCCTATGCTTAACAGTGCCAATAACACCATGAGCGTAATCGTCGCTATGAGCGCAAAGCCTTGATTAGCAGATAATTTGCTCTTAATTTTGCCTTTAGAAATGAAAAAATATTTGTTCATAATGTGCAACAATCATGATCAGATAGGATAGCTCTCGTTCTCAACTAGAGTGCTCCTATTGAATCGTTTTTACGCTTAACAAAATAGCGGATTAGCAATCCGATAT
>JAVXPO010000102.1:0-4680 GCA_036644695.1 Akkermansia sp. | reverse complement strand
AGAAATAGATATGGTTGGAGACCTGTTTCAGGCACAAGTTTATCCCAAACATCATCTACCAAGAGAAGAATATAGGCGCATTTTAGCAGAGGCAGAAGCAGATACGATGACGTTAGAGAAATATTTATCCCTGCCCCCAGAAGAGAAAAGCAAGTGGATGATTGGCTCAAATCCTCATCTTCCTGCTATTATGTGGGAAAGATACGATAAAAAGACGGGACAACGTTTGATTGAGACACCCTTTTACTTTACCCCAGCAGAACCATTAGACCCTTATCGTTGTGATTGATTGATAAAAACAAACAAATGCTTTTAACTTGTGGATTCAACGATTGCTGGAATCCCTCTGATGAATTTTGAATCAAAGTTTATAAGGGCTGATTCCCTTGTACTTATACCACTTTCAACTCTTATCTGCTATTAAATAAGCCGTTATTTTTCTTATGGTGGGCTGGGGGAGAACGTATTTAATTTTTGAGTGGGGTGATATTGACCGATGGGGGTTACCTCATTTAGATAGCCTGATGATGGGAACTGTTTTACCGTTGAGCAATTCAGGAGAGAGAGTGATTCCCGCAGGTGTTATTGAGATGTTAGAGCTTGCTCCAAGAAGGGATGCTTTTTTGTATTCTTCGGGCAAAGGGATGACCAAGGGTTTATCTCTCATGAGTTCAGAAGATTGTAAAATGAAGAGATAGATTTTGTTGTCTTTGCGTGTAGCTGCAATGCCTTCTGGTAGATTGGGGAGTGTTTCGGGGGTGCTCCCGTAAACCGCTTCACCATTAACTTTGAGCCATGCCCCCATATTTCTCATTGCCATGGAGATGGCAAGAGGGACGGTGCCGTCTGATTGAGGATTGATGTTGAGGAGGAGGTTGCCTCCTTTGGTTGTGCATTCAGCTAGTTTGAGGACTAATTCATCAATACTTTTGATTTCGTTGTCATCACGCGTATAGCCCCATTGATTGCCAATGGTCATGCAAGTTTCCCAATCAACATGGGTTAAGTTGTTTTTGGGGATGCTCTGCTCAGGGGTAATGAAATCGCCACACCTGAGATCGAGAGTATCTGGCGTATCGCCTAAGGATGAGTTGGTGTAGAGACGACTATTCATAATGATGCCTGGCTGTAATTTGCGCACCATCTTGATGAGTTCTGGGGCTTTCCATCCCTTTTGCCCTGACATGTCTCCTTGTGAGTAATCCCACCAAATGACATCAATTTTACCATAATTGCTCATGAGTTCCTTCACTTGAGCATGCAGGAATTTTTGATAGGCTTCTTGGTCACGTGGTATTTTTTGATCCTCATGTAATTTTTTTTGCCCTGCTGGATAACACATATCGGGACAGATTGTATTGTCGTAGGAGGGATGGTGCCAGTCGATGACGGAGTGATAGAGCCCGACTTTGAGTCCTTTAGCACGAAAGGCATCGATATATTCTTTGACGAGGTCGCGACCTTGTTTGTTTTTTGCGTCAAATTCTGTTTCTGCGCTATTAAAGAGGGCAAATCCTTCATGGTGTTTGCTGGTCAATACCGCATATTGGCAACCAGCTTCTTTGGCGAGGGTAGCCCATTCTTCAGCAAAGCCTTGTTTAGGAGAGAAAAGGGGTTGGGCCTCTTTTGCATAGGTATCAGTATCAAGTTCTGCATTTTTTTGTAGCCATTCAGCTCCTTTGTGTTTTCCTTTCCAATCTCCTGCGAGTCCAGAATAGAGCCCCCAGTGGATGAACATGCCGAATTTGGCATCTTTCCACCATTTCATGCGTTCTCTGCGAGCTTCAGTAGTTTCGGTGAGTGCTGGATGATCGGCATCTTCCTTACGATTTTGGAGAGGGGGTGTTTTTTGAGATACGGGAGGCTGTGTCTTTACTGGTGTAATTGCCTCTGTCTCTGCTGATGCAGAGAGTGGAGCTAATAAAGCTAGTATCGTTAGGAGAATGAGGATGCCAATATTTTTGAAATGTGTCGAGGACATGGATTTTTTAGATGAGATCTACTTGAGGATAACTGCCTAGTATTTTGAGAAGGGAACAATGTTGTTCTAATTCTTTTAAGGCAGAGCGTAAAGGTTCTTCCTGAGCATGCCCCAATGTATCAACGTAGAAAACATACTCCCAGTTGATTACTTTGGATGGGCGAGATTCAATACGAATCAGGTCAATATTATGTTTTTTGAAGCAATCCAGAGCACTAACGAGGGTTCCTGGTTGGTGATGGATGTGAAAGAGAAGAGAGGTACGATCTTTGCCCGTTGGCAAGCTTTCTTGATGTCCAATAATGGCAAAACGAGTCGTGTTGTTGCTATTATCTTGCGCATCTTCTTCGAGGAGGGTGAGTCCAAAAAGTTCTGCGGCAAGGGGAGTACCAATAGCAGCAGCGCCTTGAGAAGACTGTTCTGACGCGAGTTGTGCCGCTTTCGTTGTAGACGATGTCTCGACGAGCTCAGCATTGGGAAAATGGCGTAATATCCAATGACTACATTGCCCTAGAGGTTGAGGATGGGAATAAATAGTACGGATTTGTTCACAAGGAACATTTGCCATGAGGGCATTTTTAATCGAAAGATGGATTTGGGCGCAAATTTTGAGTGAGGATTGTACAAATAGGTCAAGCACTGGAGTAACGGCTCCGTTTGTTGAATTCTCAACAGGGACGATGCCATAATGAGCTTTCCCTCGTGAAACCATGTCAAAGATATCGCTGAAATTTGGGGTGTCTAAGAGAGTGACACTCCTCCCAAATTGTTTGATCGCCGCAATGTGAGACCATGTTCCTGGAGGCCCTAGATAGGCAATTCGCAGATTACCCTCTTGAGCGTACCCACAAGAAATGATTTCTCGATAGATGGCAAGGAGAGATTGTTTAGGGATTGACCCTTGATTGAGGGTTTCTAGTTTAGATATCAGAGAAAATTCACGTTCAGGGACGAAAACAGGGGCGTTATTTTCTTTTTTTAGATCGCCAATTTGACGAACGTAGGAAAACCGTTGTTTTAAGAGTTCGATGATTTGTGCGTCGATGCAATCAATATTTTGGCGCAATTCTGGGAGTTCCATGAGCAATGAGAGTAATGTCCGTAGCTGAGTATAAAGAGAGTGAAATTGTTATCAAGTGAATTACTTAATAACTCGTCCATGTGTACGTCGCAAGTTGTCAGGAGCAGGATTTTCGTCCTCAACGCTTGGTGAATCTTGGTGATTTAGGTGAGCTGATTCTTTTTGGAGCATTGGCAAAACTGCTCCCAAAATAGCAACAATAGACCCTAATGGCGTGGGGATGGCGGTGAGAACGCCAAGAGTTAATCCCTTTAAGATCGCGCGAAAAATGGTGTCGTGATAGAGTCTCTTTTGCCAAATTGTAGCAATAACGGCAATGATCATTCCAGCAGGGATAGACAGAATAAGGCTTGCTCCCAGCGAGGTAGCTTCCCCACTAAAAAGGAGCCAATCAGCAATGATGACAAGAACAAGTAATCCAGGTGCGATACCCAATCGCTGTAAAAGGGTGGCAGATTGCAAATCAGGAGTTTTCACAATGAGATAATCTATAACGCAATCGAAGATTTGGCAAGGATAACTCCAGCCTTTTATGGGGTAGTTGATCTTTGATAAACGTCTAATGTTTGCTCTCCTTTCTGTAGAGATTTTAGATAATGATATTGATCTGTTAATAATTTTTTATAAAGACTATCTGATTTCTTATCAGATGGCAAATCCATGTAACCATGATTAGTGATGATGTATTTTAGTTGCTTAGAGGTAACTTGTTTGAATTGCTCTAAACGATTGGATTCTTGGACATCCTCCGTAGAAGCATTAATGTTGAAATATCGGATAATAGGAGTTTTTTTTGTAATAAAATAGAATCCCTGATCCCATCCTGATATGTTAAGGAAATTTCCATCTTTATCATTTTTGATAAAAGTAAGCTGTTCTTTTATTTCTTTATAAGATTTTGAGTATGCTGATATATTTGTTAAATTGATGTTGATCAATAATGTTAATGTAATGAATAAGAAATATGATAGAATAATGACTTTTTTATTAAATTTGATGACATTATCATTTTTGATGCTTATCATGCTAAGAATAAATAATGTTCCCATGAAATGATAAGGAATGAGAGAGATGAAGCAATGATGTCATGCGGTCCTTCCTGCTCCGAATATCGCAAAAAAGTAATAATAAAAGAGGAGATGATTGCTAGTTTTAACAATGGCTTTAGTTTACTAATAGTAATAACATATAAACAAATACATAAATAGCATCCATTAAATGTGAGGAACATTTTTTTGATGATAGATGAATAATTAGTTATATATGACATTGTAGACCCTGATAGACCGTAATGAGTGCTATATAAAAATATGATTCAATGAAAAAGCTAAGTGAATTATTGAGTACAAGGTAAAGCAAGAAGAGAAAGTCCAAGGACTCCACCTAATATAAATTGGAAAAGATTATTTTTTTGTTTTGAACGATAGGTTAAAAATAAAAATGGAATAATCCAAAAGGAACAAATGTTAAATTTTAAGAAAAATGCAAAGCTACAGCAAAATGAAGTAATGATGCCAATTATTAGCCATGATTGTGTAGTTTTATTGCCCCATTCTTTTGCCGTGATGAAAAGTGTAATAAATTGAAAGGTTAGAATAAATTCAGAAGGGTTGCCCCC
>JAVXPO010000101.1:0-4769 GCA_036644695.1 Akkermansia sp. | reverse complement strand
TCTTGGGCTTAGGTGGGAAGCTGATGCCAACACTTCGCTTTGCTCCGTTAACGCATCAGGTTCTCCCCCCAGACCACTTGATCATGCTTAGCGCATGTCGATGGTTGGGACAGGAATAGGGTCTTTAGGTCCTGTGTAACGAGTCAGCGGACGATAAATACTATTATCCTCTAATTGCTCCAACACCTGAGCTACCCAGCCAGCGACGCGGGCAATGGAGAAAATAGCAGTAAACAGGCGCGTCGGTATGCCGATACTGTAATAAACTGTTGCCGAGTAAAAGTCGACATTAGCATTGAGTCCCTTGCGTTCTCTGACCATTTTTGCAATCTTTTCAGACATGCGAATCCATTTGGTCTCACCGAGATTTTGAGTCAGGCGAATTGCCATGCGACGCAAATGAGGCGCGCGAGGGTCAAGGGTACGGTACACGCGGTGCCCCATCCCCATAATCTTCTCCTTATTCGCCAATTTTTTCTCAATGTAAGCGGCGACATTTGATTCATCTCCGATTTCTTTGAGCATCTCAATAACTCCTTCATTAGCTCCCCCATGGAGAGGTCCCTTGAGGGTACCAATCGCAGAGGTGATGGCAGAATACATATCACTCAAAGTCGAGATACAAACGCGCGCGGCAAAAGTCGAGGCATTCATCCCATGGTCAGCATGGAGAATATAGGCGACATCGAGGGTGCGTGCCTCTTCGGGATCGGGTTCAACCCCTTTAAGTAACCATAAAAAGTGAGAAGCCTCATCCAGGTCTTCGCGAACGGGGGGTAAATCAAGACCTTGGCATACTCGATAATAGTAGGCAACCATCACGGGGATCTTGGCAATGAGACTCAGACCAATCTCTTTCATTTGAGCAGGGTCTTTGGTGCGGTCATCATACATCCCCAACATAGAGACGGCAGTCCTCAGAGAGGACATCGGGCGTGCCGATTTCGTTGCTGTTTTGTAAAAATCCAAGATAGGCTGTGGCAATTGCCTATCAGAGCGCAATCTCATGCAAAGCCCTTTAAGTTCCTCTGCATTAGGGAGGCGTTTGTTGAGGAGGAGATAAATAATTTCTTCGAAATGGCATAATTCAACCAAATCTTCAATATCATAACCTAGGTACAAAAGACGACCTTCTTCGCCCCGCACATCACTCAAACAGGATTCATTGGCGATAATGCCCTTTAATCCCTTCGGATAGTCAGGTATTTCTTTCTTTTCTTCAGGGGATTCGTTGCTCATACGCTTAAATGAATGTAAACTCAATTGGGCTCCTTTAATTCCTTCAAAATGAGGCAAAAGTCAAGCTAAATCAAACAGTCCCACCAATCATCCATGCTGGACGTTTGGCGGCTGTGATGTGTGGGGGGCGCACATAGATCGGTGCAGCCTCACGCATCAAATAGGTTGCGTGCTCATCATTAGACATGCCAATCCATGCATCCCCTAATAAATGCGCCGTAGGCGCCAAGCCCCCCGTAACCCCGATCAAGCCAGCATTCGTCAAGCTTTCAGCAGACTCAACAGATAAAATAGGCACCTCGGTGGATTGCACGCCAGCCAGCCACTCGGGCATTGCCGACACATCGAGAATGAGGAGCTCGCCGACCTGATGCCCCTTGATGAAATGACCAATTGCCCACCCGTTACGACGAGCATCAGAGATGACCCATGCCTCTGGGTAGGGTAAGGTTAATGCCGACCACGAGCAGAGAGACACGACCTTGGCATCATAAACGAGAGCCAGCCCATCAGCAACCGCCAATGCAGCCCTGACTCCACCGTAAGAGCCAGGACCTGCTCCGACGAGAATTGTCTCAGGAGTGACACCATGGAGATCATTCAACAATCGCCCCAAAGGGTCAAAAATATGAGCTGAATGATGACGATCAGATTCCCAACGCTCCTCTCCAATCAATTTGCCATCAATCCATAACGCAACCGAAGCGCAAATTCCAGATGTCTCCAGAGACAACAATACACCGTCCATGTGCAGAATCATACATGAATGTGGCTTAGGTGAAAATGAAAATGAACTGAATTATCTCAACTCGCTGACCAAGAGAATCACACAAACTCAACCTTTGCAGGAGGGAGAGCCTTAAGGAATTGGGCGCCGTAGCGTTTCGTACACACGCGAGCATCCAGAATCACGACCATCCCCTTATCTTGCTTGGTACGAATCAAGCGTCCGACCCCTTGGCGAAGCTTTAAGATTGCCTCCGGGACGGCATATTCAAAGAAGGGATACCCACCACGCGCCTTTATCTGCTCATAGCGAGACTCGACGAGAGGATGATCGGGCACCTCAAAGGGGAGGCGCGTGACAATCACATTACTCAACGCCTCACCAGGCACATCAACCCCCGTCCAAAAGCTATCTGTACCAAAGAGGACACTCGAAACATCCTCGCGAAATGATTGTAGTAAGGCATGCCTCGGCATCCCCTGCCCTTGAGTCAACACCTGCCATCCTTTTTGTTGGCAGGGGACAGTTAACATCTCTGCCATTTGCTTCATCAGCCGATAACTGGTAAACAAGACAAAGGCTCGCCCTTGAGATTCCTCTAAATAGCGCATAATCCATTTAGGTAATGCCACCTCATATTGAGGGTCATCAGGTGGGGGCATACTACGAGCCACGACGAGTCGCATTTGTTCCTGATAATTAAAAGGGCTGCCAATGCGCAAAGCCGGGATCGCCTCCGCCCCAACGCGCCCGGCAAAATAATTCATCCCTTTATCCCCCGTCCCCAAAGTCGCCGAGGTCAAAATAACCGCCCTCCCCGCACCAAAGAGTTTTTCTCTCAAAATATCTGCAACCTCGATGGGGGCAGAACTAATAATCGTATTCTTCCCCTCATTCCCCGATCGCTCTGCCCAATAGACACTATCCTCAGCAGATAAATCCATCAACAAACGCAGAGAGGTACGAAACTCTGCCACGCGTCCCGATTGCTCGATTAGCTCGGCGCGCTCCATATCTCCCTCCGACTCATCAGCGAGCTTCTTTAAACTCACAGCCAATTCGGCAAGAGGCAGACTTAAAATATCCTCTGACCAATCCGGGCTTAAAATTCTCAAGGCTCTCTGTTGATGATTCAGACCTAAATCGGCACGGGCATTCTCAAAAAATAAATCACAGGCATCTTGAGCCTCTTGGACTTGAGCTAATAAATGAGCATCCCCATAAGGACGCAAGATGCCTTTCTTCGTCCGTGGATTAAACAAGCGTTGCAAGTCATATTTCATCTGAGACTCTGACACTTGGACTCCTAATTGCCTCGCAGCAATATTCTCAATCGTATGAGCCTCGTCCAAAATCACAAAATCACCAGGGAAAATAAAGCCCTTGATTTCCTCAGTCTCCTCAACTTGCCCCATCAGCCCAAAAAAGAGAGTATGATTCAGCACGACGACTTTTGCATCATTTACCTTTTTACGTGCCACTTGATACGGGCATTTAGGTCCACAATTGCGCAAGGTGCAAAGACCTGGCTCGCTACACACCATTGCCCAAACTTTAGGCGAGGGATGAAAAGGCAAATCGCTCAAAGTCTCGCCCTCTTGATTAAGCGACCAATCGAGAATACGCTTCAACTCTTGTGACTCACCAGAGGAAAAAAGCGAATCCGTCTGATCGAGCGCGCGCCTCAATCGCGTATGGCAAAGGTAATTCTGCCTCCCCTTCAACAAGGCAACGGGGAAATCCTCTTTTAATGCCTCTTTTAATAAAGGAATATCCTTATTAAATAATTGCTCTTGTAAATTGATTGTATGAGTGGAGATAACCGCCTTCCTCTCATGATCGAGGGCAAACCTCACAGCTGGCAATAAATACCCCAGAGACTTACCAACCCCCGTCCCTGCCTCAACGAGCAATGCCTCGTCTGCCTCCAACGCACGAGCAATGGCAACCGCCATCTCTTGCTGTTGAGGGCGATACTCAAAATCACCAGCAGCGGAGAAAAGCCCCTCTTGAGAAAATGCCCGATGGACATACCCCTCTAATTCGGAACGCTCCGAGAGTCCTTCATTTAAGCCAATCACGGCAATTATCACTAATCAAGGGAGTGCTTTACGAGATACTTCCGGCAATGGAATATTGGCAGGTAAATCGTAAAATAAATCGCGCAGACTATTAAGACTCGTGGAGCCTTGGATAAAATACCAAGTCTCTGGCGCACTTTTTTTGGCAACGGCGTACAAAAAGCCTTTTTGCTCCATCTTCATTTTTTGCTGTCCTTGCTGAATGGAGCACACCATGCGAGTCGGAATAATCACAATCTTCTCCGTTTTATTTTTAACATTATATTCACCAAATGCCTCAAAGGTCTCAAAAGATTCACAAACAAATCCTTCTTTTTTCATCATCTCACCTGCCTTACGAAATTGAGCCTTAAGTTGTTCGATCCCACCCACACTCGTTGCCAAAGTAGCCTTGAGCTGAGGATACATCTTCTCTGCCATCCAAGTCATATCTCCCGTCTTAACAGCTCCTGTCAATTCGCGTGCCGCACGCACAGCAGAGGCAGCATCCTGAGCTAGACTCAAGCTGGCAACTGCCAATAACAAAATCAATGATTTAATCATGCATCTGGGTGTACATGGTTTCGCTCAATGAGTCAAGGGAGTACAAAGCCAATACTCACATCTCTCCTAAATAAAAATCTTGAAATGAAGTAAAAAGTAGCAAGGAACAAAAAAGGAAAGTGGATTTTGAGTTATGCAATGTACGTGCTGTCTATTTGGTGCGAATGTATAGATAGAAA
>JAVXPO010000100.1:0-4826 GCA_036644695.1 Akkermansia sp. | reverse complement strand
ACTCCGCTTTGCTCCGTTAACGCAACACGTTCTCCCCCAGACCCCAGCCCACCACTACAACAAAAATGTCACAGGTTTGCGCCTGACCCCTTTTTAATTTGCTTCTTTGTTGCGAGATACCACAAAAAGAGGGAATTAAATCGGAGATAACGCCCGAGAAGACGGCGCGGTTCTTTCATGATTCGATACGCCCACTCTAAAGACATTTTTTGCATCCACAGTGGGGCTCGTTTTACTGTCCCTGAATGAAAGTCAAAGGCGGCGCCTACTCCTAGATAAATGGCTGGGGGTAAGCTTGATTGATGCTTTACCATCCAAGTCTCTTGCTTAGGACATCCAAATCCGACCCAAACGACATTTGCCCCGCTCTCACGAATGAGCTTGACCATCTTTGCCTGCTCATCATCTGACCACGCGACAAAAGGTGGAGAATAAGCCCCTGCCATGACGCATTCGGGATGCTCGCTTCTCAATTGACTCTCAAGGAGAGCTAAGGTTTTTTCGCTTCCTCCGAGCAAAAAATGCCTCATTCCCTTGGCATCCATACAAAGCTTCATCACATCGGGACCAGAGCACCGCTCTGCGCGACGAGCGCCCTCGCCTTGCTGGCGATTTAACAAATACACGAGAGGCATCCCATCTGGACAGATCAGATCGATCTGTCGCAAAATCTCGCCATACGCCTCATTTTGACACCCCAAGGTCATCACATGCACATCCGCAGCGGCAACGAGAAATGCCCTCTGCTGGGGCTGTATCGCCTTCTCTGTTAAAAAATCAACAAGCTCGTGGGGATTACTCACCACAACAGGCAACCCAAAAATGGTCCCATAGTCAAGGGGGGCAGGTCTATCAATAGTCTCAGGGTGCATATCAAATCTTAGTAGGGCAAATGGCGAGACCATCATACGCCATAAAGACCCCCTCTGGCAAGAGCTCAGATAAGGTCATTGCGTCCATATCATGGGACATGTGGGTGAGGAAACAAGCTTTGGGCTTAAGCTGGCGAAAGAGCGATAAGGTCTCATCCAAACTCAAATGCGTCGGATGCTCGTTGATGCGCAAGCTATCTAAAATCAAAACGTCCAGATGGCGAAAGAGTTCCATTGAGGAGTCGGGGATGGATTTCACATCGCTTGCATAACCAATTCGTTGCCCCTGATACGTAAAGACATACCCAAAGGTCTCGATCTGAGCATGGATGACGGGGACGGGACTCACCTCAAGGGCACCAATGCGAAAGTCCCCCTCAATAATTCGAGCCTCAGGGCGCACATAGCCTCGGTACACATTATCAGGTGAGAATGCCCACGGGTACATCTGTTTGAGGACGATCATCGTCTCTGGCGAGGCATAGAGGGGTAAGGGCTCCTCCTTGTGCCAGCAAAAGGCTCTCATATCGTCAAAGCCTGCCACATGATCCAAATGACAATGCGTGTAGATCACCGCATCAATGGATGATAGCCCCTCTCGTAACGCCTGTTGCCTCAAATCGGGTGAAGAGTCCACTAGTACCCTCGTCCCACCAGCCTCAACGATAATTGACGAGCGCAAGCGCTTGTTATGCGGATGCTTTGATTGACAAACGGGACACTTACAACCAATCAACGGGACGCCCGTTGAGGTTCCCGTCCCTAAAAACAGAATGCGTAAATCAGAGGTCATGATTGCCTTTCGACATAAACATGCCATAATACCTCACATACCAAAAGCACGAATGCTCACCTTCCTCAAAATACGAAATCTTGCTCTTGTTGACCAATTGCTCTGGGAGCCTCAACAAGGGTTCATCTGCATTACGGGTGAAACGGGTGCAGGCAAATCGGTCATCATCGGTGCCATTCGCCTCGCACTTGGCGAGCGTGCCGATAAATCACTCATTCGCTCAGGGGAGAGCCAATGCTCGGTCGAGGCAGTTTTCACCCTCCCTACCAACTCTCCTATCCATGGGATGCTCGCTGAATACGGCATCTCACCGTGTGAGGATCATACGCTCACCGTTCGTCGTATCCTCTCGGCAACTGCCAACAGACAGTTCATCAATGACTGCCCTTGTACTCTCAATCTCTTGCGCGATATGGGCACTCAACTCGTTGACATGCACGGTGCCAACGATCATCGATCTCTGCTCTCTGCCGAGCGTCAACTCTCGCTCTTGGATGCTTTTGCAGACAATGCCCCCCTCTTGCAAAACTACACGGCGACATGGAATGCATGGCAACAGGCTCAATCGGAATATACCAAGCTCACCCAGGCAGAAGCCGTCAGCGATATTGAAATTGAGCTCCTCCAACACCGCATCGACGAAATTTCAGAAGCTGCCTTTACCCAAGAGGAGGTCAATGCTCTTGAGGAACGCTGGCAACGAGCCCGTAACAGTGCCAGAATCCAAGAAACCGCCACTCGCATGTCTGCCCTCATGGAGACAAATGGTCACGAGCAAGGCTCCTCGTCATTAAGCACTCAGCTCCACGAGCTCATTAAAACAACGGGCGAGCTCCAACGGCTCGATCCCACTGTTAAATCATGGGCATCAAATCTCATGACCATTGAGATCGAAATGCAGGAATGGAAGGCGAGCCTAGACGACTATCTAGCTCAATTAAGCTGCGACCCCAACGAGCAACAACACCTTGAGGAGCGCATCAACACGCTCGAATCGCTCAAACGCAAGTATGGACCTCAATTTGAAGACATCACCGAGCACTATCAAGAGGCGGTGGCTCGCCTCGATCAGATGGAGCATCGCACCGAGCGCATCGACGAGCTTGCCACCCACCTCGTCACACTCCGTGAGCAAGTCGAGTCCGTTGGCAAGCAATTGAGTGTCTCTCGTCAGCATGCTGCCCCACTCCTCGCTCAAGAGATCATCGCCCATTCGCATGATCTAGGCTTTAAACAGGCCATCTTTGACATCGTTCTCTCTCGCCAGCCTGAGGACGCCCCCCCCACTGCCCATGGGCTTGAGGATATCGACTTCCTCTTTGGTCCCAACCCTGGAGAGCAAATCCGCGAGCTACGTCTCATCGCCTCAAGTGGTGAGCTCGCACGCATCATGCTCGCTATCAAAAGTGCCCTCGCACACAAAGATGACACCCCTCTGCTCGTTTTTGATGAAATCGACTCTAATGTCGGGGGAGAAATCGCCTGTGCCGTCGGTAAAAAAATGCAGACCCTCGGTCGTCAGCATCAAGTCGTCTCCATCACCCACTTCCCCCAAGTCGCGGCACTTGCCGAGCATCACTACCTCGTTGAGAAAAATGTCATCGATAACAGGACTCTTTCTCGTCTACGAGAAATCTCTGGAGAGGAGCGCACCGACGAACTAGTCCGCATGTTAGGAGGCGGGGGACAAGTCACTAAAGCCCATGCTCAAGCCCTCTTGGCACAAGACACCTCTCACTAATCGCTTTATCAATAATCAATATCTTGCGATATTCCCCCCAATTATCAATATATAGCGGTGTTTCTTTTTCATTTATGCAAAATGTGTCTCAAGTCAACTTATTTCCTTGATTATCCCCTCTCACTCATGAGATAGTGTCTGAGAGTAAAAAGAGCCATTCCTATGAAATTTACCATTGCAAAAGAAGTTTTTCTTGACGGTCTCAGTCAGGTAGTGAGCGTTGTCTCGACGAGAACGACCCTTCCCATCCTCTCAAACGTCATGATGCAAACAGAGGGTACCCAGCTACGTTTCACCGCAACTGATCTCGATGTTTGTATCACAGGAATTGTCCCTGCCACCATCATTCGTGAAGGCTCGGTCACCCTCCCTGCAAAAAGATTGTTGAGCATCATTCGCGAACTGCCTGATGAAGAAGTCCAAGTTGATGTCAATACCAACAATCAGGCAACCGTCGAATGTTGCCGTTCGCAATTCAAGCTCAACGGGCTTTCTTCCGAAGAATTCCCCCCTCTCCCCTCCTTTGACCAAGCGACGGAATTCACCGTTGACCAGGAAATCCTGCGTGAGGGCATCCGTCGCACGGAATATGCCATCTCAACCGACACCACACGCTACGTCCTCAACGGCATCTCGCTCTCCTTTAAGGAGGGCAAACTCATCCTCGTTGCCACAGACGGGCGTCGCCTCGCCATGGTCGAGAATACCGTCGAGTTCCCAGAAACTCAACAAATGGACGCCATCCTGCCAACCAAGGCAGTCACCGAGCTTCGTCGCATCCTTAGCGATGTGGGTACAGTACGTATCCGCTTCACCCACAATCAGGCTGCATTTGAGATTGGCGACTCACTCTTGATTACCAAGCTCATTGACGGCAATTATCCCAACTATCGTCAAGTCATCCCTGCCGATTATAAAGAACGCATCGACATCCCCTGTGATGAGCTCCTTGATACCGTTCGCCGTGTCTCCCTCCTCTCATTGGATAAAAGCAGCAATGTCAAATTAACCTTCTCCACCGACCAACTAGAGGTCAACTCGCTCGCTGAAGGCGTCGGGGAAGCTCACGAAATCATCGCCGTTGATTACAAAGGTCGCCAGCTCTCCATCTCCTTTAATCCCGAATTTCTCATGGCTCCCCTCAGAACCATGCAATCCGGGACAATCTCGCTCTATCTCATTGACGAAATGAGCCCAGGAGTCCTCCGCGCAGACGGGGCCTTCCTCTACGTTCTCATGCCCATGAGATCACCCAATTGATCTGCATCTCACTAACCAGCATCAAATGGGTCTGGAGGAGAACGTGTTGCATTAGCCACAGGCGATGCATCAGGTTCACGCCTGACCCGTTTTCATCGCCCCTTTATTTCGCCAACAAATTCCCCGACCCCTTTTTCTCAATTTACCCTGCAATGAGCCC
>JAVXPO010000099.1:0-4878 GCA_036644695.1 Akkermansia sp. | reverse complement strand
TATCCCAACACATCAGACTTCTTTATTCATCAATTTTTAGGACGAGACATTTCTCACATCGTCACGAATGTTGGCTTGCTCGGGGTATCATTCTATGCTTGTATTCCCTACGTATGAGGTACTCTGACAAGATATTGGCACGCATCCGTAAAACAGGCTCTGCCCTATGTGTAGGGCTTGATCCTCGCCCCTCAACAGAGGGCATCGGGGATATTCCCGATTTTTTGAGACAAGTCGTCGCAGAGACTGCCCCCTACGCCGCCGCCTTTAAACCAAATATTGCCTACTTTGAGGCAATGGGTATCCCTGGACTAGAAATCCTCGAATCCCTCCTCAGCGATATGCCCAGCGACATTCCAATCGTCCTCGACGTCAAGCGTGGCGATATCGGAGAAACTCAAAAATACTACGCTCAAGCTTACTTTGAGCGCATGGGGGTCGATGCCGTCACTCTCAATCCCCTCATGGGCTATGATACTCTCGATCCCTTCCTGGATTACGAGGGTAAAGGTGTCTATCTCCTCGCCGTCACCTCAAACCCTGGCTCTGCCGACATCGAACGACAAGCACTTGTCAATGGCAAAAAAGTCTATGAGCTCGTCGGTGACATGGTCACTCGCGCTCAACAAGAAAATCGCAAAACTGACCTCGGCATGGTTCTAGGACTCACCAATGCCGATAGCGAAATCCTCACTCGCCTCCCCGATGCCCCCCTACTCATCCCTGGCTTAGGGGCTCAAGGTGGGGATCTCTCCAGCCTCAATGGCAGTGGGCGTTGTGCCCCACCCCTCATCAATGTCTCTCGGGGCATCCTCTATCAAAATCCCGACCAAAGCTTTGCTCAAAAGGCAAAAATATTTGCCCAACGCATCCACGAAGCTCTCGGATATTGATAAAATCTAAAAAAGATTATTTTTTACTTGATTATTCGATAATAAGAATTACTCTCATGAAGTCATGAGTAAAACCATTGAAAATCTAAAAGCCGCCATCCTGGGCGAAAGCACCGCTTCTGCCACCTACGCCGCCTTTGCAGCGAAAGCCGCCCAAGACGGGCAACCCCTCATTCAAAAACTCTTTGAGGCAGCCTCTAAGGCAGAATCCATCCATGCAGCCAATCACAAAAAAGTTTTGATCAAACTCGGTGGCGCGCTCGACACCTACGACATGGTCATCAGCGTTGGCTCGACAGCAGACAACCTTAAACACGCCATTGCAGGAGAAACCCACGAATTTGAAAGCATGTACCCTGGCTTCATCGCTGAGGCAGAAGCCGAAGGCGAAAAAGGAGCCATTCGCTCTTTCACATGGGCAAATGAGGCAGAGAAAGAACACGCCAAGCTCTACACCCAAGCCCTAGAAGCTCTCGAAGCAGGCAAAACAGTAGACCTCCCCTCAACCTACTGGATATGTCCACTCTGTGGCGACACCTTTAGCTCTCTGGATGGTGTAGCCATCTGCCCACTCTGTGGCACAAAATCAGAAAAATACATCGTCTTGGTTTAATCAAAGCCTCAACTATTCAAAAAGCCCACGGAGATTTTTTCTCCGTGGGCTTTTTAGTGATGAGAATTAGAGTTATACCACTTAATCCTTGCTAAGGATAGCCCCTGTGCTGGCGTTAGTGGCAAGTTTACGGTAGCGGCGCAACCATGAAGAGGCGATATCGCTGTGCGTTGGCTTCCACTGTTGACGACGAGAGGCAAGCTCATCATCACTCAAATCAACTTTGAGGAAGCGGTCAGGAATCGAGTATTCGATCATATCACCATCTTTGAGTAAGCCTATGACGCCCCCCTCGGCGGCCTCTGGCGAAACATGACCGATACAGGCACCATGCGTTGCGCCCGAGAAACGCCCGTCGGTGATCAATGCCACGCAAGAGCCCAGCCCTTGCCCCATAATATAAGAGGTTGGTGCCAGCATTTCTTGCATTCCAGGCCCTCCTTTGGGACCTTCATTGCGGATGACGACGACATCGCCTGGTTTGATTTTACCCGCGAGGATGCCTTCACAAGCATCTTCTTGAGATTCAAAAATGACGGCAGGTCCGCGATGTGTCTTCATCGCTGGGTCCACCCCGGCAGATTTGACGACTCCGCCCTCAGTGGCAAGATTCCCGAAAAGAATAGCTAAGCCCCCATCTTTAGAATAAGCATTGGCAAGGGGATGGATCACATTCTCATCCTGAATTGAGCAATCTGCGATCTCTTCACCAAGCGTTTGACCGCTCACTGTCATGCAATCAAGATGTAAGGCACCGGGGATTTGTGCAATCTCATGCATAATCGCGCCAATACCCCCCGCACGCAGGACATCCTGCATGTGGAAGCGTGAGGAGGGTGCCACCTTGCAAATATTGGGCGTCCTCTTAGATATCATATTGATGCGATTGAGATCATAATCAATCCCTGCCTCATTGGCAATTGCCAGCGTATGTAAAACAGTATTAGTACTCCCACCCATTGCCATATCAATGGTAAAGGCGTTATCAATTGAGCTCTGCGTCACAATATCGAGAGGTAAAGGGCCATCAGCACGAGCCATCTCGACGGCACGTCGTGCAGAGGCACGCCAAAACTCTTTACGTTCATCAGAAAGAGCCAAAAGCGTCCCATTCCCCGGCAAAGCCAAACCAATCACCTCAGAGAGACAATTCATTGAATTTGCCGTAAACATCCCTGAGCACGAGCCAACACCTGGGCAAGCGAGGCACTCCATCGTATGGAGTTGTTCTTCTGAAATTGAACCATTTTTGAACTGAGCTACTGCCTCAAACACACTATTCAGATCGAGAGCCGAACCATCCGCCGCCTGACCTGCCGCCATCGGACCGCCACTACAAAAAATAGTAGGAATATTGCATCGCAAGGCACCCATAATCATGCCTGGAACGATTTTATCACAATTTGGGATACAAATCATGGCATCAAATGCATGCGCTGAGAGCATTGTCTCGACACTATCGGCAATCAACTCGCGACTCGCCAGCGAAAACTTCATCCCTCCATGCCCCATGGCAATACCATCGCATACGCCCGGGAGATTAAACTCAATAGGTGTCCCGCCTGCCTTGCGAACCTCATCCTTAATGAGTGCTGCTACCTTATTGAGATGGGCATGCCCTGGAATCACCTCATTAAAAGAATTACAAATGGCAATAAACGGACGTTTTAGGTCGTCATCCGTCATCCCTGTTGCTCGCATCAAACTACGATGCGGTGCATGCTCAAATCCTGCCTTCACTCTGTCGCTACGCATAGTCATATTATTATTGTGTGTAAAGAGACAATACACGACTCAAGCAGCCAAGTGAAGCCTATTCTCCGTCCATCTAATCGACGAAAGTTCTCGGTATTTCCTTGATGACGTGACAGGGATTCCCTGTGGCAACAACGCTCGCAGGTATATCTCTCGTCACAACACTCCCTGCACCAATCACAGCATAATCACCAATACTCACCCCAGAGAGAATCGTCACACTACCGCCAATCCAAACGCCATTCCCAATCCGAACAGAAGAGGCAAATTCCTTAAGAGTCTTTCTCTCCACAGGGTCGATGGGATGCTCAACCGTATAAATGCTCACATTAGGACCAATCAACACATCATCGCCAATCACCACGCGCGCACAATCAAGAATAACCAAATTATAGTTCGCATAGAACCGCTCTCCAATCTCGACATTATAGCCATAATCGCAACGCAAGGGAGACTCGACACAAAAATGCTCACCCGTCTTGCCAAATAACGAGGTAATAATCTCACGTCGCCTCTCTTCCTCACTGGGCAGGCACGCATTAAATTGATAAACGAGCTCTTTGGCGCGCATCCGATCTGCATGGAGCTCCTCATTGGGCGCATCATACAACAAGCCTGCCAGCATCTTCTCTTTCTCCGTCATTACTCTATCTCTGTTAAGCTCGCCTCAATGAGAACGACTCCTACGTAAAAGCAATGCCATCACCCCCGTCAACGTCAAGAGACAAGTCGTAGGCTCTGGCACAGCATCCCGAGCCAAGGTCCACCCCATATCCTTAAACATATTGAGCTCCAGCTCTGAATATTGACGCCGTGTCTTATCATCTAATCCAGACGGATCCATTACAATATCTTTATATTCGTAATTTTTATTGAGATGACTTGGTCTTGTGATTCCCATCTCTGTTTCCAAAAAAACGCCATCTGAACTATAAGTATTAGCCGATGAACCCAAAAAAGAAAAATCCTTTAAAGCAACTTTCTCTGTCGTCAACACATCTAGTGCTGAATAAGATGCAGGAATAATAACATCCTGAATCGTTTTTTCAGACATACCGTTATTAAATCCAATGGCATGCCCCATCTCATGTAAAATCAACGTCTCAAGATCTATTTGTTTGTAATCTGATTTAATAGGTAACGGGTCTATTCCATCATAAATATAATCTTTTGCCTCGATCTTACCTTTATGAAGTTGAATCACGACATCTGCCAATTCAATATCTGCCCCTGCGAATATTCCTTCTTTGCCATATTTCCAGACATTTTCAACATCATTTATAGATGCTTTTTTACCATTGCCAAGACCTTGCAAGTCACTTTTTGTCCATGTTTTCTTATCATCCATAAAGCGATTGGCAATATTTGTCGAAGCAAGAACCGTTTGATTAGTTGGAGAGTTAATAGTAAATGCAATACGAATGGAACGTCCAGGAACATTGGCAAATGTATTTTCCAATGTTTGCATCGCTCTTCCAATTGCCTCTTTCTGAGAATTAATCCAATTCAGTTCTCCTGTATAATACGTACCATCGCTTTTTGTCGTCGTTGGAATTTTTACCCCTTCATCACAAAAGGTATAAGACAACCACCCTTTCGTAGTTTTCTCATAAGTCC
>JAVXPO010000098.1:0-4924 GCA_036644695.1 Akkermansia sp. | reverse complement strand
ACATAAAAAAGCCTACTTGGATTTAAGTAGGCTTCGTAAAATAATTAATGGAGCGGATGATGAGATTCGAACTCACGACATCAACCTTGGCAAGGTTGCGCTCTACCCCTGAGCTACATCCGCTTGGATGTTACCACCTGTAAAAAGTGGCGTGGGTGTTAAATACGAGATTTTTTTAATTGGGTCAAGGAAAAATAAAATAACAGACACGCTTTGCTTTTTTAGCTCTCTCTCTACCAAATAAGCGAGCTTCCCCCTATTTCCATCTTGCCTTCTCTCTCAAACTTAGACATATTTTTAGCAACATGAAACTCTTATCCAGTCTTTTATTTTGCTGTCTATTATCCCCCTGCGTCACTAATGCCGCGCCACTCAACGATGAGGCAAAAGAAACACTGCTTAGTAATTTGAAGGAACTCCTTAGAGGAAACCGTAATCTTGAGAAAAGCACGATCGCCAAAGCCATCTCTACCTTAAGTGGTGTTGCCACTGACGGAGACGCCATTGCGGATCTTTTAGAGAAATGCTCTCAAAAGAGAAGTATTGACGACAAAAATAAGAATGAGAAAGACAAGCGTAAATGGAGAAAAGATAACAAAGATTTTTTCAATGACCCGATCTTAAAAAAAGCTCTCATCTATCAATGTCAATGGGCTATTTTGACCCTTCAAGCGGCTTCTGTCCCAGAAGATTCATTCGATCCTACAGAGTATACCAGCAAGATTATTTCCTTCATTCAATCCATTGCCTCCAATTATGAAGAGCTAAAACCTCAAAAAGGGGCTCTATCGGCTAGTCTTTTGCAAGGTCCCATTGGTGAGGTTTTAGGCGTTTCTGGGATCAGACCTAAAGAATGGCCTGAAAATATCATGGATGTTGGGTCTGTTTTTGAAACCATCATCTTCCCCCCCCTTCGTAAAAGTATGAATTCATCAGGATTACGTAATGCTTGGGAAAAACGTATTAAGTTTGAAGCCATCTTTTCTGGAACTGTAGATGAGGAAGAGAAGCAAAAAGACGATAACGAAAGAGGGAAACGTAAAACAATTAAAACCCTCGCCGCATCTAAAGGCTCTCAAAGCAAACTATCCGAATCCGCAGTAAATGCCATCGAGGAGCTTAGATGGAAATGCGAGCTTGATTGTTGCAAACATGGCGATGAATCTCAGGCATACTTTAATATGTTTAATTTCATTCAAAAGACAAAAGATGTTAAAAAACGTGCAGCTCGCATTCAAGAGCTTATGAATATTTTGACAGGTAAAGAGGTCAATACGATAAAAGGGCAATCCCTTGATGATATAATCTCCTCTGAAGACGCTGCCGAAACTACTGCTTTTGGCTCGACGAAAAATCCTGCATCATCCACTCTTCGCTCCAAAAAGAAGCCTGTAACTCCCGTCATAACCCCACAAGACATTGAGGAAATCCCCATAGAAGAGCCCACCGACAATACCCCTAAAAAGCCAATCGTTGCGCAAGTTGAGGAGATAAGCATCCCTCAAGATTCAGATCAAGAGACTCATACACCAACAGTTACACCCACCACAAAAGAGACAACCAAAGAAACTCAATCAGAGCCATCATCCGCACCTCAAGAAACACAAGACGACGATAACTTTTTCGACTAATTTACATAACTATTCAAAAACAAACGTCTTAAATCATATTATTATCAATAAAAAGTTCTCATTCTCGAAATATTTCTCCAATGAGAACGTATTACTCATAACTTTCAAATGAAATTCCCATTATCCAGACTAACTTTGTGCCTGACCGCCCTAACGGTCTCTCAAGCATTTGCCGCCCCCTTATCCTCTAGCCAACGAGAAACATTTGATTTTGGTTGGAAATTCGCACGTTTCGGGAACATGCCTGACGGGACAAGCATCCCTGAGCCAGGAAGTGCAACTGGGGCAATTAAAGCAGATAGTCAACAAGCAGAGAACCCAGCTGCCAACGCAATCGACGGCGACATCTCAACACGCTGGTGCGCTCAAGATGCCAAAGAAGGACACTCACTCATCTTGGATATGGGCAAAGCCGTTGACGCAAAAAAGATAAAGATTGATTGGGAAAGTCAGGGCAATCATTTCTTTAAGTTAGAGGGATCTGCTGACAATAAACGTTGGATCACCATCGCAGATAAAACTCATGAGGAGAATAACTCAGCTCAAGATATAGTCACAGTCCAAGGGAAACCTCGCTTCCTGAAATTAACGATTATGGGAACCAATAATGGCAATTGGGCAAGCGTGCGTGAATTATCAGTGCTTGATACCCAAGAGGCTCCCATCAAACCAATCCTCTCAGAATCCAAGCAAGCAGAGGATATCAAATCTCCTTTATACAATGACACTCAATGGAGGTCACTTGATTTACCTCACGATTGGGGTATCGAAGGTCCCTTCCGCATGGATCTACCCAATGAAACTGGCAAGCTCCCGTGGGATGGCATTGGGTGGTATCGCAAATCTTTAGAAGTCCCTGCATCCGCCAAAGGTAATCAATTTTATCTCGATTTTGACGGCGTCATGTCACGACCTAAAATTTATGTCAATGGTGAGTTAGCTGGAGAATGGAAGTATGGATACGCTTCTTTCCGCGTTGACATCACGCCCTTCCTCAAATTTGGGGAGAAAAATACAATTGCCGTCCGAGTAGACAATCCCCCCAACTCCTCTCGCTGGTATCCAGGTGGGGGCATTTACCGTCACGTCTGGCTCACTGAGGCAAACCCAGTTCACATCGACAATTGGGGCGTTTATATTCGCACCCCAGAGGTATCGAAAGAGCGAGCAATCGTCGATATTGATACGAGCATCCTCAATACGAGCGATCAAACGATCACCCCAACCGTCATTGAGGAGATTATGACATCCCCTCAAGATACCAAATCTCAAGGGGTCGTCGTTGCAAAAAAAGAGACAAAGGGAACCCCCATCACGGCAGGACAGAAAGGTGTTGTCGCCAGTAAAATCACCGTCCCATCACCTCAACTTTGGGATACAGACAAGCCCAATATGTATGCTGTACGTACCACCATTCAAGTCGATGGCAAGACAATCGACACCAAAATAACCGATTTTGGGATTCGCTCTATTGAATGGAAACCTGAGGGCTTTTTCCTCAATGGACGTCGCGTTCAGCTCAACGGGGTCTGTCAACATGCCGACCTGGGTCCCTTAGGTACTGCCGTTCACTCGCGCGGATATGAACGTCAAATCCAAATTCTCAAGGAATTTGGCGTCAATGCCATCCGAACGACCCATAATCCCCCTGCCCCAGAGATGCTTGAGCTCTGCGACCGCAACGGCTTCCTCGTCCTTGCCGAACTCTTTGATATGTGGAAAATGGCAAAAAAAGGTCAGGATTATCACAATAGCTTCCCCGAATGGCACGAGAAAGACCTAGTTAACTTTTGCCACCGTGATCGCAATCACCCCAGCATCATCATCTGGAGCACGGGTAACGAAGTCCCTGAACAAGGAAATAAAGCCAACCACTACATCTCTCAAGAGCTGACCAATCTCTTCAAGCGTGAGGATCCCTCTCGCCTCGTAACAGTAGGCTGTAGCGATGAAGGCGCGGCACGTAATGGATTTGCCGATACGATGGATGTCTATGGGTACAATTACAAACCTTGGGCTTATAATAATTTTAGCAAAGATCGCCCTAAACAGCCCTTCTATGCCAGTGAAACCTCCTCATGCGTCAGCTCACGAGGTGAATACTATTTCCCCGTCAATTGGGATAAATCCAAGGGATTCTATGAATTCCAAGTCAGCTCCTATGACCTCTATGCCCCAGGTTGGGCATATCGTCCCGATATTGAATTTGCCGCTCAAGAGGATAGCCCCAACTGTGCTGGCGAATTTGTCTGGACGGGATTTGATTACCTCGGTGAGCCAACTCCGTATAATCAAGATGGTACCAATGCTCTCAATTTTAGAGACCCAGCCGAACGAGCCAAATATATGGAAGAGCTTAAAAAGCTCGGCAATCGTGCCCCATCGAGAAGCTCCTACTTTGGTATTGTCGATCTCTGTGGCTTCAAAAAAGACCGATTCTACATCTATCAAGCTCAGTGGAAACCCGATCAACCCATGGCACACATCCTGCCTCATTGGAATTGGGAAGAACGCAAGGGAGAGAAAATACCTGTTCACGTCTACACAAACGGAGATCAAGCCGAGCTCTTCCTCAACGGGAAATCTCTCGGAGTTCGCCAAAAAGGCAAAAAAGATGATGATCGCTTCCGCCTCGTCTGGAACGATGTCACCTATCAACCTGGAGAACTCAAAGTCATCGTCAAAAAAGAGAATAAACCGTGGACTCACGCCACCGTCAAAACGACGGGCAAAGCTTCAAATCTGACCCTCACCCCAGATCGCAAAACCATCACGGGCGATGGGAGAGACCTCTCCTATGTGACCATCTCCGTCCGTGACTCAAAGGGAAATATCGTCCCTCGATCCAAAAATAAACTATCCTTCAAAGTGACAGGACCTGCCGACATCGTCGGCATTGGCAACGGTGACGCAACAGACTTCACCACCATGGCAAATCCAGACAAGGCTCCAGTCATGATACTCAACGCTTATAATGGGCTTGCTCAGGTCATCCTTCGTTCCAAACGTGGGAAACAAGGGAAAGTAACACTCCAAGCCGTATCGCCTGGTCTGACTGGACAAAAAACAACAATCACCGTTACCCCTGCCACACCCGAGCAAATGAAAAAATAAGAGGACATCAACAAACTCACCGCCCAACATCAAACACAGATCTGGGGGAGAACGTATTAGAGAAATTGGAGGAGGCTGTTAAAAGCCTGCTCCTTTTTCTCTTTGTGGGCAGGATGAGAGCTAAGGGAGAACGTGTTGCGTTAACGGAGCAAAGCGGAGTGTTGGCATCAGCTTCCCAC
>JAVXPO010000097.1:0-4960 GCA_036644695.1 Akkermansia sp. | reverse complement strand
ATTTCTCCAACAAATTCCCCGTCCAGCATCAAATACGCCGTTTTCATCGCCGTCTTATTTCTCTAACAAATTCCCCGCCATCTTTTTCTCAAATTACCCTGCTGTGAGCCCGCCTCTTGGGCTTAGGTGGGAAGCTGATGCCAACACTTCGCTTTGCTCCGTTAACGCAACACGTTCTCCCTCAGCCCCCATCCCACCATAAGGAGAAAAACGACTTATATAAAAGTGGTATAATCTTTATTTGACCGATTCATCAATAGCCATTTGATAGGCACATTTCATGACTTTTTCCAAATCATCTTCATCGGTGGGAGGATCTTTTTCATCATAGCCTAGCTTTTTCAACGCTTCATCATAATGTGCATTCGCTTTATCTCTCAATTTTGTATAAGCTTGGATGAACATTTCTTCGATAGAATCAGATGTAATTCCATAAGAAAGAAGCAATTCATCGCATTGATTAGATAAGGATTCTTTCTCTTTTTTGAGAGATTCAATCGTAGCCGATGCCTCATGATGTTGGATTGCCTTGAGCAGATGCTGAGTTACCGCTAATTGTTGGTCATGGCACTTTTTAAATGCCATGGGGAAGTGTTGAGAATCCAATGATTTCATCCCCTTGATTTCCAGCAAGAGCAATTCCTCTGAATAAGGAGCCAAATAGGAGGTGTCGTCCTCATTCTCTCTCGATAATTTAACGCGAATCGCCTCAAGGACAGCCACATTCAAAGCGACATCAATCGCTTTTTTTTCTTGTCCTGATAAAGTAACAGTTGGACGAGTAGTTGCCGCAGACAGGCTAGTTTGCGTTCTTTGCTCGCCTTGAGTATCTTTCGCCTCAATTGTGGCTATCAAAAGAGAAGAGAGGAGAACAATCCTCATGAGAAAATGATTTAGAAATGGCTTCATAAAAAGATAATTCAAGAGGTAAGACAATAGATATTCATCATGCGTTCAGAGACGAGATGACTCTTGTTGACTCTTAACTGAATCATTAAGATTGATGGTATTTTTATACCCTAGATTCCTTAATGTTCCAATGACTTTCTCTGCACGCGTCGAGGAATGGCTAAAAATCATCACACATGTTTTTTTATTGGGAATCAGCAAGGGGATTTCTTCTCGAATGCGTTCAGTTGGGACATTGACCGAGTCTTTGGCATGGGATACGTCAAATTCTGATGGTGAGCGCACATCAATTAAAAGAGGATCTGGGCTAGCTCCATGCCGTACATCATTGATGCGTTGAGTAATGAACTCAATAACCTCAATGGTCTCTAAGGTGTCCGCTCTCTCTTTCATCTTGAACACAACAGATGCCGCCGTTAAAACAACAACAAGGATGAGATAGGGTAAAAGATTGCCTAGTCGATTCATAATCAATGCAAATATGGTATAAGATTACTGCTCATCTATCGCTTCTAAAACATTGTAAATGCCATCGACAAATGAAGGATATAAGGGAGTCCACCCCAAGGTTAATAGTCGTGAACAAGAGATGCGTTGATTTGTCCCTCCGCGTCGCCCATTTGTCTCAATGGATTGGATAAGGGGAAAAGGTCTCTCTAACGTAGTCGCCAAAAAGTGATAGATGTCTATCATCTTCATTGGACTAGGATTTGTTACATTAAAGCATTTGCCTGCAATATCATGAGACCTAATCAATAAATCTAGCGCAGAGGTTGCGTCATCACGGTGAATATAATTGATCCATCGCTCTGCCGAGCCATGTAATGATGTGCCATCTCGTAAAAAACGCTCGACGAGGACGCAACGATGAGGTCCATAAATAGCAGATAATCGTGCCGATGTCCCCCCTGCCCGTAAAACGAGTGTCTCAGCCCTCAATAAAATGTCCCCCACTTTTTTCAATGGATGACATGTATGAGTTTCTGTAGCCCATCCGCCATCTGTAATTCCATAGAGAGCAGAGCTAGAGCATAGGATGATGCGAATCCCTGGGAACGAGGTGATAACATGACGGATGCCATCATGATAAACGTGTTGATACCGTTCTTCATCGCCCCCAGATGTGCTGACTGCATAGACGATGCAATCTAACAAAATACCGTCTTTTTGTATTTGATGTGCTAATTGCTCGACAGAAGACATTTGAGTAACATCTACGGCATAGGTTGCCTTCCCTTGGAGTAAATCAGCCGTTACGCAAGAAGTGCCCTCACTTGTCAATTTTTCGGCAAGTGAACTCCCCAGATAACCAGTCCCAATCACGAGGACAGATAAAGGAGATATCGAGTTACTCTCCACCATGGCATTGATACCTCCACAGCATGTTAGCAATCTCCAAATCCCCGGATAATGTGATTTTAGGGTTAGGCGAATCGTTGGTAATCAATTGAGTAGGGATATCAATTCCCTCCATTGCAGAGACCTCATCTGTTACGAGGCTACCATCACTAATGACTTTTTCATAAGCACGTCGGATCAAAGATACATCAAAGACTTGAGGCGTTTCCATTGCCCACAATCCATCTCGATCAATACGTTCAGGGATGGTCATGCCCGTTGTATCAGCGCGTTTCAGCGTATCAACGATTGGTCTGGCACTGGCAGAGGCGCCACAAACTGTAGCGGCATCCAAGCAACGGATTAACTGATATTGAGACAACAAAGGTCGAGCTCCATCATGGATAGCGACAAGGCTTGATTCCTTGGACAAGGCTTTTAACCCATTCCATACGGAAAAATGCCTTTCTGTACCCCCATCTACGCGTATCACAGGAATTTGTAACTGTGCGAGGTCGGGAATTGCCTCTTGGAATCGAGACTCAGGACAAACAACAATAATCTCACGAATAAGTGAACATTGTAAAAAAACATTCAAACTTCGTCGCAAGACACAAATACCGTCTATCTCTGCCATCAATTTATCAAATCCAGCACGTCGTGACGAGCCAGCAGCGACAATCATGGCAGAGATAAAAGACATCGTAGTTCTCCTCAAAAAAAGTGAATATTAAGAGAGACGAGAGCTAACCATGCCTGCGAGCCATTTGCCGTTCACGCGCCCTTCCGTTCGTTCTTGCATCATTTTCATGACCTTGCCCATGTCTTTTTTGCTCGTAGCACCTATTTCAGCGATGACAGCATCTAGGATAGTGATGGCTTCTTCATTACTGAGGGGAGCAGGCAAAAATTGAGCGAGCACCTTCATCTCAGCCTCTTCTTTGACGAGGAGGTCCTCACGACCAGCCTTGCGAAACTGTTCGGCAGAATCCTCTCTCTGCTTGATTTGTTTGCGAATGACGGCAAGCTCTTCTGGCTCATCAAGAAGCGTCGATAAACTACCTTTCTCAATTGAGGCATTGGTCATTGCTGCCTTGAGCGCACGGACTGTATTAAGCGTGAGGGTATCCTTTGCCTTCATCGATTCTTTCATCAATGAAGAAATTTTTTCTGAAATCTGACTCATAGTTCTTTGATTAAAGAGTAAATGAAGACAGGACTCAAGTCTACACAATGGCTGTATGAGGAAGAATAAAAAATACTCCCTCAACTCAACCCATTTATGCCTTTTCTGGCAAAATATCTCGATAGATTCCAGGAGAACTCCCCTCAATAGGCATGGCGCCAACGCATTTTTTATAAAAATCTTCTGGTCCGACTCCACCCACGATTCCATAGGCATAACCAAGCTCATGTAAGCTCTTGAGAGCAGAGACGAGCAGGGCTTTACCCACTCCTCCCATTCTCAATTTGGGATCTACCCCCATCGGTCCTAAAAATCCGCGAGACGTCACATCATAACAGGCAAAGCCAATCACTTGGTGATTTAGGGTTGCGATGAAACAGGTGATTGGCTGACGAGCAAAAGCAGCTTTCGTTTCGCTCACCCACTTGGGACTAAAGGTTTCCTCAACCCAATTGAGCACAAGATGGCGTTCATAAGCACCAGGCTTACGAATCAGCACCCCCCTACCCTCCAAATCTCTGCATACCCCAGAGACATCAGGCAAATCATATAAGCGGACAAGCATATCAATCATGATAGAGTCATCACTAGCATGATTCTTACACCAAGAACAGGCGAAAACGAGATTATCCCCATACCAGTCCTAGACTCTGCGTCAGATTCGCTGATAAAAGCTTTGCCGTAGTTTTGTTTTTATACCACTTTCACCTGTGATATAAAAAACCGTTATTTTTCTTATGGTGGACTTGGGTCTGAGGGAGAACGTGTTGCGTTAACGGAGCAACGCGGAGTGTTGCATCAGGTTCCCTCCTGACCCCAAGAGGCGGGCTCATTGCAGGGTAAATTGAGAAAAAAAAGGGGCGGTGAGTTTGTTTGCGAAATAAGACGGCAATGAAGACGGCGCAGATTCCCACTTCACTTTTTGTTGGTATAAATTTAGATCGAAAAATAGTTCGGGGGTGTAAAGTCCTTTCTGTAAATTCAGTAAAGAGTCACGAAGCAAATTCCAGAAAAAACGTAATATACCCACCCACGACTCTGCGATAACATCATATCCATTAATTGGATCATTAGAACCAAACGCATACAGATTCGTTATTTGAGTAAAATCAATATTTTCATAATCATCAAAATTATCTATTACTCCATTCTCTCCCAAGGGATATCTTCCACTCCATTTCCCGTCCATCGGATTATAATGCCGGTAGTTGATTATTTTTGTCTCTGCGGTACTTCTTGAGCTGAGGCTAGGTGATTCATGTTTCAAGCTTCGTATCGTGCCCCCATTTTCTTTGTTTTTCCATCTATCATCAAAGAGTAGTATCATAGATAGTTTTTAATTGAAATTAAAATTGATTACAATTATCGGGATAATCACTGAAGCCAATAGAGAAAAAGATAGGCACCACAAAATAAAATTTCTTGCTATATTTTTTAATGGAAGCAAAAAAAGCATGTAAATTATAATATTTGAAAATAAAATAAAAATATGAGTGTTTTTTAAAAGCTCTGATATATGTATATCTA
>JAVXPO010000096.1:4717-4991 GCA_036644695.1 Akkermansia sp. | reverse complement strand
ATTGGTGAAGCTACGGGGGGTGGTACGATGGGTATCGTCAAGGATGGAGTAGGGTCGTTGACTCTCTCTGGCGCTAATACCTACACGGGGTCCACTACCTTAAAAAATGGCATACTCATCCTGGGTCATGCTGGGGCACTTGGAGCGACTAATTCTCTCGTCGTGAATGGGAAAGCCACTCTTAAATCCACACTGACGAATGGTGCCTACACTCTTAAATCGTTAAACTTAACGGGGGGCTCTCTCAATATGGGGGGGACAGGTAGTGCGCAGG
>JAVXPO010000096.1:0-4707 GCA_036644695.1 Akkermansia sp. | reverse complement strand
CGCACCGCCCCCCCCCCCCCCCCCCCGGCGCACAGGTAGTGCGCAGGCACTTACAATCAATACCGCATTAACCTTAGGTGGCTCCTTAGGTATTGACGTCGGCACAACTCTTGACACCATTAATTATACTGGCACAACTGCTCTCACGGGAGCTTTAACATTGGATGTCAATTTGATTGGTGCTGCCAATCAAGCCTATAACTTTTTGACTTCCACAACAGGATTAGTCGATGAGGCTACACTTACTCTCAACATGCTCAATCGTGGAGCAACAGCAACGACATCCTTCTCAGCTGACAAGAAAACGATCATCATTACTGTCACCAACTCGGGATCAATCGGAAATCTAACTTGGGGAGGTACGGCTAGCTCCAATGTTTGGGAAACCAAGGGATCTGCTCCCTGGGCTGGTGGCACTGAAGGTGACAACAAATTCTATATGGGGGACAATGTCACCTTTGGTTCAACTGGGACAAAAGCTATCAGTATCGCGGGGCAAGTCACCCCAGGCACAATTGATATTACAGGCAACGATTACGTATTCTCTGGCTCGGGTAGCATCGCAGGCTCAGGGGCAATGCACATCAATATTGGTGGAGAAGAAACCAATAAAACCGTCACATTTAACACGAACAATGCAGGCTATTCGGGAGCTATCACTCTCACATCAGGTAATCTTGTCCTCGGTAGCGCTGGCGCAGCAGGCACGGGGGGCATCCTCTTTGACGGCGGTACTGTCTATATTGGTGCCAACAATGCTATTGGTGCCAACACCATCACTGCCTCAGCTGGCAAAATCGTCACATTAGGCGTCGCTGATTCTGGCAGTTATACCCTAGCTACGACGAATTTCTCTGGATTATCCGTCTCTAAAATCGATACGGGCACCCTCACTCTAGGTACTGCCATGACGAGCGGCACACTCAAAGTCATGGGGGGTGAGCTCATCACCAATATTGTAGATGCTTCTGGCAGCGTTAATTACACTATTGGAGCTAATGCCAAACTCACCATCCATGGAAGAATAAATAGCTCAACAGCAGCTGTTAGAAGTGGCTCCGTCATCATTGCTGGAGGTACACTCAATCTGGCTGATAATATCGGTGAAAATTATTTTGGTGGATCAGGAGTTACCTTTCAAGACCAAGCTGGACATATCATCGGAAGCAATGCCAATTCGGCACAATGGAGACTTGAAGGAGGAGATGACACGAGGGGAGCCGCTTTTAAGTTCACCGTCACTGCCGCAGCGAGTGGATCTACCATCAGTGGTCCGAGAATGACATTTACCCGTGGTGATAACCCCATTGTCTTCAATATAGCTAACGGAGCACAAGAGTTCGACTTGTCCGTTTCCTCAAAAATGGATCGTCAAGGGAATAATGAAACCCTGAAAAAGGAAGGCGCTGGAACCTTGCTTTTAACGGGGGATGCAAGCTCTATCAAGCTCGACATCACAGCAGGTACTGTCCAAATTGGTGATGCCACTCATGGCACGACAACAGGCACATGGACTGGAGCTATTAGCATTGGCACTGGCACCAATCTAAATATCGACAAAACGACAACCTCCAGTATGGGACTCCTCACGGGCTCAGGGACACTCAATATCATGAACAAGGGTGATGTCTCCCTTTCTACAACAGATGTTGAACACCCCTTCTCTGGCACCATCAATCTCAAGGGAGGTGGCATACTCAA
This sequence comes from Akkermansia sp., assembly GCA_036644695.1. Classification (GTDB taxonomy): domain Bacteria; phylum Verrucomicrobiota; class Verrucomicrobiia; order Verrucomicrobiales; family Akkermansiaceae; genus Akkermansia. The sequence goes on along the minus strand of JAVXPO010000096.1, from coordinate 3,006 downwards.
CCTAAATAACAATATCTTAGGCGCTGGAGGCAAAATTGTTATCAATCAAGGGGGACTCTCCAACGCTAGTCACTATGCGGGGACAATCTCCATTGACCAAACTGTTGCAGGCGCCATCGCTCAAACAATCAGTTTAGGGGGCTTGGCTGGCAACAAAATCACCTCATTCCAAGGGACGAGCATTACCACTGGCGCGGATCAAGTCACCAAGTTAACAGACATCGGCGACGGCAATATATCACTTAAGCCAAATGCTGAGGGGAAACTCTTCTTGGGCATCTCATCAGACATGATTGGCACGACAACAACTGGTACAGGTGCTATTTTCACCTTTACGACACCAGGGACAAATCAAGTCATCATCGCAGATAATACCGTTCTGACCTTGAGCCTGACTGATCATTCATCAAGCACATTGATGAATAACATTGGGAAGAACCAATTAATCCATCTAACCAATGGTACGCTCACCTTGGGGACGGGGTCATCTATCGCATTTGATTCACCGTATAATGCCTTTAATGAGTTCTTTACCCTCAACGGCACAGAAGGAGGCTCCATCAAAGTCGATGCCATTGATCAAAACATCCCTGGACAACCTAATCCCACTCATGGTTGGATTATCGTCTCCCAAAACAGCCATGGACTTACGGTTAATAGCACAAACTTTGCTAGCGTTCAAAAAGCAATTGGCGTCTATAATGACAATACAATCACATTAGATACCACTGCTGGCAACATCACGCTAAACAACCTTGAAGGTGCCAGTAACACAGCCATGATAAACACGGCAGCAGGGACAACCCTCACCTTGATGAGTACGGATAAGGTTGCCAATCACCAGCACATCTACAATGGTGGCATCTCTGGTAATGCACATATCGTCAAATTTGGCGGTGATGACACCTACAAACTCACCATTGGCGGCAACGTCTCGGGGGCATCACTCACCATCAACGACGGAAACCTCACCTTAAATGGCAAAACCAATGCGATCCAGGGTGATTTAACCCTCAGCCAAACGGGATCGTTGACATTAGGTGCTGGCTCTACCCTCACATCAGGGGGCACCCTCATCACTACTCAAGACAACGCCACGATCACGCTAGGTCAAGGCTCAAATCTTACCTTAAACAGTCTTGCTAATCTCACTGCTGACATCATAGGCTCAGGTACCCTCGCCATCAATACGGGTACTATTGCTCTCGGTCTAACAGGCAGCTTAGACAATGAGCTCACCCTCAAACTTGGTCAATCAGCCAGCATTCATTTTGATCAAAATAAAACACTCGCAGCCATCGCAGGGAACGGGACCATCACGATTGACCAAACGCTCACTCTTGGCAATTCCACGGGAACCTTCTCGGGAACCCTCTTGGGCAATGGCTCAATCAGCCATACGGGGACAGGCGCTCAAACGCTCGATACCCTCGGCAATGCAGACATGAGCATTACTCAACAGGGGACAGGCACCACTATCCTGCAAAATACAGGCAACCAGGGGCAACCGATCACCTATAAAGATATCCAGGTCCTTGAGGGGACACTGCAAATTGCCAATAACACGACAGTTAGTGACATAAATATAGCGAAAGGAGCCCAAGTCATCCTCGGTAGAGATAAATACGCAGAAGGTGTTTATCAACACTCAGCCATTCTCACCTCCACCAACAGCACTCTCACGGGAGGTGGTAGTATCACACTCGGCGGCATCACTGCGGCTAATGCTAACACGCCTTTATTTAATGCTGGAGCCATTACCAAAACAGGAGACGGAGCCTTTACCTTTAATGCGGGGACAACGGGAAACTGGACAGAATTAGAATACACCATCGATCTGATGGCAGGGACAAACATCAAAGCAGATGATTACGAAGCCAATCTCTTGGGCGCACTCAAAAACCTTGGTTATAAAATCGACAGTATTACAACTAATGTCGATGGCATCCTCCAAATCAAAGTATCAAGCTCAGGTAAAAATGGCTTCCTCAACTACGCCAACTCTGCCAATACGACTGTTGCCGCCAATGGATTATGGCAAGCTCGTTTTGATAATCCTGACGTAAATGGCACCCTCACCAGCATTATCAACGCCATCCGCGATGCGGGCAGTGGTGCCGTTGGCACAACATTGACTGACACTCAGGCAACCCAAGCTCTCGCCTCTTATGCAGGTAGTTCGGTCACGAGTCTGCTCGCCTCTCAACGAGACGACCTCAGACAACAAGTCAAATGGATTCGTAACCGCACCACACAAATGGGAGTCAAACAAAGTGTCGTCAATGAAGACATGCCCTACTTTAACGCATGGATCCAAGGCAACGGCGGCTATAACAGCATCGACCAAAAAGGAGACCAGGCAGGCTACACCCTCGATACATGGGGTGGCACCTTGGGCTTTGATGTCGATTTGAACGACAAACTCACCATCGGAGCTGCCTTCACCGCCAACTACAACAAGCTCAAAACCCAATCCTTTGACCAGGCAGAGGGCGACAATGATGCGTACTACGCCAACATCTTCGCTCGCGTCCAACTCAAAAAATGGGCTCATACCCTCATTGTCACGGGCGGATGGAACGATGCCAACCTTAACCGCAACGTCGCCATTGGCAACACCGCTTACAAAGCACACGGCACCACGACAGGCGCCACTTACGGCGCCTTCTATGAAGCCACCTACGACATCGCGCTCAACGAAAAACAAACCAGCATCCTCCAACCTCTGTTTAATACCAGCATCTACCGCTCCAGCATGGATGACTATACAGAAACAGGCATGGGAGATGCATCGATGAAAGTCAGCGATATGGAAGCCACCTACGGCACCGTCGGTCTCGGCGCTCGCCTCATGGGCATCGTCGGCACCAACCTATTTGGTCGCGGTTCCCTAGGTGAAGTTCGCGCTCAAGTCGTCCAAGACTACGGAGATAAAACCAACGAGGCAAGACTCTGCCCAATGGGGTCACCTCTCGGAGTCATGAATATCAAAGGAGCCAAAGTCGG
>JAVXPO010000095.1:0-4992 GCA_036644695.1 Akkermansia sp. | reverse complement strand
AGGCGGGAACCTGATGCATCGCCTTCGGCTAACGCAACACGTTCTCCTCCAGACCTGTATGTGATGTGGGGCGGTGAGTGTGTTGGAGAAATAGAGGGGCGGTGAAAACGGCTTATTTGATGTTGGGGCGGTGAATTTGTTGGAGAAACTTATCCATCTTTTGAGCAAATAATGAAAGAATATGAGTTTTTGTATTGACGAAGGATGAAGAAAAAAGTAGCTTTCAATAAATCCATTATTTGACCATGATTTCTCTTCCTTATTCGATCCGAAAAGTTATCCCCCTAACTTGTTGCGGGAGTGCTATTTTATTATTTGCCGCCTGCGGTGGTAATGGCGTCGGCGATAAGGGATTGGCTCCAGAGAGTCCTGTTGGATATACTTTTTTATTTAACTCGCAGATTAATTCGTCAGGGGAGCCTGGTGCAGATAATGATGTGGCTGGGTTGGTGCGTGTCGAACCTACTAGTAGGCATGAGGGGCGATGGATAGCCTCTACTGTGGCAGGGAATAAGGAGATGGTAAAAGGACAAACATGTGTTTATCTTAGAACAGGAGCAAATAGTTTTACGTATTCTCTAGCTGGTCATTATATACCTCCTCTCGCCCCATCAGTTAGCTATCGTTATCAGGCGAATGTAACAATGGATAAAATAGATAGTAAAACTCAAGAGGTTTCAGGAACGATGAAATGTGTAACAACTGTATTTCCGGCAGTGGAGGATGAACCAGATTCTAGCTATAATAAAGGCGGTAATGGAACTGCTCTGTATCGCGTTAATCAATAATAATAAATTTACTTTTTTGTTCTCATGAATTTATCTCGTTCTTATCGAGCAATTTCTTGCATCGGTCTCTTTTCTCTCTCAATTTTTTCCCTTTTGGGATGTGGGGGAAATGGCTCTAATCCCTCAGGCTTGCCCTATTGGTTGAGTCCTGGCTCGAAGCTTACAATCATTGCTAATAGCGCAGAGGGAATGTTTGCGGATACTGGACTTTCTATAAATATTGAAAACGATTCAAGAAATCGGTTTTTAGCACAAATCGTATTTATCGTCACTAATGCTTATATAGGTCGAGTCGTATCTGATTGGGCTGTTGATCCTCGCGCACTATTTGAGTATCATTTAGAAGGATCAAATTCATTTAAGCTTGATTTGTCATTCTGTGATAAGGTAAATCAAGGAATTGCTGTCAATATGACTCAGGGGAAAATAGATAGTGGGAATCAATCAGGGAAAAGGTTTGGAAGCATAGGGAAATTGGTGTGGAGAGGGTTCCGAAATATTTATCTAACCCCCGCCGCCGGAGTCTCTGTACTTCGAGAGGTCATCTATACTGCTAAAAATTGTGAAATGAGTCATGATTTAAGCGACGGTAATAACTAATTAATCATCAGATCTATCACCAGTTTTTTCATTATGTTTCATAAATCTAAATTTTCTTTACCAATTTTATTAACTTCAGTAGGGTCAGGTATTTGTCTTTTCTCTTGTGGTGGTGGTGGCGGAAGTCAGAGTAATTATCTGCCCATAGGGACGGTTCTTACGATGAATATGAGTGCACCTACTGACAATCCTTATCTAGGCGCCATTATACTAACTGTGACAGGGCCTGATATCGGAACGATCAACTATAATGCTAAGAACGCATTCCCTGGAACTAGTGGGTCTGCCAAAGGAACAGGAATCCCATTTTATTATAGACCGGATCCGTTTAGTATCACTCTCAATTTTACAACAGGTGAAGAATATTTTCTTTACGGCGGTCCCATCTACTTGGAATGGTATACTAACTTTACTTTTTCTGCAAAAATAAAATTCAAGGAAAATGAGAAAAATCAATCATGGCAAGGAGGGACAATGACGTATAAACTGAGTGCTGATAGATTAGAGCTCGGTGGTGTCAGACATGGCGGAACATGGGATAATGGAACGGGTGATGTCGAAAGAGGACGTAGTGAGAATATGTGAAACTAAGTTGGGATGGGTTATGGAATGAAATATCTTTCCATCTCTCCCTATACACGCAAACGCAGTATCGTCAGAGTCTGCGTTTGTTGTATTTTATGGGGTAGTGTGTTGGGTGGCTTGAGTATCCAAGCGTGGGCTGAGAGTGAGACCTCTAAGTCATCGGCTCTCGCGTCGAAGAATACCGGACAAGGTAAGAGTCTAGTAGAACAATTGCCCGAGAGTGTGCATCTTGCAAATTCTGCGAGCAAGCAACTGTGCTATGTTGGTCAGTATAAGACAAAGATAACGCCCAAGCAGATACGAATCTTTTTGACGACCTCGCAGGGAGAGGTATCGCATTTGATTGATCCTCGTGAGCGAGTTTTATCAGGAACAGTCTTTGGCAAGGTCAACGAAAAAGAGATGCAGATCGAAAAAGAGGATATGGAGGTAGCCCTCTTAAAGGATCGCGTTGCCAAAAAAGATGATATCCTCAAAATGCGCCGAGAAAAGCGCGAATTGCAATTTTTGATGAAGCTCACGCCATCCGAGCGCAATTATATTAGCAAGCAATCGGATAAGAAAGTGATGGATCGCGATGTCCTCAAAGGGATTGATGACAAGATCGATCTTGCGGAGCGTGAGATCAAGATTTTAGAGAAAAAGAAACGCGCAGAATTTGAGAAGAAGGAAAAAGCGAATATTTTTACCATGCCCTTTGATGGACGATTGCAGTATCAATTTACCCTACCGGAGAATCCAGATCAGGCGACCCAATTTTTAGAGAGTGGCAAAGAATTGGCAGTGGCGTGTGATGATTCAGAATTTTATCTATCCATCATCATTTCTGATCCAGAGATTGTGAGGATTGAGCCTCAAGATTTTGTTTTGGAGATGAGGCTGGGGAATGGTGAGCTGATGCGTGGCACCTTCTCTCATAAACGCACGGAGAAAAGCCAGAGCGGACAAGGGGAGTCTCTCGCTTTCTTTTTCAAAATAGAGGCAAAAAACCATGAAAAGGCCTTTAGTCTGATTGGATCGAATTTGGTTGCTAAATTGTATTATCGTCCACCGTTCCCCGTGCAACTGATGAGTAAATTGAGCCTTGGGGCAAGACCCGAGGCGAAAGGGACATCAACGTGGCAAGAGCTACTCGATCGCATCATGCCAGGGCACGAAGTCGTGCTCGTGGGAGAAACGCAAATCATCGTCAGGAAGAAATGAATCTGGTCTGTCGTGATGTGACTTTTGGGTATCATAAGGGACAAGAAATTTTTGCCCATTACAATTATGAATTCACCCCCGGGATAAGTATCCTCAAGGGGTATTCAGGCTGTGGCAAGACGACCTTGCTCAAGATACTTGCTGGCTATCTCAAGATACGATCGGGTGAGATTATGACCCCCTCAGGAGTGCCAGTGACGAGTCAACGCTTTCGTCGCAAATGTGTTAGCTACATGTTTCAGGGGATCAATTTATTGCCATTGGCAACAGTCGAGCGCAATCTGCAATTATGTGCCGAGATGGCGATGTTATCTCGCTCTGAATGGAGACCGAGAGCCGATAAATTGATAAGTGAGCTAGGCTTAAATGATTTGCGACATAAAAAAGCAAATAATCTATCAGGTGGGCAGGCGCAACGCGCAGCTCTGGCACGCACCTTGATGAAGGACTCTGACATCCTCTTACTCGATGAGCCTACCTCTGGACTCGATGATATGAATACTCATATTATCAAAAGCTTAATCTTAAGTGAGGCATCACAAAAAATATGTATCGTGAGTACGCACGATGCTCGCCTCTTTGATATGACCCATGAAATCATTGATTTTGACAAGCCTGTATCTCTTTAAGGATACATTTCATCGATGGAAAGAGCGACCTGCGAGCGTTTTATCACGCATGTTGGTTGTTTTTTTCCTATCGCTGTGTGCGTTGTCCTTCCTCGCCAACTATATTTTGGCGGTGCGTATGATCAATGATCAGATTAAGAATATTGGGGGTGATCTGATCTCGATTATCAATATGGAGCAGGATGGTAGCGATAAATTTGTGACGATTGCGCGTGAGAATATGCCCCAACTCTGTGATGTGGATGTGATTGTCTTTAATGATGTACCCGGGATGGCTCTCGTGGATGGCAAGTATCTCTCTATTTTTGAATATAGTGCCAAGCATTTGGATGGGCTCAAGGAGTTGCCACTCGATAAGCATCCGTATTTAATCGTACTCCCCCAAAAGAGTAAACTACAAGAGGCACCGATCACCTTTAGTATTGATGATTTCTCTTACACCATGCCCGCTTTTCGCTTGCCCACTAATCATATCCTAAATAGAGACCCCTCATTTAATGAAAATGGGGTGATTCTTTTACCAGAGGGGGCATCAAATGTCTCACGGGACAAGCTCAATAGTCGCGTGTTAATCGCGGTGAAACAGATGACCTATGAAAATGTGAAAAAGGTACATACCTCTCTTGAGAATGTAGCTCGCATGGATGGAAATGATCGCGTGATTGTGCGTAGTGGCTATTATCAACTGGAGGAACTGGGGATTATCACGGGGAATCAAATGCAATGCCGAGCGGGATTTTCTATCGGGATTGCCTGTATTGTGGGGATTCTCTTGACGGCAATCGCCTCAATGGAATTTCGGCAAAATGAATACGTTTATACCTTGATGAAGAGCTTTGGTGTACATCCGCTCATGCTCGTCTTTACCTTCATCGCAGAGAATTTTTTCTTAGTCGCGCTCTCATTTGCCATCGCCGTTTATTTCTTCTTAGAAACGCAAAAAATCGTCTTGGGGCAGTTTTTCAAATTTAGAAATGCATTTTTAACTATGGAGGATATTTCAAGTGATGTCTCGTTGCTAGCCATCTCCTTGAGTATTTGTGTCTTAGTCTCCTCGATACCAATCATGATGTCCGCCTACAGAGAAATAGGGCGTGTACTAAAATAACATTTTTTATCGAGGCGTGATGGAGTCTGGGGGAGAACGTGTTGCGTTAACGGAGCAAAGCGGAGTGTTGGCATCAGCT
>JAVXPO010000094.1:0-5037 GCA_036644695.1 Akkermansia sp. | reverse complement strand
GTCTTGGGTAGTAATGATCCTCGTATTGCAGAATATGCAGCCGAGCTTTACCACAAACAGTTAGCTCCAATTATCCTTTTTTCTGGAGGCTCAGGGCGTTTTACTGACAAATGGGCTCAAAGTGAGGCGGATATTTTTGCTAACATCGCCAAAAGTTGCGGAGTCCCCAATCAAGCCATTCTCATTGAGAATAAATCCACCAATACGGGAGAAAATATCCTTTTTTCACGAAATATCCTCACCTCCCTTGGTTATCCTCAAAATCTCCGCTTACTTGCACTTCAAAAGCCCTATATGGAGCGCCGCACCTTTGCGACACTACGTGCCCAATGGACAGAGGCACAAGTCATCGTCAGCTCTCCCTCATTCTCCTTTGACAACTATTTAACAGACATACTCACCTACAAGCTTGTCGTCTCTGCCATTGTTGGCGACTTTCAACGAATCATTGAATACCCAAAACAAGGATTTGCGATTGAGCAACCCATCCCTAACAACACCCAAATTGCCTTTCAAACCCTTATTGAACGGGGATTTATCTCTCAATTGCTCTCATCAGACTACTAATCATAGGAAAGACGCGATTTAGACTTTCATCTACTCGTCCTCTCCGTATCATAGAGGCAGAACGTCCTACATTCCAGTTATGACTGACAGAAACAACACAGATCCCGCCCGCATGGAAAAAATCGTCAGCCTTTGCAAACGCAGAGGTTTCATTTTCCAATCCGCTGAACTTTATGGAGGTCTGAATGGCTGTTGGGATTACGGTCCGATTGGCATTGAGCTCAAGCGTAATGTCAAAGAATATTGGTGGCGCAAAAACGTCCAAGAACGCGATGACATTGTAGGAATGGATGGCTCAATTCTCACTCATAACTCTGTCCTTGTCTCATCGGGACACGTCGGGGGCTTCACTGACCCTATGTGCGACTGCCTCTTGACCAAAGAACGCTTCAGAGCCGACCAAATTCCTGCACAAAGTGGCATCGTCTACCATTATACAGGTGCTACTAAGAAAGAGTCAGACTGGAGCGTCTCTAAAGATTATTCTGTTCTCGTCGCTAGCGAAAAAAATGCGGACAAAGCACGCAAAACAGCTGCTCAATATTATGCTCAACTAGCTGGTAAAAATATCTCGCATAAAGAAATTGAGCTTATTGGTGAACATACAGAAGCCATCACAGACTCAATCTCGTTTAACCCTGCCAATGGCTCGCTCTTGACAGAAGCTCGTGAGTTTAACCTCATGTTCAAAACAAAAATTGGGGCAACGTCTGATGAAAATGATCCCAACGCCATTGGTTGGTTACGCCCAGAAACTGCTCAATCCATTTTTTGTCAGTATAAAAATATCCTCGACAGCTCACGAGTCAAACTCCCCTTTGGAATTGCACAAATTGGTAAAGCCTTCCGCAACGAAATCAATCCTCGTAACTTTACCTTTAGATCGCGAGAATTCGAACAAATGGAGATTGAGTACTTTTGCCGTCCAGAAGATGGATTAAGACTCACCGAAGAATGGTTAGAACGCCGACTATGCTTCTTCGAAGAAATCGGCATCCCACGCACACATATCCATATTCTCGATGTGCCGGATGGCGAACGCGCCTTTTATTCTCAAAAAACATACGATTTGGAATATGAATTCCCCTTTGGTATCCAAGAATTAGAAGGCATTGCTTACCGCACCGACTACGACATTGGCAGTCACCAAAAAGGATCGGGTAAAAATCTTGAATACTTCGATGAAGAAACACACGAACGATTGATTCCTCACGTTGTCGAGCCCTCCTCAGGCTGCGATCGTACTATCCTCGCACTCATTTGCGAAGCCTTTGACGAAGAAGAGCTTACGGACGAAAAAGGCAAAAAGGATATTCGCACCGTCATGCGCTTCCATCCAAGAATAGCTCCAATTAAAGCAGCTATCTTTCCTCTACTGAAAAAGAACGAAGAACAAGTTCGCATCGCTCGTGAAATTGAGAAAACACTCCAGCCCTGGATTCATGTTTATTATGATGAAGCAGGAGCTGTTGGAAGACGTTATCGCCGTCAAGATGAAGTGGGCACCCCATTCTGTATCACCATTGACTTTGAGGCACTCGGAGAAAATGACTCAACCCTAAAAGGAACAGTCACCATCCGCCACCGTGACTCAATGAAACAAGAAAGAGTAGCCATTAGCGACCTCCTACCTTGGCTCATTCAACGAATTCATTAATAAACATTTAGTTGCCCATTCAAATTTCACATAAGACCAATTTCACCTCCTGTGTGCTATAAAAAGAAGTTATTTTTTTTATAGCGAGATGGGGGTTGGGGGAGATTTTTGGGTGGGGGGCTGGTGTAGATTCAAGCAGAAAGTGGTAGTGTCTCGTGATATAACTCACAGGAATTTGTTGAATTTCTTCTCTGATTGCTCGGATAAGGGGCGAAGTAACATTTTGCGCTTGGAAAATGAGAGAAATATGTCAAATATAACGTGTTCCCTGTTGAGCCGATTATGTGAATGATCACGATGGCATGGGTGATCTGATTTTAATGAACTGCAAGAGATGAAACCTGGAATCCTTTTATTAAGCGTCGTGACAAGCTTGTCTATCGTGTCCTGTAATACTTTTTCAGGGATGGGTAAGGATGTTGAAGCTCTCGGCTCTAATATCGATAAGGCTGCCGTAAAGACAAAAGGCGCCCTTGAAGAGAACTAATATTTAATAATCTGTTTTTATGCAAGAATTACAAAATACGGCAGAGACCGCATTAAAGTCCCTACTCGAATCTCTCGGATTTGAGGCAGAGATCATCGTATCTGAGGTAGATGGTATCGTGAGCTTGGCGATGGAAACGTCAGATGCCAAGTTTCTAATAGGCGAGGATGGCGATCGTCTGGATGACCTCCAATATCTCGTGAACCGCATGGTACAACGCACTCTCCCTGATGCCCCACGCGTCAAAATCGACTGCGATCATTACCGTGAACGTAGCGAAAGCAAAATTTTAGAAAAAGCTCGTTCTCTGGCGCAGAAGGCAATGGAGAGTGGTAAGCCGATGCGCATGCAACCCTTGAATGCGTATCATCGTCGTTTAGTTCACAATGAGCTCAAAGAAATGGGCGGTGTCGCTACCTCATCAGAAGAGGGCGATGCTCGCTATAAGAGGATTACCATCAGCCCGATGTAATCCGCCTCTCTGGCGATTTTGACAATGAATGCTCTGTATCTGGGGGCATTATCCCTGATTCTCACCCTTTCCTCCCTATCGGGGGGAGCTTGGGAGTCTTATCCCTTCCGTGAGGCGGTCAGTTTGGCGCGTTCTCAAAAAAAGGATGTCCTTGTGCTGTATACCTCTGCTCGCATGGGGGATGCTGGTGTACGATGGATTAAAGAGGTTGAGTCATCGATATCCTCGACAGTTGCCAAGAGCTTGGATGATGATTTTATCCTGTGCCGAGTTGATTTGCCCTTGAGTGTCAGGATGACGGATGTGCTGGCGATGAAATCTGTTGAGCTGGCGTCTAAACATGGGGTGACGGTCGTGCCGACGATGGCTCTCTGTGATGAGCGAGGACGCGTGTATGCTCGACTGTTAGGTGGTATTCGTCAAAAAACCGATGCCCCAGCTTTGGCAAATCGCTTAAAAAAGGCACGCAAGTTGAAGTTAGCGCGAGATGTCGCTATGGAGGGGCTAGATACTAAGAGTAAGAAATATGTGAGGGATGCTTATTCGCGTGAGGCGAATATTTTAACGGCATTAAAAAATGTTCCTCTCGCGGCATGGCAGGCAGATTATCCTGAGCTGATGCGAGAGCTCGATCAATTAGAGTGTAATGCCTCTGCCTATCAACAGGCAAAAAAATGTGCAATACGGCAAGATATTGATGCTCGGTTACGCCATATGATGCTCACGATGCCGATGCGCCCTAGCTCGACAGATGTCGAGAGGTTCTTAAAAAAAATTGAGGGATGCCTCATGGATAAGAATCTGACAGTTGAGCAACGGCAGTTTATCTTGCTAAATTATCAATATCCCTTGTTCGTTAAAAAAGCTCAATTAGCCTATGATGGCACCGTCACCATGGCATCAGAAGAGGCCTTTGACCAATCAATAGAAACGCTGGAAGACGCGAGAGATTTAGATAAAAATAGTTATTGGGGACGCGAGGCACACCGAATAAGAGAAGAGTTGAGAAAGGCTCGTCTCGCCGCAGCAAAGTATGATTAATCTGCGGATTTATCAAATTCGACGATGGCAATGTAGGGTAATTCTCGATATGCCCCGTTAAAATCCATGCCAAATCCGACGATAAAATGGTCGTCGATGCGAAATCCGAAAAAATCAGCATTAAGCTTTTGTGTGCGACGAGCAGGTTTATCTACGGCAACTGCCGTTAGGATTTTGCTGGCGCCTCGTTTGACGAGTTCCTCTTTTATGGCAAAGAGCGTATTGCCTGTATCTAGCACGTCATCCACGATGAGGATGGGGGTGTCTTGTGGGATAGTGCCCCATTCTCCACTCCACTTGATTTTCCCCGTGCTAGTCGTTCCCTCATAACTGGATATTTTGATGAGGCGTACCTCGGGGCTTGAGCGAAGCTTGGGGCAGAGCTTATCCATCATGGGACGAGCTCCATTTAATAATCCAAGGAGGATATAAGGCTGATCTCCCAGTTGATGATCAATGGCTCTTGCCATGTCTGTCAACATGACGTCAATTTGTTCTTCTGAAAAAAGAGGGCAGAGATGGTGTGCTGGAGCTGAGTTCATCGGAGGGGATTTAACCGAGAGGAAAACAAATGGAGCTCATTTTGCAAGGCTGAATTTCGAAAGTCGTGCGATTTTCGTTTGGATTCAAATTGATTGATCTTGCTCCTCTAAAGATTATCTGTCGGGTCTTGCATTTTTGGGCTGGAAGCGGATTTAGAAACCGCTACTTTTTTACATAACAATCTTAAATAGAATAAGTTGTAAATATTATTTATCCGACTGAAAAATCAGAAATCCACCTTTTCATGATTTTCTATCAGTAAAAATAAGA
>JAVXPO010000093.1:0-5129 GCA_036644695.1 Akkermansia sp. | reverse complement strand
TTTGGGTGGGTGTGGTGGTGGTCGCTTTTCAATTTTTCTCCAAGTGAGGATTCAATAATAATAATAATTAACAAAAAAAGGCTCCCGTCCGTTGTTTCGGAGGGGAGCCTGAATAAAAAATATAAAGAAAAAATATAATCAAGAAGGATTACAAGAAGATGAATACTGAAAATACAGGTGTTATGCAAGTGAAAAATAGTGTGTTGGTGGCGTTAGGGAATCGATATTCGGTGGAGCCTAAGCAGTTGTTTGAGACGATTCGTAAGACGTTGGCTCGCGATGCGTCTAATGAGGAGTTGATGGCTTTCTCTATTGTTGCCAATGAGTATAAGCTTAATCCTTTTACGAAGGAGATTTATGCGTTCCCGGCGAAGGGTGGGGGTATTGTGCCGATGGTGAGTGTTGATGGGTGGTTGCGTATTATTAATTGTCATCCGCAGTTTGATGGGATGGAGGTTGTGTTGAGTGATGATTTTACGGCGTGTACGGTGACGATTTATCGTAAGGATACGAGTCATCCGACGGTTATTACTGAGTATTTGGAGGAGTGTAGGCGTGGGTCTGATCCGTGGAAGCTTGCTCCGAGGCGGATGTTGCGTCATAAGGCGATTATTCAGTGTGGGCGTGTGGCGTTTGGTTTTGGGGGTATTTATGATGAGGGGGATGGTGATTTTGTTTCTGGTTTTGAGGCTCCGAGGGGGGGTAGTGTGTCTGCCAAGGGGGATGGGGCGGTTGTTGATCCGAGTGTGTTGCCTGATGTGGAGGTGGAGCTTGTGGGTGTGGGTGTGAATGATGGCCAGGTGTTTGAAACTGCTAATTTGCTTTAATGTTATGAATTCGTTTGAAAATTTAGTGCTTGTTGTTGAAGCGAAGGGCGAGGTGTTGTCGTCCAATCTCGATGTTTTCCGCGAGTCGGTGCGCGAAAATCTATTGCTTGTTAATCGCGATTTGCGGTCTGATGAGGATTTTGGGCAAGCTGAGCTTGATGTGAAGGGGTTAAAGTTTGCGGAGGAGGTTGTTAAGGAGGCAAAGAGGAAGGCTCTCGAAGATGCTGAGGGTCTTAATGCTTTTTTTGTCGCGCTTGATGAGTCTGCCGATGAGGTGCGTCAAGCTCGGCTTGAGCTTGAGAAGCTTATTAAGGAGCGTAAGGAGAAGATTAAGAAGGAGCTTGTTGAGGAAGCCGTTGGTGCGCTTGATTGTGATTTTTCTTTGAGGTCGAGATTCAACGGAGTTTTTGATTCGGAGGTTAAGGGGAAGAAGTCTGTTGATAGTATTAAGAAGGGGTTGGCTCGAGCTGTTGCGTTATGTAATGGGAGTATTAGGGAGAGTCGCGAGGTTATTGCTTTTTTTAAGGCTCAATATGGAGATCATAGTGTCCCTGATGAGCTGAGTCTTGAGGTGATGAATGCAAGTGTCGTCAAGGTTGAGCTTCAGCGTCGCGCAGAGCTCAAGAAGGCAGATGAGGAGAAGGCTCGGCTGGTGGAGGAGGCGGCACAGGCAAGGCGTGAGGCGCAAGTTGCCAGGGCGGAAGTCGCGCAAGTCGCGGAAGTCGCGGAGGTTCCTACTCAGCCGGCATCGATGCAGGTGAATGAGCTGGCTGGTGCCAGTGTTGGTGCCAGTGTTGGTGCCAGTGTTGGTGTTGGTGTTGGTGTTGTGGGGGGTGGGTCGTCTGTTGGTTTGTCTGGGGTGTGTTGTGTGCGTCAGGCGAGGTCGGCAGTGGAGGAGTGGGCAGATTTTAAGATGGGGGTGGTTGCTGTTTTTCGCAAGATTAAGGAGGCGAGGGAGAGTCTTAGGTATGAGGAGAATGTTGATCGGGTGGCTGTGTTTGCACGGGCTGTGAATGAGGCGTGGCAGGTTGCAAATTCCAAGGATGGAGGGAGCTTGTCATGAGGATTTGGAAGGAGATGGAGCAGAGGTCTGAGGAGTGGTTTCGCGCTCGGGCTGGTCGGATTACTGCGTCTAATTTGAAGAAGATTCTGACGCCTACGGGGGCTTTGTCGAAGCAGTCGGAGGATTATGTTTATGAGTTGTGTGCTTCGTGTGTGCGTCCTGATGAGGTTGTTTTTGAGGGGAATTTGCATACTGATCGGGGTAATGCGTTGGAGCCGGTTGCTCGGGAGTTGTTTGTTGAGCGTACTGGGTTTGATGTGAGGCAGGTTGGTTTTGTGACTCATGATGATAGTCCTGTGTTGGGGTGTTCTCCTGATGGGTTGGTTTATCGTGATGGGGTGCCTGTTGCCGGGTTGGAGATTAAGTGTCCGCTTGGGAAGAATCATGCTCGCTATTTGTATGAGGGTGTTTTGCCTTCTGAGTATAAGGCGCAGGTGCATGGGTCGATGGTTGTTACTGGGTTGGATTCGTGGTGGTTTATGAGTTTTAATCCCGGTTTTGAGCCGTTTGTTATTGAGGTGAAGCGTGATGGCTACACGGATAAGCTGGGGGATGCGATGGTTAGTTTTGCGAAGGATTATCTTGCGAAGATGAAGGTTATTATTCCTGTGATTACTGGGAAAGAAGGGGGTGTGAAGTGAGATTAACCAAGGAAGAACGGTATCAGCTGAAGCTGATTAGGTTAGCGAATGAGATATTACGTTCTGGGTCTTTTGATGCATCCTATGGGTATAAGCCTTGGGTTGGTTTTATTCCCCATTCATTCTATGTTTTGAATCCTCTTTGTGAGTTCGTTATTTACGAAACAGGATTCAAAACCGCCGAATCTTGCTATAAGTGGGCGGTGGCTGAATGTAAAAAGAAGGGGCTGATTCGATGATGTTTTTTCTTCCAATCGTGCCGCCTCGGACGACTCACCAAGCCAAGAAGATTGTGCGAGTCGGGGGCTTTACGAAGCTTGCCGATAAGCCGGAGCTCAAAGCGGTTGTGAGCGATTACATGACGCTTCTGCGTCCCCATGCGCCAGCAAAGCCAATGGAGGGAGCAATCAAGCTTCATCTGGAATTCACGTTCCCGTGGAGGAAATCGGAGCCAAAGAAGAATAGAGCCTTGGGGGCTAAGGCTCATACATCCAAGCCCGACTGGGACAACATGGCAAAGACGATTGTCGATGTTATGGTGAAGCTCGGATTTATGTGTGACGATTCGCAGATTTATTCAGGTATAGTGGAAAAGCGTTGGGGCGATTTCCCGGGTATTTACGTAACCATCGAAGAGTTTAATTTTTAAGGGTATGAATGAAGATTATTTAGATATTGATATAGATGAGGCTACGGAGTTCTTTAGGGAGTTAGAGCATAAGGTGACTTATGCTCGTCAGATTATGGAAGCTTTTTCAAATGAAGAGCGCGTGAAGCTGGGGGCTTTGCATAGGGCTCTGGAGCTTATTGTTTGTTTTAAGAAATTCTATGAAGAGGAAGAAGAAAGGGGGAGCTTATGAAATACAAACCGACAAATGAAGAAATGAAGTATCATCGAAAGATTATTGGACTTACAAATAAACTTACAAATAGACATAAACTTAGAGTTGTCTATACTTATACTCCCAGGTATGGTAGCAAGCATCATGAAATTCATGTGAGAGATACACAATGTCCTGTTGCTAGGCATGTTATACCTATCATAGCAAAGAGTTCAGCAAAAGATTGCTACCTGCTTGTTGTAGCTTGGCTTAAGAAGAAAGGAATTCGCATATGAATGATGAACAAATGACAAAATCCGACTGGCTCAAGGGAGGTCTAAACATACTCTTGAAGTTGATTGTGATAATAGTGTTTATAGGCATAGTGATACCTGTGTTTATGATTGACAGGTTCAAAAATTATATTTTGGATTTTATCGACTGCATAGTAGATGGTATCAACAAGCTCACAGACTTCGACAAGGTAGCTGAACGTTGGAAAAACAGAAAGAATAATACGAAAAATAAAGCAAGGAAGAATCTATTGTTAGAGATAGAGAAAGTTAGGAAGGGGGGGCTCTGAGATGGCTGGCGACTGGATAAAGATTGAACACACCACGCCAGATAAGCCGGAGGTGGTGAAACTGGCAAGCGTCCTCAACATCGATCAGGATGCAGTTGTCGGCAAACTCATCCGTGTTTGGATTTGGGCAGATCAAAACTCTGTGAACGGTAACGATGTGAGCGTTACAGATTCGTTTCTCGACCGTCTCACTTTTTGTAATGGTTTCTCCGTTGCGCTTCGCAATGTTGGTTGGCTGACTGGCAAGAATGGTTGCCTGATGTTACCTAATTTTGATCGGCATAACGGGCAGACCTCTAAAAGTAGGGCAGTTACGAACAGACGAGTCTCAAAGCACCGTTCAGCACGCAACGACATGAGCGTTACAAATGTAACGGAAGAAGCGTTAGGAAAACCGTTACCAGAGAAGAGAAGAGAAGAGTATATTAATAATATGGAGGGAGATATACAACGGTTGTATGTTGGCACGAATGCTTCAAGCATGCCCCCCCCTGGATTTGCGAGGTTCCTTGAAGCCTGTATGGAAATCAACCATGCATGGCAAAGAACGGCGCTTAACAGTGGAGAGCAGGGGATAGCTATGGAAGCATATTTGTGCTGCAAAGGGAGCATTAAGCCGTCAGATATGGCAATGCTCAAGGCTTTCTATTCTTCAAACTTCGAGAAGTCAGGCAAGGGAAACAAGTTTTGGCGACCAGACGGTAGGAAGAAGTTTTTCGAGACATTCGCAGACGTTCTTGCTAATGCGGAACGATGGAAAAAAGAAACCAAGTGGAAGCCGTTCAAGGCGGCAGTGAAGCAACAACAACAACAACAACAACCAGAACTGGAGAGCGACGAGCTTCCGGCAACCATCGAAGATTTTAGGGGATTATTAAAATGAACACAGAAACAGATTACTGGAATGTATGCGATAAGGGAGTTGGCAAGAATAGGAATCTTTGGTGCAATCATGGGACGTGGTGGATTAGCATCACGTTAAAAAATGATGGTGGAAATATTGCGATACGTCGGCGGTTTTCGCTTAAGACGCGAGGAATCGAAGTCGCACGCGTTCGAAGAGACAGGATAATTGCTGCAATCAATAATCATGAGGGTAGGATTGAGATTTAGTTAGTCGACCCTGAAAAAGAAATAGATCGTTGACCATAAGCATTGTATGACAAAATTAAAGAAGTAAATTTACCAGTTTTT
>JAVXPO010000092.1:0-5321 GCA_036644695.1 Akkermansia sp. | reverse complement strand
AGCAAAGAGAGAAGGAATAGCTTACTTCTCGTAAATAAAAAAAGCCATTCGCGATTAACGAACGGCTTTTTTTAGTTAAAAATTAATAGTCAATTAAGCGAATAGCTTAGTCTTTCTCTGTTCTCGTATAGCTATAGTAGCTTTGGAATCCAAGTTCTGCTGGGAATTCAGAGAAACCGCCATTGGGGTTGTATTCTCTCAATCCGCTTTGACCGCACCAATCCTGATAAGGAGGGCGATACGTGCATTTGTAGGTGGGTGCCCAGAAGGTAACAAGCTCGTAAAAGCCATAACCCATACGTTGCAACATGCGTGAGGTACCATCGACAATGCCGACGGAACCACCTGCATAATCACCTTCCAAATTGGTCCAATGACCAACCCGGGTAGGGATCTCTTCAGCAGCATAAAAGATATTGCTGAGCGCTCTACCCAGCTTACGAGATGACGTGTATTCGGCAGCCGGAGGTGCCTGGATGTCAGCGACAGCTGATCCTATCATACCCAAAAAAAGAAATGTATAGAGGGCGCGTTTCATGGTGTTCTTTATATATGACATGTTTCTGATTGAAAGCAACAGAAAAGTTGACAATTTTTAATCATTTTCTGGACGGGGGTCACGACTCATCAATTCGACGAGTGCCTCAAGAGGAGCTTTCCCCTCATATAATACTGCATAAACGGCATCAATTAAAGGAGTTCTAACGCCAGCCTTGCGAGACATTTCATAAGTAGAGAGCGTATTGGGCACCCCCTCGGCAACGGTTTTCACAGAGGCTAAAGTTTGTTCCAAGGTATATCCTTGAGCAAGACTTATGCCAACACGTTGATTCCTCGAATGAGAAGAATAGCACGTCACGACCAAATCACCTACGCCAGACAACCCCATAAAGGTCTCTGCCTTACCTCCATATTCAACACCAATTCGGGTCATCTCGGCGAGTCCACGAGTCACGAGAGCAGCCAGCGCATTATCACCCAGCTTAAGCCCTGTGCATAAGCCCGCGCCAATGGCAAAAACGTTTTTGATCGTACCGCCCAGCTCCATGCTGGTCACGTCGTTAGAGGTGTACACGCGAAAGTTATTCTTATCATTCTTAAAGACATGCTGCACCCAGTCGGCGTACTCTGGCTCATCAAATCCGACGAGAGTTGCTGAGGGTAAGCCCATGCAAACATCCTCTGCGTGATTGGGACCCGAGAGTGCACCAATCTTATGGTTTGGGAGGCATTCCTCGAGGATTTGAGTCATGCGTTTATGGGTCTTTTGCTCAATCCCCTTTGTACAAGAGACAAGCACCGTTGAGTCGGATAAGCCCGACTTATTCAACAATTCAGCAACAGAACGCATCGCTACAGACGGCACGACGACGAGCATCAACTCGGCATCTAAGGCACGGCTCAGATCAGATGTTGGATAAATGTTGGCGGCTAACAACTCGGTCGCATTCTTCAACATCCTATTCCTGCGAGTGTTTGCCAAATCGGCAGATTGCTCTTCATCAGGAGTCCACAGGACTACCTCCTTGCCTGAGGCACTCGCCATCATCGACAACGCCGTCCCCCAAGTACCAGCACCAATAATGGAGATTTTACGGATGTCTTTCATGATTTTTTCTTTTGAAACATTTTAATTTGAGGTTCTTCTCCATGTAAAAGGCGAACGATATTGCTCTTGTGTTTATAAATAACCAAGAGCGCAATGAGCGTTAAAAAAACTAAAATCACCCATTCTGGGCGTATCCTCCATCCATCCATCGCAAAAAAGTCAAACCGATACATCGCGGCAATAATCATCGCCACCGCCCCCCCCATACTAGCAACAGAGACATAACGAGTGACAAATAATAAAATAAACCAAACGACAAAGGCAATCCCACAAATCAACGGAGAAATGGCAAAAAGCACTCCACCCGTCGAGGCAACTCCCTTACCCCCCTTAAAATGAAGGAAGCAAGTATAAGTATGTCCCAAAATCGTTGCAAAAGCGACACACACGAGACCAATAACACTAAACCATGAGACATCCACCTCTGCCCCCCCGGCATCTACTCCGTTAATCCACATCATCCAGAGATACACAGGCAAAAAACCCTTGAGCGCATCACAAAAAAACACGCTGAGCCCAATCTTTTTCCCCAAAACACGAATTGCATTCGTTGCTCCAATATTACACGACCCATGCTCTCGCAAATCAATACCGCGCAATCGCCCCGCTAGATAGCCAAATGGGATGGCACCTAACAAATAAGAGCAAATGATAAAAAGAAATAAGGAAATTATATTCACGGAACGAAATAATTATACTATTCGTTAGGGGGATGCGCAATGTAAAATCCCCCTGAACGCTCGTTCTTTCATGAATTACACCACAAATCCAATCATGAACCCCACATCTTGCCTCATTCTACAGAAATTATTAGAGACCTACCGTCCCGAAGAATTCCCTGCTCTCTTACACCAATGTGAATCTTGGGCAAAGACACAGCCTCTCAATAGTCTACACATCCTCGATGCGCCCCCGTCTTTACCAACACCTGCGCCAAATATGCAGCCCTCCTCGCCGCTGGCGCCTCACTCACCATTTGTGTATCCACTAGTCTCACATCAGGGATACCTCATGATCAAGCCCTCCTCCCCTCCCTACAATTGACACTCTACTCCACACGACTCAATCCGCTTATGACATCATCCGCCAGCACGGGCTCATCCGACAAGAAATGGACATACTCGGGCTCGTTTAATCAAATTCATTAGAACCGCTAAAAGATTTATGTTTTAATTATTTGCGTGAAAAAAACATTACTTCTCCTCTTGTCCACGATGATTGTGACAACAGGACACTCCGAGCCATCCCCCTTAATTATCACTTCTGACAAGCCTGCTTCCATATGGGATCAAGGCTATGGTGTCGGGAACGGACGCTTAGGGGCTCTCGTCTTTGATGCCGTCCCTCAAACAACAATTGTCCTCAATGAAGAATCCATTTTCTCCAAGCAACCCATTCCCCCAAAACCCACGGCAGCTGAGGGAATCAAAAAAGCTCGTGAATTGTGCTTCCAAGGGAAATACGCAGAGGCCGATCAAGTTTTTCGCCAAGATATTTTTGCTGCCAGCTATGCTGGAGGGAGCTATCAACAAGGCGGATTATTGAAACTCAATTTTCCTGCGGATAAAAAGCTAAGCTCCTACCACCGTCAATTGGATATGAAAGGGGGCATCACTGAATCGGTCTATGAATTCCCTACAGGGAAAGTGACACTACAAGTCATCGTGACCCCTCAATCAGATTGTGTCGCAATGCTCGTAAAAACGACTGAAAAAGACGGCATCAATCTGGACTTAGCTCTGGAACATCCCGCCGATAAATCCTCTGTATCAGGCAATAATAGTTTGGTCCTCAATGGTCAGGGAACCAATGGCGGTACAAAATTTCAAACGAAAGTCCGCCTTCTCCCCAAAGGTGGCTCGCTCACAACAAAAGATGGTAAAATAGCAGTAAAAGGGGCTCAGGAGCTCCTCATCCTCTCCTCTACGGTTACTGATTACAACATCGATGCGCCTGCTACACCTCTCACCCCCAAATTTGATGAAAGAAATGACCAGTTCCTAGCAAAAGCCGAGGCAGCAGCTTGGGATAAACTCGCAACCCAAACGCGCAACTATTTTACATCGCGAATGGATCGGTGTCAGGTTGATATAGGGGATAGCTCACCAGAATTACGCAAACTCCCAACCTACCAACGTATTGATCTCATTAAAAAGGGAGAGAAAGATCCCGACCTCGTCGAGCAACTCTTCCAATTCGGACGCTTTTGCGTGATTTCCTGCTCACGACCTGGAGGCTTGCCTAGCGGTCTTCAAGGAGTTTGGAATCCAGACATGAATGCCGCGTGGATGGGGAGCTTCTTCCTCAACATCAACTGCCAAATGAATTATTGGCCAACCGACCTCACGGGCTTGGGCGAATTTCATCAAGTATTCACCGATTTTACCAAAAGATTACTCCCTGGTGGACAAAAATTTGCAAAAGCCCTTGGTCATGAGGGATTCTGTTTCGGGCATTACGTCGATTGCTGGTTTCAAACATGGTTTGGTGGACTCGATCCAGAATATGCCGCAAGCCTCATGAATGGATGTTGGGCAGTATCGCACGTCGTAGATCACTATCGTTACAATGGAGATAAAAAATATTTAGATCAGGCTCTACCTCTTTTACGGGAAAACGTCCGATTCATCCTGTCTTGGTTTTCGGTAGACCCAAAAACTGGCAAACTCGTCGCTGGCCCCGCCTGCTCACCAGAAACGGGATTTGACTACCTCGCCACAGATGGCAATAAAAAGCGCGCTCACGTTAGCAATGGCACGTCACACGACCAGCTTTTAGCTTATGAAGCCTTAAATAATTACATCTACACCTGTGCCGAGTTAAACAAATCTGATGAATTATTGAGCAAAGCTAAAGCCGCCCTCCCACAAATTGCCATGCCTGGCATTGATGCCGACGGTGCTCTGATGGAATGGATGCATAATGGTGAGATTAAAGAAAAGGGACACCGCCACTTTAGCCATTGCTATGGTGTCTTCCCCGGACATGTTTTTGATACCATCAACTCCCCCGATTATGTAGAAGCTACCAAAAAAGCAGTTGATAAACGCCTTGCTAACGGTGGTGCGTATACTGGTTGGAGCCGTGCATGGGCCATCAACCTGTTAGCCACGCTACGCGATGGCAACAGAGCTTACGAAAGCATGAATACCATGATTGCTCAAAAAATTAATCCCAATCTCTTTGACATGCATCCCCCCTTCCAATTAGATGGCAATTTTGGATTCACCGCTGGCGTCGCCCAGTGCTTACTCCAAAGTCAAACAGAACAAGACGGACGACGCATCATCAACCTCTTGCCTGCTCTAGCCTCGGATTGGAAACAAGGCTCCGTTCAAGGCTTACGAGCCAGAGGAGGACTCATCGTCTCTTACTCATGGGATGCCAATAAACTCAAAGCAACCCTTCAAGCCACACGTCCCGGGAAATTCAGAATCGAATGTATGGGGCAGACCAAAGACATCACGATGAAAAAAGGACAATCCACCACCATGGAGTTTACCCTCAAAAAGGCATAACTCATCAAGTCCTCTAGCTTTTAATCATCATCCCTCGTAAGCTTTATCCTCACGAGGGATTTTTTATGTGCTATAAAAAAGATGAAAGTGGGAACCCTGCCCCAGATTTCAGAACTAAACTCACCGATCAACATCAAATGGGTCTGGAGGAGAACGTGTTGCGTTAGCCGTAGGCGATGCATCAGGTTCCCGCC
>JAVXPO010000091.1:0-5347 GCA_036644695.1 Akkermansia sp. | reverse complement strand
TCTCAATATGATGAATGATGGTGGCGAAAGCACTGGAGCTGGCGTATCAATTATCAATTTAGGAGATGCTTTTCGTGGCAATTTAGTGATAAACTCTGGTGTTTTTGCGCTGAATAATACGATGTCAGCCAAGGGGACAAATATTGGAACAGCCAAATTGCATTTGAAAGGCGGGACGACATTCCTCATTCGCAACGGAATTAGTGATGGTTCAAATGTCTTTGCCAATGATATTTTGTTGGGAAGTGGAAATACTTATTTGAGGACTTATGATTCAGTCAATGCTACGATTTCATCAAAGATTTCGGGAGAAGGAGTTGTCCTGGAAGCATGGAATATGTTGCATAGGACTGATGGTGGTACGATTAATCTGACAGGTACTATTAATTATCAAGGGATATTCCAATTAGAAGCAGGAATAACCAATTTTAAGTCGGCAACGACCTTGAAGGGTTTATATATAGGGAGTGCTACAG
This sequence comes from Akkermansia sp., assembly GCA_036644695.1. GTDB lineage: Bacteria > Verrucomicrobiota > Verrucomicrobiia > Verrucomicrobiales > Akkermansiaceae > Akkermansia. The sequence continues at coordinate 4,871 of JAVXPO010000091.1, read as the reverse complement.
CTAATTTAGAATCTGGATCGCACATGACTGTTGGGCAGTTGAGATTCTCCGAAGGGCTTAATAAGAATAGCGTCTTTAATATTAAAGAAGGGTCTCTTTTAGATTTAACTGGGACGAATAATGAATATAGTAATGGTGCCAGCTTTTTGCTTAATCACTGGGCAGGAACGTCCAAATTTAATGTTTTGGGTGGACAGGTGAATGCGCTAGGAGCGATCATGTATACATCATGGACTGGTACCTCGACGACTCAGGTATCAGGAGGTACCTTAAATGTAAAAGGCATTTCATTTTTAGGGCAAACTAATAATAGCAAAGGATCTGTATTTCTTGGAACCGATGAGGCGGGGACGGCCTCTAATGAAGTCGCAACAGGACGCATCAATATCGGAGAGTCAGGTATCGCTGCTTTGAAAAACGGTGACTCAAAGCTTGTTTTAGGGCATGGGACGATGGGTGCTTTGTCTGATTGGGCGACGAACACAGATCATGAAACAAAAAAGATTACCTTACTGAGTGCCTCGGGTACTACCTTTGATACGCAAGATGTGAACGATGCCTCTAAAGGGTATACTATTACCTTAAATCACGATCTCACAGGTGCAGGTAAGATTGTTAAAACAGGAAAGGGAACCCTCGTCCTAAACGGAGCTACGAGTGACTTCTCTGGTGGTATTGATTTGGTTGGAGGCAATTTGACGGTGTCATCTTCTGCGGCATTTAGTTCAAATGGCAACCGTAAATTGACGATATCTTCTCTTGCGACTGGGGCAGATACCTCTATTTTGTCGAGTAAAGACGGAACCTTATCTCTCGATTCATTGACGATGGTCAATGGGGGGCGTTTCGATCTTGGGGGGACAAATGTGGCTCAGACGCTAACGGTGACGAGCTTGACAACGACGACCATGGGGACACTCGTCTTTGGTGCGGGGGATGCGCTCAATGTAACAGGTGATTTATCTCATCTGACCTTTGAGATGTCTTTGGTAGGGTATATCAATGGTGATAAGATTACGCTGGGAACGGCAACAGGGACTCTTACCGATGTTTTGTTGAAGAACAGCGTAGTCTCAAATGATTATCGAGCAACGACTGCGACGATTGCCAAAGATGGCAATAATTTGGTTGCAACGGTGGCTGGTGGTGCTGGCAATTTAGTGTGGACGGTAGATAATACGAAATGGGATCTCAAGACAGATAAGCATTGGGCTGGCATTGACGATAATGTTTTTTATCAAGGGGATCTTGTGAATTTTGCAGATTTGGCTACTACTCCCGCTGAAACGGTTACTGTTGCTGGTGCGCTATTGCCAGGAAAGATGACATTAACGAATAGTGTAACCGCTTATACGTTTGTTGGTGAGGGTGCCAATGCGACAATAACGGTGATTGGCGATTTTACAAAGACAGGCACGGGGCTTTGGACTCTTGGCGCAGGGATGAAATTGATTTTGCAAGGTGGGTTCTCGATGACGAAAGATACCCTCTCTTTAGCAGGAGGAACGTTAGATCTATCTGGGTTAAATAAAACAGATAAGATTGATTTTGGTATCTTGCAGGGGGTTTCTGCTGCGAGTGTGATCAATTCTGGATCGAATAAGATCATGCTTGGCGTTAAGGATGCGAATAGTGCGACTCATTTGACTTTGACGGGTACGGGGGATTTCCTGGGAATTGGCACTCATGCGATCAATATTTCTGGAGTCACGCGTAATTTATTTGCTGGGACGGCGGGATTGAACATTATGGGCAATACGACGGGAACAGCTAATAATATAGGGATATTTGGTGGATCATGGGAGGCTCAAACTGCTGCCTCTGGCAACATTGTCATTGGTGCAAAGACTGGAGAGACCATTCTTGATTTTGGAAAGGAAAAGGTTGTCAATAATGCAGGTATTTTTGGAGCAAAATTTAACTTGGGTGATGGCACAGGTGTAACCGATACGACACTCAAAACGAATATTTTATCAAATATCTCTCTTGTCGGGACTCGGACGGGAAAAGGTGCTGCGATGACCTCCAATACCAAGATTACGGGTAAAATTTATGGTGGTGGCATTGAGAATACCAAGATTTACGGGAGTACAGCTCTGTCTCTGGATGGCATTCATCTGATTGGAGGCACCTCTGAGTATGTAAGTGATGGCGCTCAATTGCTCGTTGCTGGCTCAAATTATAAAGCAACGATTTATGGGAATTCTTCTCTTTCTGTAAAAAATTCACTGATTGATTCGTTTATTTTTGGTACAGCAGGGGTTCAAACAGGCTCCATTACTCATGAGTTTGCCGATTCTATCTTTAAAAAGAATGTGTATGCAGGTGGATATGGTGGAGAAACAAGCATCAAGGGGAATGTCTCGCTGACTGCGACTAATTCGACATTTAGCGGATCCATTTATGGAGGACGTGATGGGATTCTTAATGGGAAAGTGTCTCTAAGTCTCATTAATAGTACGGTAACGGGAGATGTTATCGGTGGATATTCTGTCGCCGGGGATAAGGTTAAAGGAGGCGTTGATATCGTTATTGATGGATCGACAGTAGGCGGGATGCTCGGGATTATCAATGGAGGAAGTGCTGCAAATAATTTAGGTATCTTGCGCAAGGATAGTACGATTACAGTCAAGGGCAATTCTACAGTAGGTTCTTTTTATGCTGTTGGTAAGCGATTTAGTCATTTAATTGGCGATTTGACTCTCAATATTGAGGGGGGAACTTTGGGAGATGGTAAGACTGGTAAAGAAGGCGAAGCCTTCTTAATTGCTGGACAAGATAGCAAGATTGAGGGTAATGCGACATTAAATATTTCTGGGGGGACTTTGAAGTATGAAGCTATCGTCTTTGGTGGATTTGGTGGAACGGGGATTACTAAAGATGCCAATTTAAAGGTCACTGGGGGAACGATTGAATCCAGTATTTATGGTTCTGGATCATGGGGGAATAGTATTGGAGGCAACTTTAATATGCTCTTGCAGGGGGGGACATTTGGTAAAAATGGTGCGATTCGAGGCATTATGGGAGGCAATGAGATGGGGTGGAACTCTGCTACACCAGTCCAGGGGAATGTGTCTATTACATTGGATGGTAGTCTCAATGGTGGATTGGGTGCAAGCTTCTTAGCTGGTGCTGATGGGAGTAAATATTACATTTATGCAGGAAGTGTGAATGGCGCTGTTGTTGGCAACACGCTCGTTTCTCTGACGGGAATTACCCAAAAGGGTGCTGATGGCGTTGGCGTTGCCAATTTCAATGGCGTTATCTCTGGGGCAAATGGCTCAGGTGGTGGAGTAACTGGGGCAGTCCGCAAACTGGTATTTAGCAATTATACGACAGAGACGAATGCTCAATTTAAGTATTTCACTCTTGCAGAGGTAGATGGTGCCTCTAATCTCACACTCAAGGGTAATTCATCTAATATTGGATCGTGGAATGTGAAGGGCAATTCGATCTTGAATCTCGATAGTCTTGCTAAATTGGGTGGGGCGACCTCTCTTACTCTGACGGCGGCGACCGACACCATGAATTTAGCATTGGGTGCAGATAGCGATATGGGTACGCTTGTTCTCTCAGGTGCAGGCAAGTTGTCTCTGACAGGAGCCCATATGTTGACGATTAAAACGAATCAATCTGGATTTAATGGGACGATCTCGACAGTTGCCGGGGCGACCTTAGCACTGGATGATAATGGCATTGCTGGCAGCAATACAGCAACCTTATTGACTGGTGGCACCTTAAAAGTAATTGGTGCTACCGATCGTACTATTGCTCAAAAGATTTCTGGTGCAGGTACCTTGTCTCTCGATTTGACGGCCACAGACAAGGTATTGAGCTTAACGAATACGGCATCTGATTTTACGGGGACGATGACCCTTAATAAGGGGGTGCTTGATCTTGTCACGGGCTCTGCATTGTCCAATGTGACCGCGACGATTGGGGCAGATGCCGCTCTCCTGATGAGTGGTACGGAATTGAGTAAGTTTAAGTCCTTGACTGGGACTGGGAATCTCCGCATCGGGACGACAAGCAACTATACGGGCGATCAATTGGGTGCTTTCTCAGGGAAGCTATCTGTTTTGAAGAATCAATCCTTTGGATTGACCAAAACGAGTGCCTCCGGCGTATCCACATTAAATAATGGGGTAACGCTTGATCTTGGTGCTTCTTCCATACTGACCTTGACAAATAATGGGGCGACTCTTTGGGATCAAACCGTGGCGGATATCATCGGGAGTGGCAAGCTTGTTCTTGCTGGCACACAAGGCATTACCTTGCATGTAACAGGGGAAGGCTGGAAGGATAGCTCTTTGAACTTTACCTTGACTGATACAAACCTTTATAAAATTTACGTAGGCACATCTGCCAGTGAGCAAATGTTTACCAAGATGACCATTACGGATGGTAAGGGTGTCGTGAGTAACGTTATTGTTGGTACAGACGGGCTTTTAACGGCATTTACGAATTATCAAGAGTTAGATCCCAATGTTCTAATTAATGATCAAAATACGTATTGCAAAGTAACGGGCGTGTATGGGGCAGATGGAACGACCACGATGACTGGCGATAATCTTATGGGAGGTCTAAAGATTACATCAGTCCTGGAAACAACGAGCACTCCAGCGGCAACAAAAAATAGAGTCCTCGCGTTGGGTGACAAAAAGCTAACCTTGACGGGAGGGATGTTACTGATTGATGGCAATGCTGATTATTTGATATCAGGCGGGACTCTCCTTGGATCTGCGACGAATGGCTTGTCGATAACGACCGCCTTTGATAAAACATTGACGATTTCTTCAACAATTGGTGAAAATACGAATCTGAAGCCTTTGGTGAAAGAAGGCAATGGAGGCTTGCTCTTAACAGGCACC
>JAVXPO010000090.1:0-5523 GCA_036644695.1 Akkermansia sp. | reverse complement strand
ATGCGTACCTCCTCAATCATCGCTGAACAAAGTGCCATCATGGCACATAATGGCTACACGGCTGAGACGATGCGCCCGATCATTGAGCGCATTCTCAATCAAGGTCCAACGTGGAATGTACAAGCAGGATTGCTCATCATGATTTTTGAGTTCACCGTCCTCACCTCACTCACCCTCTTACTCTCATGCATCACCTCGGGGACAATCATTAGCTCTATTCTCGCCTTTTGTGCCTATTTCATCGGATTATTCCAAACTCAGGCAAAAAGCATCTGGATGAATCAACACGCGGGTCTCGGTATCGATAATTGGGAACTCTGGATGACGCAAGGAATCTCGGTAATCTTCCCTAACTTTGGCATGTACTCCGTCACTGACTCTGCACTCAACGGACAACAAATCCCCCTCGACATCATTTGGCAACTTGGGCTGATTAGTATCGCCTACTTCCTCTTTCAAACAACAATCGCAGCTTGGATATTCAGGCACAAAGAATTTTAATCATCACTCAAATTGATCATCATGAAACTTGGACTTATCGGCACGGGAAAAATGGGCTCTGCTCTCTTGCGCGGAGCATTACGCTCAGATTCACTCACTCCTACAGATGTCGTCATCTACGACCACACAGCGGCTCATACAGAGCCTCTCGTACGGGATTATCCAACGATCAGCATCGCTAGCAATCCTGAAGAATTAGTAAACAAAGTCGATGTGGTCATCCTTGCGGTCAAGCCACAAGGCATCCTCGACCTACTTGATCAAATCTCTGCCCCCTTCCGCACCATGATTGGCACCATTGGAGACGATTCTCCGCTTTTCCTATCAATTGCTGCCGGCATCTCTCTGGATAAACTGGAGAGAGTCGCCTTTGACGGTGCTCGCATCATCCGAGTCATGCCCAATACCCCTGCCCTCATCGGTAAAGGTACCTCGGTTTATTGCCTTGGCAACAACGCAACAAATCAAGACGCACAACTCGTCGAATCACTCTTGGCTCAATCAGGATTTATCCAACGCATTGACGAATCAAAAATTGATGCGGTCTCTGCCATCTCTGGATGTGGACCTGCCTACATGTATGTCATCCTCGATGCCCTTAGTGATGCTGGCGTCGCAGCTGGACTACCCCGCGCGCTCGCCTTGGAACTGGCAACGCGCACCATGCAAGGCTCGGCAGAGCTCGTCCTACAAAGTGGCAGACACCCCATGTCATTGAGAGACGATGTCACCTCCCCTGGTGGCACCACGATAGCCGCCCTCAACAAGCTCGATCAATGCGGGATGAGAACCGCCCTACTCCAAGCAGTACAAGCAGCTTATGATCAATCGCTCCGCCTTGGATAAAATATCCTTATTGATTTTATAAAAACCCAGGAAGTTTGCGTTGCATCAACTCCATCGGATCGACAGGACGATGCACCGTAAACCCAAAAAGCTCATAAAACTCTGGCGTCTCGGTTAAAAGAATCATGCGCCCCACTTGAGCAACTCCAGGATGCTCCATAATTGAGGAAATGAGGAACTTACCCAATCCCTGCCCCTGTAATTTGGGCAAGACAAAAACATCCGTCAAGTACCCCACAGTAACGGAATCGCTCACAACACGACAAAAACCGACTTGTTCACCATCCTCTGCTCGATAAAGCCCAAAAACCCATGTAGACCCGTCGAGAGCACGATTCACTTGATCTTGCGTACGAGACTTACCCCAATACGAATCCTCTACTAGGAATTTTAAAATACATTGACGATTCAATAAAGACGGATCAGCAGAGATCACCCATCCATTCCATTCTTTATGCCATGATGCAACATTCATATTAAAATCTCTCTTCTTTTTCCATTGAGACAATCGTAGCACGAGTTTGTCGCGCATCTGAGAGCCAACCTTGCAAGGCAGCTCTCGTTTTTATTTTTCCGTCAGCTCCAGCTCCAGCTCCCTCTTGGAGCATCTTTTTAAGTTCCTCTAACCGTTGAGCACAATGCTCTAAGGCAAACAACACTTCATCCTTATTTTCTAAAAGTATCTCTGCCCACATGCAGGGCTCTCCCATAGCAATGCGAGTCGTATCACGAAATCCCCCAGCCGACAACATCCTGGATACGGCTGTATCTCCACAATCACCAGCAGATAACGAACAAATCGCTGCCATCGCATGAGGCATGTGAGAAATAGTCGCTACCGTCCGATCATGTTGTTCTGGTGACATTTCCAAACAAAGACCACCAACAGCATTCCAAAAATGAGCCAGCTTCTCCATCAAAGAGCTCGACCTATCCTCACCGCCAGTCAATACAACAGTCGCCTTATCAAATAAATCAGCATCTGCATACTCTATCCCTTGTTTCTCTGAACCCGCCATCGGATGTGATCCGATAAAGGCAAGAGAATGCTCCGCACAAAATGCACCTAATTGATTATGGACAAATGCCTTAACTGAGCCAACATCAGTCACCAAAACGTCGGCAGATAAAAAAGGAAGCATCTTTGTCGCCAACGGCAACATGACACCTACGGGCGTGGCAAAAACAATCAAATCACACCCATCAACGGCTCGCGCCAAATCAGTTGTGTAGAGATCAGCTAATTGGAATTGCTCGGCAATCTGCAAGGGCTCAATCCTTCGCCCCCAGAGATGAATCTCTAAATCAGGCAAATAGCGACGCAACGCCATCGCCAACGAACCACCTAAAAGACCAGGTCCTAAAATAGCAACACGTGAAAAAAAATCCTTATTCACTAAAGGAAAGGCTCTAATCAAGGAACGATGAATTTACGGACTTCATCCTTAAAATTGGTATCTCGCAGAACAGTCCCTGACGCATATCGAGTACCATCTTTACGCAAGATACGAACTTTTTTCGTCGAATCATAAGGACTACGAACGACAGTAGGATCTCCAGGAATAGGCCATGCGGTCGGAATATTATTCCCCGCTTGGGGTGCTGGTGGCATCGGCACTAAAGGCTGCGCTCCATTAGAGGTCGCACCCCTTTGTCCCGAGGGAGGCACCGAAGCAGGAGGTTGAGGCGTATCAATATTATTAAGCATATTGGCAATCGTACCAGAACCTTGTTGTGGATTCTGAGCAGATGGTGCATTACCAGAAAGATCACTCCCCATCGTCGAGGGATTCTGAACATCATTCAAAAGTGAACTATCACCAGCTTGCCCTTCTTGCCCCATAGTAGGTGCCATTGTGGGAGACGAAATGGGACTACGCATACCCAAGGGACGTTCGTTAACCCGATCGGTCTCACAGGAAACCAAGACTGTACTGAACACAACCGCCAAGGCTGCAATAGGCTGATAACTCTTCATTTTTTGAATGCTTAGATGTGTTGCTCGGATTTTATGCCCACTCCCATTCAGATGTCAATCCCCATTTCCCGTTATAATCAGACAATACGGAGAAAAATCAGATAGATCCCCCTCAGCCACCCACTAGAAACCCATTCACTGCCTAAAGACCAGGCAAATATAAGATAACTACAACACAGGAAAGCTTAGTTTTGATGAAAAATAATTCATAATCTCTTGAGGTGACACCCCCTGCTGACGCATTAACAAAAGAGATTTACTATCATTCCTCTTTGCCAACCGAACCCCATGATCATCGAGAATCAAATCGTGATGATACCATACAGGCACAGGCAAATGGAGCAACTCCTGCAATAAACGATGAAGGTGAGTTACCTCAAATAAATCCTCACCACGCGTCACAAGAGTAACCCCCTGCTCTGCATCATCTATCACCACACACAAATGATAACCTGCTGGGCAATCCTTGCGTGACAAAATAACATCACCAATCCTCTCAGGATGACACACCTGAGATCCCCTCCGTAAATCGACCCAGTTAAGCACCCCAGCAATCTCTCCAGCCACCCGACAATCTAATCGCCACGAATACATATCCCCTCGAACCATACGAGCCAACCTCTCATCAATACTCATCCGACGACACGTCCCAGGATAAGCATCCACCAGCTCCCCTTGAGGAGCACGCCCCACACGCTCAAGCTCAGCGGCAACTTGCCTCCTTGTACAAAAACAAGGATAAACAACCCCCATCTCTTGAAGAATTGATAAAGCCTGCTGATACCGCTCAAATCGTTGAGACTGAAAGACAATCTCTCCATCAAAACGAATCCCAAGCCATGCCATATCCTCTAAAATACCCTGAACATATTCAGAACGACAACGAGTCAAATCAATATCCTCCATACGTAATAAACACTCCCCATGAGAAACATCAGCCATCGAACGAGCAACACAAGCGGCAAACACATGCCCTAAGTGCAATCGCCCACTGGGACTAGGGGCAAATCGAGTTCTCATCCTATTCATCATCACATCCATTAAAGATTCAAATAACAAATCAAGTATAAGCGCATCCCACGCTCTCGCACGCCAAAAATACAACATTCTCACCCCATCTCGAATTTTATCCTTGATGAATCAACCAAAAACGACTTAACTAAACGGGCTTTGTTTCAAACAAAGGTATCCCCGATTACACAAAATAAATAAAAACGACTATGGGTCAACAACACCGTAGAACAGCCAAACGCCGCCGCCGTACTGATTACATCAAACGCAAGAAAGAGCTTGCTCAGTCCTCTACTGCTGCCATTCCGGTAAGATTGGCTTCTGTGACGAAAAAGGATGAATCACCAATTAAGGAAAAAGCTGAAAAGGTAGAAAAAAAAGCTCCTGCCAAAAAAGCCGCACCTAAAAAGGAAACTGTAGCTAAAAAAGCCCCTGCCAAGAAAGCTCCTGCTCAACAAGAAGAAGCTCCTGAACAAGCAGCCGAATAACTCGGATTTCGATTTTTTCATTAGACTAACTCCCTCTCAGGAGTTAGTCTTTTTTTATGCTTGATTTTTGCCTCATCCACTATGATCAAATTCTCATCTGGGCACTCGTCCTAACCCTAATAGGAGCAGGATTAGCAGGATGCGTCATCCCCTTCATCCCGGGACATCTGTTCATGTTTATAGGAATCATCATCGCAGATTACTTTATCCCCACCTTTGACCTAGCATGGTACTCATGGATCATCCTCTCCCTACTCTGCCTCATTGGCTCATTGGGTGACAACCTCATGACAGCTTGGGGGGCTCACAAATTTGGAAGCACAAAATCAGGCATCTGGGGTAGCCTCATCGGACTCATCCTAGGCGTCATCATCCTGCCAGGTTGGGGATTACTAATCGGCCCCTTTGTAGGAGCCGTCACAGCAGAACTAATCATCTCTCGCCAACAAATTCGCCAATCCTTAGAATCAGGCTTTGGCGCCTTCATTGGAAGCATCTCAGGAATCCTCCTAAAAATATCTACAGGAGTAATCCTCTTTTGTTACTTCGGCATCTGCTTCCTCATATGGCTCATAGGCAAACTCCCCCCCTCTGCGTGAGATCATGAAATAGAAGACGATTTCCTAAAGGAAAAAAGTTTATGTCCAACGAAAGAAAAAAGTGTAATAATTATAACACTTATGGCATTTGCTAACGATG
>JAVXPO010000089.1:0-5605 GCA_036644695.1 Akkermansia sp. | reverse complement strand
AATGCATGGGATCACGTGGGGTTCACATTTAAGGGAGATAAACTTCAAATTTTTGTAAATGGTTCCCTTACGACAACATTTACGACAACTTTAGCTGATTCTTCCAAGATTACTGAGATTAAAGGTGGAGGTGATAATAATGAAGCAGGTACGCCTATCACGGCTGGCGGTATTCTACTCGACAACTTTGCTGTTTATGATGGTGAATTAGGTGAGAGTGGCTTCAAGTATTTGACAAATAACGCGATGACCTCGACACTTAGCGTCCCTGAGCCAACGACAGCGACGCTGAGCCTCTTAAGCTTGATCGCACTCATGATGCGTCGTCGCGTCTAAAGAAAAAACTCTCAAGATATTCATCAAACCATCCTTCCCCAAACTCATCGGGGGAGGATGGTTTTTTTATAATCGCGCCTCTCCCTGCCTCCAGCCCACCACAAAAAAATGTGACAGGTTTGAGACCAAGCTCTTTTCAAGATTTTTATTTAGGTCAAGTGTGCTCGTGTCGTTTAATTAACACACTATCGGCTTGACCTCTGTCACCCTGTGCCTACCCTCTTTGTCCATGAATAAGGTTCGTACACGTTTCGCACCCTCGCCCACTGGATACCTCCACATTGGTGGGGCTCGCACCGCTCTTTTTAACTGGCTCTTTGCCCGTAAAATGGGGGGCACCTTCATCTTGAGAATCGAAGATACCGATCACGCTCGCAACACAGAGGCAGCGACACAAGCCATCTTTGACGGCATGGAATGGCTGGGGCTCGACTGGGATGAGGGTCCGATGAAAGGGGGCGACTATGGTCCCTATTTCCAAAGCCAACGCGACGAAATCTACGATGCTTATTTCAAAAAGCTCCAAGACCTTGGTCGCGTGTACGAACAAGATGGGGCATGGCGCTTTCGCTTTGATCGCAGCAAACCCGTCACCTACGATGACATCATCTGCGGACCAATCACCATTGACTATCGCGATGCGTCCAACACGCCCGACATGGCAATCAAGCGCTCTGACGGCTCGTACGTCTTTCATTTTGTGAATGTCGTCGATGATATTGAGATGAAAATGACCCACGTCATCCGTGGCGAGGATCATATCATGAACACCCCCAAGCACATCCAGCTCTTTGAGGCATTGGGCGTTACCCCCCCCATCTACGGGCATATCCCACTCATCCTCAACCCTGATGGGTCTAAAATGTCCAAACGCGACATTGGCGCAGCTCTAGGCACCTACCCACAAGAGGGCTTCCTTGCCGAGGGCGTCATGAACTTCCTCGCTCTGCTCGGCTGGTCACCCAAGGATGATACCGAGATTTTTACCCCTGCTCAACTTGTTGATCGCTTTTCCCTGGAAGCCATCAATCGAGCCCCTGCCAAATTTGACATAGTCAAATGTACCTGGGTCAATCAACAACACATTGCCACCCTCTCCGCTGATGACTTTGTTGCACGAGCACTCCCCTTTTGCATCGCGGATGGGCTCCCTGAGAACTCACCTATCCTCAAAGAAGCCATCGCCACCGTGCAAAGCAAAGTGCAAACGCTCGCCGAAGTTCCTGAAAAAATTAGCTTCTTCTTTACCCTCCGCATGGATGATGAGGCACTCGCCAAAATCCAGCCCGGGGCAGGTGCCCACATGGCAGCTCTCGCCGAGGCACTCAGCAAGATGGACTCATGGGATGGACATCTCGCCGTCGATACTCTCAAAGACACAGCCAAAGCGCGTGGTCTCAAAAAAGTAGGGGCAGTCATGTTCCCTGCTCGCGTCGCCCTCACGGGTGTCCATGGGGGACCTGACCTGTCAGATATCTTTGCCCTCCTGGGGCGCGATGAGTCGATCAAACGCCTCACTCAAGCCGCCAACTCTTGGGAATAAAACAGGGAATAAAACTGGGAATAAAACACAAACCTTAAAAAGCCCCCCCCATCCCTCATCCCGTGGGAGGATGATAGCTGGGGGGACGTGTTGCGTTAGCAAACGCAAAGCAAAGCGCAGTGCTGCATCAGATACCCACTTAATCTTTTTATAATATATAAGAGATGACAGTGATTGAAATCCCTCTCAATTTGTTTGACGCAAGAGGGGATAAAGTATTAGATAAGTAGCGATGAAAAAAATAAATTCCCTACTGGCAATTACCTTAGGCACCCTCTCATTCGCAACTTTGCCCATCCTCGCACAGGATGCACCAGCTACACCAGCTACACCAGCAGCCCCTGCACCACAAGCTACGACTGCGACGACAAAAACATTTTCTCCTGAAGAAAATGCCGCAATCAATAGCTACACCAAAAAAGTTGCTGTGCAGATGTTTCGTTTGATGGGTAATCTTGATCCCTCCGTCTTGATGGCTCAGGACAATAATTACACCCCCGATGTCCTCAAAATGACAAAGACATGTAATTCCATCCCTGCACCTGATGCATTACCCGCATTTTGGAAAGCAAACATCAAACAAGAGCTTCTCCTCATTGATCAACTTTTGAAAAAAATTCAGGATAAAGCACCCGAAGCAGAACAAGCCAAACTCCGTTATGAACTTGAGAGCTTGGACGAACAATTCAAACAAGATTTAGCCCCTTATGGCTTGACAGAACAATCCATCATGGAAAACGTCATCGGTGGCAGAATGGAAACAAAAATGGGAGAACTCGCTCAAAAATTGATGAAATCCAACCCCGTAGCCATGAAGGATCAAACACTCATGATGAACGCTTTATTCAATCTTTTGGCAAATGAAATCGAACAAAGCAAGACGCCCACACCTACACCCACTGCCAAGTAAGATCCATTCATTTTACCCAACAAAAAAAGCTTCTCTGTGTGAACAGAGAAGCTTTTTTTGTTGTTAGAATCCATAAGGGTGGCGGACGTAAAAGCCACGCGTCGAGCGCGACTCTGGTCGCCATCCTGGCCCACGACTCCGTCCGCGCCCTGTCGTGTCGAATCTCAAGCCACAAACGACCATAAAGACATGCCCGTTACGCACGTAGATTGACACCCATTTACCAGGTCCCGAGCGTCCGTATCTCATAAATAAATTGGAATGGCGTACTTTGGTCATCAAGCCAGCCTCGCTCAACGCATAGGAAATACTCCCCGAGCAATCGTAACCCGAATCCTCACGTTTACGATGTCCCCCCCCCATACGATAAGGTTTACCAACAAGGCTATTGGCAGCTTGAACGAGTCTCTTGACTTGAGGAGGGGCATCAGCTGGCGCAATTGCCCGACCATTTGACAATAATCGAGTACTGCCTGAATGGTAATGATAAGAAGGTATTCTTGATGGAGCCCCTACCTGTTGCTGTTGTTGGGAAGAACAAGCCACTAAAAATAAAACACCTACACCTGCAAAAAAGGGAGAAAGCTTCTGTTTTAATTGGTCAAACATCGAGAAAAGGCTGAAGGAAAGAGGCGCAGGAATCAAGCCTAAAGGTTATTCCCCTTATCCGATAAGGGAAATAAGACGTCGATGAAAACGGGTCAGGGGAGAACCTGATGCATCGCCTTCGGCTAATGCAACACGTTCTCCCCCAGAGCCGTATTTGATATTTATCGGTGATTTAGGCGCGCGCATGGGCATCCATCTCGATGGACTTCCACAACGAATCCAGTGAGGCTTGCACGGCTTTGCTTGAGACATCGACGGCTTGACCTGGCTTACCCTTGCCAAATAGATAATATTTGATTTTTGGTTCTGTTCCCGATGGTCTGACGGCGAAGCTACGACCATCTGCCAAGTCAAAGAATATCATATTTTCACATGGGATGGGATCGCCCTCAATATCGTAGATGCCCCCCTTGGAGAAGTCACGAACGCAGGCGACTGGCGAGCCATCAACGGATTGAGGAGGATTCGAGGAATAAGAGGCCGCCAATGAGGCGATTTTTGCAGCTCCATCAGCACCCTCCATGACGAGTGATTTACCCATCTCAAGATGATAGCCATACTCAAGATACAGGTCATGAATCAAGGCAGGGATTGATTTACCTACTTGTTGAGCATACATGCAAAGCTCGGCAAAGATGAGTGCGGCAGCATTTGCATCTTTATCACGTACAAAGTCCTGAGCGAGGTAGCCATAGCTCTCCTCACCGCCAAAGACGAAATATCGGCTATATTCCAAGCGCAGAGCACGCGTCTCCTCCTCTGACATCTGGCGGTAGCCCTCGCGTTTCGTCGCAGGGATGGCTGCCTCATATTTGCCGAGTTTACCCGCGATGTACTTAAATCCAGTGAGGACATTGACGACCTCTACACCATAATGATGCCCAATCGCATCTTGGAGGGGGGAGGTCACAAAGGTTTTAATCATCACGGCATGAGAGCGAGTCGAATCATTGATCCAGCCCATCTCTGTCATCGTTTTACAACGATACCATGCGAGCAGGCAACCTACTTGATTGCCTGTCAAAAGCACCATTTTACCCGAGTCATCTCGGACGGCAACCCCCATGCGGTCACAATCAGGATCGGTCGCGATGACGTAGTCCGCAGATTGAGCATCTGCCTGTTGGATTGCTAAAGCAAGGGCTGGCGAGTTCTCAGGGTTTGGTGAGACCACTGTCGGGAATCGCCCATCTTGGACGTCCTGCTCGGCAACGGTCTGTACATCACAGCCCATCTCACGCAAGAGGGGGACGATGAGGTGACCGCCTGTCCCGTGAAGGTTGGTATAAACAATTTTTGCACTCGTTTTTTCAAATAATGAGGAGCGCAAGACGACTGCCTTTAAGCGATCCATATAGATGCGATCAAAGTCATCACCGAGGACATGCAGGGTGCCTCGTTGATCCTCTGGCAAGGCATCGTATTGCTCACTCGTCAAGGCATTAACCTCATCAATCACGCCCTTATCGTGAGGAGGCACCAGCTGAGCGCCATCATCAAAATACGCCTTGAATCCGTTGTCATGCGCTGGATTGTGGCTCGCCGTGAGTACAATGCCCGAGTCGGCATTTAATTCGCGAATGGCAAATGATACCTCTGGCGTAGCGCGAGGACCTGCAAATAAATAAGCATCACAGCCCAAATCAGTTGCAATACGCGCACAAAATTCGGCAAAGTCATGTGAAAAGTGGCGCGTATCATGCCCGATCACAAAGCGAGGTTTGCGTCCGTCACCCTGTGAGGCGACATGATGTTTGACATAAATAATCAAGCCGCGCATGGCTCGCCCAACATTGAAATAATTCATGCTCGCCGTCCCCACACAGGGGAACTCGGGGCGTCCATTGAGTCCGCCCTGCCCTTGTTCGGATGCCGTCACGACATTGCCTATCGTGCGCCCTCGCAAGCCCCCCGTCCCAAAGGCAAGAGTCTTGTAAAATCGATCATTCAACTCTTGCCATTCTCCATGCTCAGCTAACTGAGTAACAGACTCAATAGCAACGGGATCTTGAGTCCCGGCAAGGAGCAAATTAATATTTGTCAGAGAGGAAGCTAATAGCTTCCCTTGCTCGACCGAATGCTGTAGCAAATTATTCAAGGCGCTCATAATGTCGAATAGTACACCCCCTCGGTTTCAAAAAGCAATACAGCAATTAGACAACAAAAAACTTGACCCACCTGATTATCTTATTTACATAATGAAGTGT
>JAVXPO010000088.1:0-5776 GCA_036644695.1 Akkermansia sp. | reverse complement strand
TTTTTTGTGTCGCCCCGAAGGAGTTCACCGAAAAATGAAGCTCATCGAGAGGTGAATGTAAGGATATTGCAACTTTCCTCTCTTATGGTGGGCTGGGGTCAGGGGGAGAACGTGTTGCGTTAACGGAGCAAAGCGGAGTGTTGTATCAGGTTCCCACCTGACCTCAAGAGGTGGGACCACAGCAGGGTAAATTACCAATCGATAACGGCGTCGCGCGGCAAGGGTGAAATAAGACGGCGTTGAAAACGCATCAGGTTCTCCCCCTGACTCGTGTTTGATGGGGTCTTCGTTAAAATCGGTGGACGGACATCAGTCAGTCAGTCAGTCAGTCAGTCAGTCAGGAAAAGAACGAGTCAGAAACATATAAAATGGCACAAAAAAGCCCTTTATCCATAATGGATAAGGGCTTTATAATGGCTCCCCCGGTTGGGCTCGAACCAACGACCTAGTGATTAACAGTCACCCGCTCTACCGCTGAGCTACAGGGGAATTACGTCCGAGAACGTGCGATGGTTATACAGGCATTTTTAGATTTTGCCAAGCAAATTTTTAGAGATGTATGTTTTTTATGGTGATATGAGCTCATTTTTGAGCTTAACGATGCTCAATGACGCTATTTTTGGGGAAGCGGACTTTGATTTGCTGGGCGTATTCGTCTTCTGGGCTACGATATCCGAGTGCGACGCCGACGAGGGAGCGATACGGGGTGTTGGTTAGTCCGAGGATGTTGTCGCAGGCGTCGCGATCCATGCCCCCGATGACGCAAGAGTCAACCTTGAGGTTGGCAGCGGCACTGACGAGGAAGCCTAGGGCAATGTGGACTTGAGCCTCAAGCCAAGTTTGTTTTTTATCATCATTGCCGTCGAATCCGTTGATGTAACCTTTCATGAAATTTTCTGTTCCCTTCATTTTTTCGGGTGAGGGATGGCGTTTTTCATTGATGAGGTTGAGTAGGGCATCGACATCTGTTGTGGTGGCATCGCGACGGGTGCAGAGGATGACGTAGCGATCTGCGTCGGTGACTTGTGCTTGTCCCCATGAGACTTCGCGCAATTGAGCTCTTAGTGCTGGGGTGTCCACGACGATGAAGTGCCAGAGCTGGAGTCCGATGGAGGAGGGGCTGAGGTGCAGGCTCTCTTCGAGGGCATCCCATGTCGGCGCGTCTATGCGTGCCTGAGGGTTGAATTTTTTGCAGGCATAACGCCAGTTGAGGGTGTCGATGTATTCTTGAGGATTCATGGTTTTGATTTTAGTGGTTCTTGTTGAGTTCCTAGGTTCTTTTATAGGAAGAGACGGTTATTTTTTCAAGATTAAAGGGGGCGATGATGGCGAATCTGATGCAGAGTCGCGATGCTTAATGGTGGCAGGCAGAGCAATCGTTGATGGGGGGGGCGATGAGCCATTTTTTTTGCAGGAGGGTGCCCTGTTGTTCTGGCTTGGGGAGGCGGATAGTGGGGATGGGGGTGGTGATGTCTTGGAGGAGGCGCAGAGAGGGGGCTGGCGCTTTGTGACAGTCGATGCACCAGCGCATGCCTCTATTTTGAGGGGCTGTTGTTTGATCCATGCTAGTGATGTCATTGTGGCAGGTGATGCACCCTACACCTCGGGTGACGTGTGCCTGATGGCTAAATCGTGCGTGTCCTGCCCAGGTGTTGACCATGATCCACGGGATGGGGTGTCCTGTGTAGTGAATGTAGTTGGGGTCGGCAGCTCGTCTAATGGGGATGATGCGAGGGCTGTCAGGTTTGATATGGCGATGGCATGCCATGCAGGAGCTCGCATCGGGGAGTCCTGCTTTGGTTGAATGTGTCGCGGCGGGATGACAGGTGAGGCAACCAATGCCAAGTGCAATGTGGGTTTTGTGGGAGAAGGCGATGGGCTGTTGTGGACAATATTCTGTGTGGTAAAAGGCGTTGTAGTAGACGCCCCCGAGGATGAGTAGGAGGAGCAAAATCACCATGAGGGCGATTTGTCGGATTCGGCTACGGATGTCTGGGGCAAAGAGTTGAGTCATGGGGCAAGAGAGGGTGCGATGTTGTTAATCCGCAGTTTTTTATTGTCTTTTGCCTGGGACGGGGATGCTTGCCATTGGGAGTGTTGAGTCCATCGTGAGGTTGTTGGGGACGAGGAGGGTAGTATTTTTGCCAATGTCTTCCCAAGTGATGCGTTGCCCTGTTTGTGCTGCCTCGCGCCCCATGATGGCAACCATGTTTTTGATAGCTGCTGATTCGAGTGTTTGTGTCCATTCACCAGCTCTGAGGTGCTTGTAAAAGGCGATATGGGTGTTGGTGTACATGTTGGTTTTTTCACCACGGTATCTCCATCGTTTGTCAGCTTGGATGTGGGGACGATTGGGGGTGATGAGTATGCCTTTTTCGCAGTAGGTGCGATCGATGATTTCCCCATGACAGCCTACCCATTGGCGACAAGAGATGTGTCCCATGGTTTCATGCTCGTACTCAAAGTAAACGTCATAATGATCCCAGACGTCGCCGTCGTCTTTGCGTTGGGCACGTCCCCCGGAGCCAAAGGCGGCGATGGGGGGCTTGTCGCCCATGGACCACATCATGCCGTCGATGGTGTGGATGACTTGTTCGACGAATTGTCCGCCCGAGAGCCAGTTCCATGCAGTCCAGTTGCGCAAAGCCCATGAGACATCGCTCTGATCGGGGGGGCGAGAGTCGAGGGCGAGCGGTGATTTTGGGGGGGTGGTGGCATAGATGCCATCAAAGTTGAGGACTTTGCTCAAATTCCCTTTTGCCATGATGGCGTGTGCCGCTAGCATGGCTTTGTCGTGTCTCCAGCAAAAGCCGTCCATGATGACGAGTTCTTTGTTGGCGGCGATGCGTGCTGATTCGAGGACAGACATGATGCCTGGGATATCGACGGCGAGGGGTTTCTCTGCAAAGATATGCTTATTGGCAGTAATTGCTGTGGCAATGTGCTCGGGGCGAAAGGCGGGGGGAGTGCAGAGCAAGACGACGTCAATGTCGGTCGCTAGCAATTTTTGATAAGCGTCGAGACCGACGAAGCAACGTGAGGCATCAGCCTGCATGCGCCCAGAGAATTGCTGTTGTAAGAGGGATGTGCCAAAGTCAATGCGCTCCTTAAATGCATCAGCGAGAGCCCAGACGATGACAGAGCTGTCTGCCTCAAGAGCATTCCTGATGGCACCTAGACCACGCCCCCCACAACCGACGAGACCGACTTTGATGGGACGCGAGATGAGGGCTTCCTGGGCTTTTGCCAGATAGGGTGTCGCGAGGAGGAAGCCAGCGGCACCAGCAGCAGTTTTTAAGAATTGACGTCGATGGAGGGTGTTGTCTGCCATAGAGTTTTAATGAGGCTTTGTCTATCATACGTCAGATAGATAAAAAATCCAGCAGGCAATCTTCATGATGACCTGCTGGATGACAAAAGATGATAGACGATTTTTGTTATTTCCCTTTTTGAGAGGTGATTGCCTCGTAGATGACATCTGCCATGATGGCGTGACCTGCTGGATTGGGGTGTACTGTGTCGGCAATGAAATCCGTGTGGGATTTCATTGGGGTAAATAAGTCAATGAGTTTGCACTTATTTTGTTTGGCAATGCGTTCGATGAGAGGATTGACTTCTTTTGCTACTCGTGTGGCGCTGATTTGATCATCCCCTTGGAGGGAGGGGATTGCCTTGAGGCAGTAGATTTGAATCTTTGGGTTGTCTTTTCTCAGAGCCTCAATGAGTGCTTTGTAGTCGCTGGCAAATTCCTTTTTAAATTTCCAGTTTTGCGGTTTGGAATCATTGGTGCCAAGGGCGATGAGAGCAATGTCTGCCTTGGCTTCAAGAGCTTGTGTGTAGGCGCTCTCTTTGGTATAAGGCTTATCGCCGTGGTTGAGGAGTGTGCATCCGCTGACACCATTGTTGATGACATTAAATTCATCCCCGAGCTTTTTAGCGATCAAGTTGCTCCAGCGTTCTGTTGGCTGGACGCTGAACCCAAAGGTAATGCTGTCACCCAGGCAGACAATGCGTGTCGGGTTGGGATATTTAGTCGCATTGAGGATAAAGTTGACGATAGGTGAGGGGTCTTTTAGGCTGGGCGATTGGTGATTGCCAGGTCCACTGATGATCTCGATGGAGCCCCCGAGCTTTTTGTAACGAGCCGCCAAGACTTGCGTGTTTTCGGCAGGAGGTACGACGGTGTCGTCTGTGCGGATGACGCAGAGGATCGGGACTTTAGCTGCCGCAATTTCTTTGAGATTGTTGACGGGGTTGCCTTTGAAGCTCATGGCTTGTTGCTCGGTCATGCCATAGATGGCGAGGAGGCGATCCCAATCCGCCTTAGCGCCATCTCCCTTACCTTTGCCAGCTGGCCAACTTTTGATGTCGCAGACGGGCACCTCTGCATAGATGGCAGAGACGCATTTAGGGTGACGGGCTGTCCAGTTAAAGGTGTAGAGTCCACCTCGGCTAAAGCCCTCGATGACGGGTCTGCGGGATAGCTCGTAATTCTCCGTGAGGTGCTTGTAAAAGGCATCCATTACCTTCATGGCGGCAGGGGAGCCATACATATTTTGCATGTCTACATAAGCAACGGCAAATCCGTGCCCGAGCAAGGCGATGTCAACCTTAGGTTCATAACCAAAGAATTCTGGTCTCCAAATCCATGGGTTGCCTGTTGCAGCTTTTTTGGGGAAAACGATGCTGGCATTGCGACCCTCAAACTTGAAATCGCATTTTTCGTAGCCGTTCCATGAGGAGACGACAGTGCCCTCATCTTTGAAGCGAGGGATTGTTGGCGTATAGCCGGCAATTTCAGGGCGTTGGTGTTTGGTGCGACTGAGCCATTCGTTTTTGAGCGCATTTTGTCTGCCTGTCGCTTCTTGGAGGGCTGGACCTTCGGGGAGGGTAAAGTTGGAGGGGATTAGTTTATAATTGACGAGCCCCTTGCAGATTGCCTCAGCAATAAACTGATGCCCTTGTGGACCTGGATGGACGCCGTCACCAGCATAGGTGAAGCCTGGGGTCGCTTTTTTCTCTTTGGCAATTGCTTTTTTGACGTAGGGTCTGATGTCGATGACTTCCCATCCTTTTTTACGTTGAGACATGAGCCATGCACCATAGGTATCAAGTACCTTGTCGTATTCATCTTGCTTTTGAGGACCATTGTCGGCGCGATAGGGGGGGGGTGTGGCAAAGATGATTCGGGCACCAGCGGCTTCTGCTTCATTTTTCAGCCGTTCGCATCCGTTTTGGTAGGCTTCAAAGCGTTTTTTATCCAAGGGTAAATAAATGCCGTCGTTGATCCCATAGCAGGCAACGATTAAATTGGGCTTGAACTGAGCCAGGACGCGAGCAAGCCGATCGTGGAGCGAGGGACGAGGGAAGGCACCTCCCGCATGTCCTTCTTCGCTTAATCCCGATACCGTTTCGCTGGGGACGCAAATATTGGCGATGAGCGCATCGCTCAAATTTTTATTTTGATGTAATGCTTCAGTAACTAAAGTGGGCCATCCCCCAGCATAGGGGATACTATCGCCAAGGATGGCGACATGCTGCTCTTCTTTAGATAAAGCCGGAGTAACGAGTAGTGCTGTCAAGAGCGACAGAAACAAAAACAGGCGTTTCATAACGGAGAGAATACGTCGTCAAGTACTCAAATCAATCAATAAAGTGTGAAAATAATTTGTTTGAGCACGCCTAACACCATGAGGCAGGCTCGTAGCACGATAAATTATCAATCGGTAGCGTCGAGGCGTGGCGAGGGCGAAATATCGGATTCCAAATCCGATGT
>JAVXPO010000087.1:0-6178 GCA_036644695.1 Akkermansia sp. | reverse complement strand
AGGAGATGATCTGGCGCATATTGATCGAGAGCCTCTCGTTGCCATGGTGCAATCCATTCACGGAGAATGGGCATCACTTCTCGATCCTTAATATCTTTATAGCCAATCGCGCCCTCGCAAAGCATGCTCATTGCCACTACGATATCTTCTGAGGTAAAGCTAGGCAGTTCGAGCTCTGGCATCCATTGGCGCAATCCGTTGAGGCGCCGTATCCATTGCTCGACTTGGTCGTCCCAGCGATTGAGCTTCAGTGTCCCATCTGCCACTTTTTCAGCAAGGATGCCCGAGGCTTGTTCGGGTGAGGCATCGCCTTTCTCTTGATCAATTAGCACTAAATCTCGATAAACGAGTTTTTGATGAATCAAGACTCGTCGGCGAGTTTCATCAAAAACTGGTTCTTCGAGTTCAGAGCAATAATTTGGGAATAAACTTGTTACGAGCTCAGGTGAAATAGTTGTGCATCGACTGATGTGCGTCTCAACCCCCTTGCCGCCAATCTCAGATAAGTCTCCAGCAACAAAAAGTAAGCCCTGAAAAGCGACGCTATGAGATGGCAATTTGCCACTTTTGCCCCCCACTATCCGACAGGTATTAGTAGCCATTCCATGTCTCACCCCCATATAATCAGCAAATCCCTCCATGATTCCACGTGTCACAGCATCACGACTGGCGTCAAAGTCAGGCTCGGGAATAAAGGACAGATTACCCCCTCGTACGCCAATCGCCAATAATTGCTTATATGAGGCGAGTATCTCACGAGAGGCACGCCCGACAATACCGAGTCTGGTACAATCCAAAGGGGCAAATTTCATCTCTTCGGCTCGTTGGACAGCGCGCCATTCTGCCTGAAAGTCGGTGAAATCCGTTTTTTCTCGCAGGCTATCATCGAGTCCCTCTCGCATGGCAACTCGCTCTCCCTCAATAAGAGCAACGACTGCCGCCATCTCTGGGAGGCATTGTCGCTCCATCCCAGCAATCATGAGTTTCGCATGTCGAGGATGCAGAGGGAACTTCAACATGGTTCGCCCTGCTCCTGTCAAATTACCCTCTTGATCAATGGCACCTAGCGAGCTTAATAAATCAAGTGCATGGGTTAAGGTAAGCTCGGGGGGGGACGACAGCCAGCGAAAATCGCCTATTTTACGCACACCCCAATATTTCAAAGTTAGGAGGACTCCGCTCAAATCGACTCGCAGGACTTCGGGAATCTCAAACTCAAGTCGTCGCCCATGCTCTGCCTCACTCCAGAGCCTCAAACAACGCCCTGGGGCAACGCGTCCTGCTCGTCCTGCTCGTTGATCAGCAGAGGCTCGCGATATTTTCTCTATCAATAAAGTATTCATCCCTCGTCGAGCATCCCAACCAGCATGGCGAGCCACACCTGTATCAATCACCGTCCTAACTCCCTCAATCGTCAACGAAGTTTCTGCCACATTGGTTGAGACGATGATTCGCGGTTTTACCCCCGATGAAACGGCACGATTTTGATCTTCCAGAGAGAGGGAACCATGCAAAGCATAAATATCCCAGTTTTTAAGCCATGCTTTGCTCTCTAAGACCTCAAGAGTCCTGCGAATTTCGTAAACTCCAGGCATAAATAAGAGAATATCCCCACAATCGGGATACTCAATCGCTCTGCGAATGGCAAGCTCGGCTTGATCCCATAGTGGTGGCATCAACATGCGCCCACGCCCATCACTCTGCATCCTCGGGGCAAGATAAGAAATATCGACTGGGAACTGCCGCCCCCTTGCCTCAATCATGGTACATGATGTCCCCATATATTCCTTGAGCCCAGCGACTTCAAGCGTCGCCGACATGACGACTATCGCGAGATCCCTCCTCGTCGTCTCTTGTAAATCGAGGACGCGCGCCAGAGAAATATCCCCCGAGAGACGACGCTCATGAAATTCATCAAAAATGACGGCGCTAATCCCATCCAAACTCGGATTATCCGTCAACCAACGCTCCAACATCCCATCTGTGACAAAGACGAGATGAGTCTCGGGCGACATACGACGCTCAAATCTGACAACATACCCGACCTCTTTGCCGAGACTCACCCCCATCTGCCCTGCGACATAACGAGCAAGCAAACGTGCTGCCATCCGTCTTGGCTGGACGACGACGACCAGCCCCTGACCTCCCCACCCCTCACGAATGAGGAGAGGCGGCACACAAGTAGACTTCCCCGATCCTGTAGGGGCTCTCAATAGGATGCGAGGAGAAGGAGATGCCAGCGCATGAGTCAACTCCCCCTCAACCTCGTGAATAGGTAGTTGATCATTCATGATTACATGCCATCCCGAGTATCCTTAACGCATTAAAAAGAAAATTAATAACGCAACTGGAACCGTAAAAGCGAGACTATCGATCAGGTCAAAAAATCCACCAATTCCAGGAATCATGGTGCCTGAATCTTTAATTGCCAAACTCCTCTTCACCAAAGACCCCGCTAAATCACCCAAGACCGCAACAATAAAGAGAATAACCGTCACGATCAAAACAATCCACCAAGAGACTTCAGAGGTAAGACACACGGTCGACAACCATACACCAGCAATCGAGGTCAAAATCAAAGAGCCGATAAAACCCTCCCATGTTTTTTTCGGGCTAATATGAGGAATCATCTTATTGCCCTTCCATATTTTACCCCCCAACAACACTCCACTAACATAAGCAAAAATATCCGACAGCTTCGTCACCGCAATCACCCATAAAACTGCACTTACACTTTCAGTCTTGTAACAAAAAGCAAGCATCACCATCCCAAACATCCACCCAGGATAAATAAATGCCAAAAAGCTCGTCGCAACCGATCGCAATGCCCGACTACCAACAATGACACGCCTCATCTCAATCGCAAATAAAAGAATGAGCATTAATATTGGAGAAAAGAAAACGAGAAGCAGCGCCCCCCCCTTAAAACCAAGCATCGACAACATCAATGCAATGGGATACATGGCACCCACCAGCGTCACCGTCCTCGGCTGAGATGCCTTACCTGATACTCGAAGCATGTGCCCCCATTCAAATGCCGTCAACACGCAAAATGAGCACACTAAAATTCGATACCCCCAGACATTATTCCACCAGAGAGCTCCCACCAATAACGAAATTAAAATAATCGTACTCAATAAACGCTCTTGAAAGGTTTTCCATTTTCCCGCTTTTGGTATGGCTTGCAACGTATCACTCATGTCAATGAGTCTTCATTACCTTACTTTTGTAGCTTTCTCAATCTATTTTACAAGATAAGCCCATCTTCTTACCATCAAGACCGCATTGACTCTTGTCACCCATGCCCCTCAATGAGACAATCAGGCAAGGAATAAGAGCATGCATACCGAGGATAACAAAATGATTGAGATCATGGATACGACCCTGAGAGACGGAGAACAAACCTCTGGCATCTCGTTTAATTCTGCGGAAAAGCTTAGCATTGCCCGACTCCTCCTCAAAGAACTCAAAGTCGATCGCATCGAAATAGCCTCTGCGCGCGTCTCTGATGGAGAACTAGAGGGAGCCGCCAAAATTGCCAACTGGGCAAAGCAACACAATCACCTCAACCAAGTCGAGGTACTCGGCTTCATTGATAAAGGCATCTCCCTGGGCTGGATTCTCAAATCTGGGTGTCGCGTCATCAATCTCCTCTCCAAAGGGTCGCTCAACCACTGCACCCATCAACTCAAAAAATCACCTGAGGAGCATTGGCAAGACATCGCAGAAACCGTCGAGATGGCTCAACGCATGGGGATGGATGTCAATATCTACCTGGAGGATTGGTCTAACGGCATCATTGCCTCACCCGAATACGTCCATGGAATGATGAATGCCTTAAAGGCACTCCCCATCAAACGCTTCATGCTGCCCGATACTCTCGGCATTTTGAACCCCGATCATACCTATGATTATTGCAAAATCATGATTGATGACTACCCGGGACTTCATTTTGACTTTCACGCCCACAACGACTACGACCTCGCCGTTGCCAACGTTGCCGCCGCCGTCAAAGCTGGCATCCAAGGCATCCACTCAACCATCAATGGCTTGGGTGAGAGAGCAGGCAATGCACCTCTCTCCAGCATCGTTGCCGTCCTCCACGACCAACTGCACCAGCCCTGTTGCATTGATGAGAAAAAAATCAACCACGTCAGCCGTATCGTCGAGACCTGCTCTGGCATTCGCATCCCCAGCAACAAACCTATCATTGGCGCCAATGTTTTCACCCAATGCGCAGGCATTCATGCCGACGGAGATAGCAAAAATAATCTCTACTTTAACGATCTACTCCCCGAACGATTTGGACGCATCCGTGAATACGCCCTCGGCAAAACGTCGGGTAAGGCAAATATTCGCAAAAACCTTGAGGCACTCGGCATCCAACTCGACGATGCCGACATGAGAACGGTCACCGATCGCATCATCGAGCTTGGCGATAAAAAAGAAGCCGTCACCGCCGAAGACCTCCCCTATATTATTGCCGATATCCTCAAGCAAGAAACGCAGGATGATCAAATACGCATCCTCAACTACAGCCTCTCTCTCACCCAAGGGCTCAAACCTGTCGCAACGATTAAAATCAGCATCAGAGGCGATGAATACGAAGAAACTGCCAACGGAGATGGTCAATACAACGCATTTGTACAAGCACTCAAAAAGATTTATATCCAAAAGCTCCATCGTGAGTTCCCGCGCCTCGTCAACTACTCAGTCATCATCCCTCCAGGTGGACGCACTGATGCCTTTGTCCAAACGCATATCACATGGGAGTACATGAATCAACAATTCAGGACGCGAGGGCTCGATGCCGACCAAACCGAATCTGCCATTAAGGCAACAATTAAAATGCTCAATAAGCTAGAGTCCCCCGAATTCCGTGACCCAAGAATTCGTGAATCACCACAATTTTGATGCTTCTTTTTATTACCCCTCAGATTACATAAATCGATATAGTTATCTGATAGATAGTCGGTTAACTAAAATATATGGGCAATAACTAGCTTAAAAATTCTTTCAGCGTATTTACAATCTGTTGTCAATATCGAATTTAATTACTCTTATTGTTTTCGTTTTTTATTTATAGTAAGTGGATTATGTAAATATTTAGAAAAAATTACATCTGATAAATAAAGGGAAAAGACACTTGAGTACATAGAAACGATTATATCAGAATATTGATAATCAAATAGTTAGTGCTATCCAATAGCGGATTGTAAATCCGTATAATGGAAGAACAACAGAACAAATAACACTGTTATCTATGAAAAAATCACTATTTTTTATCCTATGTCTCTTTACCGCTGGGCTTGCTCAATCAGCAAGCATGTTACCTGCCGACAAAGATCTCGTTTTCAAATTTGACTATTCTTCGGATAGCGATACCCCTTCAATTAACCCTAACAGCTGGGCATGGACTCACTACGGAGAGGAAAAGCCCTCCATCTCAGACGGAGTTGCTACATTTACCAATGGTGGCCCAATAACAGGGACAGGAACAACCGGTGCAAGTCATTCCTTTAATACCAACAATTTTACGATGTCATTTGACATCGGATCAGTATCTACAACAACACAATCTATTGTTTTTGGCTTGGGTGATGGGAAGAAAGTAGAAGGCACTATCAATGGTTTTTTCATCACAGCCACAAAAACATCCATCTCTCTGTGGGATGCCACAACAGACGATACGAAAACAGCTAAAAATATACTAACCGCAACAGGTCTCGATTTAAGCTCTACTAACTTAACAAGTATCGCCGTCATCAATAATGCAAACGGCTCTTATATTTACTCTGGAGATACATTATTAGCATCCTCTCAAACTCATATTACAGGAGGAGAGGTCAACAACATCTTCAATGTTGGATCACTTTGGAATGGAGCTAACAATATTGGGGGAGACAGCAAGAGTCAAAAACTGAGTGGTAAATTGGACAATGTCGCGCTTTACTCTACCTCAGTCCCAGAACCGACAACGGTATCATTGAGCTTGATTGGACTTACGCTCCTGATGGCTCGTCGCCGTCGCTAAAGAATCTTATCTGATTTAGATAAAAATCATTTTCATCAAGCGGATGCCTCGAAAAAGGCATCCGCTTTTTCTTATGGCAGTCTGGGGGAGAACGTGTTGCATCAGGTTCCCACCTAAGCCCAAGAGGCGGGATCATTGCAGGGT
>JAVXPO010000086.1:0-6746 GCA_036644695.1 Akkermansia sp. | reverse complement strand
ATTTCGCCAACAAATTCCCCGACCCCTTTTTCTCAATTTACCCTGCAATGAGCCCTCCTCTTGGGGTCAGGTGGGAACCTGATGCAACACTCCGCTTTGCTCCGTTAACGCAACACGTTCTCCCCCAGACCCCAGCCCCCAACTCGCCACAAGAAAAAAAGATCGTCTATTAGAGCACATCGTCATATAACACACTGCAATGCCATCCGACATCCCAGTGCAAGCCTCTGCTCCTCGTCTCTATTCGCTCGATGCCCTTCGTGGGCTGGATATGCTCTGCATCATTGGTCTTGATGCCCTCATCCAGAGCTTGGCTCATACCTTCCCTGACAACAGCGTCTTTTCTTGGCTAGCGACGCAATTTACTCATGTTTCCTGGGAGGGATGCCACCTGTACGATCTCGTTTTCCCCCTTTTTGTCTTTCTCTCGGGTATTTCCCTTGCCTATTCTCTCAAACGTCGCCTACAAGAGGGTAAAAATCGAGGACGACTCACTTTGGAGATATTCAAACGCAGTGCTTTGCTTATCTTTATTGGCATGGTCATGAACGGGTTGATGTCCTTTCATTTTGCGGAAATTCGTTATCCCTCTGTTTTGGGACTCATTGGCATCGCCTACGCCCTTGGAGGTGTGGCAGTCATCTGGCTCCAGAGCGCACGTAAGATAGCCCTCTGCGCCATCCTCGTCCTCTTGAGCACCTCTGGGCTCCAGCTGATATGGGGTAGCTTCACCCCTACTGACAATATTAATGCCCATCTTGATCAAGCTCTTTTGCCAGGCATCCTTAATAATGTCACTTACGACCCTGAGGGCATTGTCTGCGTCGTCTCTGCCTCTTTCCTCACGATGCTTGGCTATCTAACAGGCAAGCTCCTGCAATCAAGCGCAATCATCCCCAACAAAAAGCTCCTCATCCTCATGGGAACAGGGGCTGCCCTCATCTTGATTGCCCAACTCGTTAGTCCTATTTATCCCATTGTTAAAAGTATGTGGACATCGTCCTTTAACCTGATGGCAGGTGGGATTGGGCTCATCGTCATTGCCATTTTTCATCAACTCATTGATAGAAAAGGATGGCACAAACCTATCGCTCCGTTACAGGACATCGGCTTCAATGCTCTTGCCATCTACGTCGGTCAATTTTTCATCAATTTCTCCTCGATTAATCAAACCATTTTCGGCGGATTCGCCAACCTTTTTCCCCTCTATTATTCCTGTATCACAGCAATTTCTATTATCTTACTTAAGTGGTTTATCCTCAATAGAATGAGAGCACATCACATTTGCATCAAAATAGGGTGATTTAAAAAAATAACGACAGCCTAAAAATTCTTATTGTCCTTACTACAATAATATAGTAGTTTGTCCTTACCGGAAAAACTCCGTAGGGATAGAAGGAGAGAGCTCTCCCTACAACCGAGGTTTTTCGGGTTTCATATAGGTAGTAAGTTGAAGCAGCATGGGAATTTATTCCCATGCTGCTTTTTTTGTCATCTTTTTCAACCTGAAAAATGTCACAGGTTGCGACTATCGCCACCCTCAGACGAGGGCAATAACAAGGAACGTGGCGAGTATAATGAATTAACGCTACAATCGATTAACGTATCAAAGTCACTAGCTTAAGCACGACGACGACGTAAGAGTAAACTTGCAAGCCCCAACAAACTTAATGTTGCCGTGGTTGGTTCGGGGATAGCTCCACCTGGAGTATGTTTAAAATAAGAAAAGACCACATTGCCTTTTTGGGAATCTTTATCCGAGCTACTGACCTGAACGCCAGGAACTGCATTAGAATTCCAATCGGTAATCTCAATTGGCTCAAAATTGTAAGTTCCAATGGAAGAATTAATAATAACATGCGTATCGCTTAGCTTGGTAAAAGTAAAACTTATATTTCCATCTGCTGCATCAAAAGCTGTAGTCTTCTGGCCGTTATGCGTGAGCCAACATGTTTTTTTGTTTGTACCATCTTTAGATGTATCAACGATAAAATTAAATGTATCTTTAAAGGCTAAATCTTTTCCTCCGAGATTAACCGCAATTGAGGCTGTATCTGCACCTGCTATCGAAAATTTCATACTGACTGTATCGCCAACATTAAAATCAAATTTATTTCCTTTCCACTTAAATTCAGCAGTATTTGTCTGCCCGTGATCTCCTAAAGGAGTATGAGTGTAAATTTGCCCGTTCTCTATCTTAATAATCGTCTTATCATTGGGGGGGATGACCACCCAATCTTCTGTGTTAAATCCCCCAGTATCTGCTGCAAAAAGAGCAGGGGCTAAGAGAAGAGAACTCGTGGCTAGTATTAAAACATTCTTTTTATTCATAAATGATTGTGTTATCAATCCGCGATATCCGATTAGGATAGTTAACGGGCGCGGAGCATATATCGGATGAGCAATCCGATGTCAATACCAATTCTCCCTATACTCACTTAAGGGGTTATAATCGAAAACCCCTTAAGTGAGTATCAAATGGATTGCTTCTTGTTGGGAAGACAATAAGTCTAAATATCAAAAGCAAGGTATTTAGAATAAGCATATTGCGACTATAATATTTAATAAATTTGCATTTATTTTTAATAAAACATCGGATTGCTCATCCGATGTTTCGGGAAAATTTTTAAGAATTTCCAAGAGAATTATGACAAAATAATTCTCTTGGCTCAGTTGATTTCCTTCACGGAGTAGCCGCTTTAGGGGACTGATGATCGATGAGGGCTCGCAGGGGTCTATTTTTCTCTAAGGTGAGGTGTGGATCTTCTCTCATGAGTTGCTCGGCGAGTTCGCGCCCGCGATGAATCAAACGTAGATCGGTCAACCATTCGTCAAATCTAATTTTGCCAACCCCGCTCTGCTCAGTGCCCAGGACATTCCCAGGTCCCCGTAGGCGCATATCCTCCTCGGCGAGGAGGAATCCGTCGAGCGTTTGATTGATAATTTGGAGTTTTTCCCATTGTTCATCATCTTTAGTGATATCGGATAATAAAATGCAATAGGAATGGTGAGCGCCACGTCCAATGCGCCCACGCAATTGATGGAGCTGAGATAAGCCAAATCGCTCGGCATTGTTAATCATCATCACGGTCGCATTTGGCACGTCAACCCCGACCTCAATCACGGTTGTTGTCACGAGAACGCTCGTTTTGTTGAGATGAAAATCGCGCATGACACTCTCTTTTTCCTCCGTCGACATTTTGCCATGTAATAAGCCAATATCGATGCCAGGCAAGCGTTTTTGCCAAATCTCCAAATCTTGAAGGACGGTGGATATTTTACCTTTTTTAGATTTTTTGGATAAGTGGGGCGTGTCGGCTGCATTGCTATCGGGGCTTGCTATGTCGCTACCCTCTTCAATCAAAGGTGAGACGATATAAATTTGGCGACCCTCCTCGATTTGACCTTTGACGAATGCCACTACTTTTTTCATCTCTTTACTCGATCGTATCGCGGTCGTGATCTTGCCTCGCCCCTCTGGCAACTTGTCAATGACCGAGACGTCTAAATCTCCATAAATCGTGAGGGTCAGCGTCCGTGGGATGGGGGTTGCGGTCATCACGAGGACATCAGGGCGCACACCCGAGGCGATGAGCTTTTCTCGTTGCTCGACGCCAAATTTATGCTGTTCGTCAATGACCACCAAGCCAGGATGATCAGGAGCATTTTTTTCATACAGCAAGGCATGTGTCCCAATGATAATACCTGCCTGATTCGTCGGGGTGAAAGAGAGGCAAGAGTCCTCACGGCGATCCCCCGTTCTCAACGAGACGGGGACATCCATGGGGTCAAGTAAGGTGCGGAAACTCTTATAATGCTGCTCCGCTAAAATCTGTGTTGGCGCCATCAAGACAGCCTGATACCCTTTCTCCACTGCCATCAGCATGGCACACATTGCCACGAGGGTTTTACCCGAGCCAACATCGCCCTGCACGAGGCGATTCATCGGATGGGGAGCATGCATATCCTGATAGATCTCGCGGACGCATTGCTTTTGGCTCTCGGTTAGCTCAAAGGGGAGCATTTTTGATAAATCTTTGACCAAATGCGTTGTACCAACGGTGACAAGCCCACGCTGACCGCGATCATGCCGACGTCGCCAAGCCACATTCAATTGTTGGACAAAACACTCCTCCAGGGCAAAACGTCGGCGCGCTTTGACATACTGACTGAGCTCCTCAGGGAAGTGCAATTGCCTCAATGCGGTCTGTCTCGGGTAGTGAGGGGCAAATTCATATAAGGTCGGCTCTTGGGTATCACTCAAGCCTTGCAACGATACCCACACCAGCTCTCGATATCGCTTTGATTGCAATCCCGACATATTCCCATAAACGGGGACGATGCGCCCCATGTGGATGGAATCTGTCTCTTGCACGACCTCAAACTCAGGATGAACCATACACAGAGTTTTCCCATAAACTTTAGGCTTGCCATACATGCACAACTCTTGCCCAACACATAGCATGCGAGCAATGGCAGGGAAGTGGAACCATCGGCAACTCACTCGCGCTAACGCCAGCCCGCTCCTCTCCTCGACGATTGCCTCAAAATATCCGTTGCGCCCACGAGCGCCTCGCCAACCCATATCGACGACACGCACATTCAGACAAACAGGGCGCGATTCGCTCAGCGCATCAAATCCATCAAACTGGCGGCGATCCTCATATCGTCGAGGGGCACGCATCAAGAGGTCATGGACGGTGACTAAATGCGCCATCTCCAAGATGGCAAGCTCTCTCCCTCGTAAGAAGGGAACCTGCGCCAATGGGGTCGTTAGCCCCCATGCTCCATGCTCACCCATGGTGTCATTTCTCGTCAAATCGCATTAAATGACGTCACATCCCTGCATTCAAGCAACGAGAGTAATAATCGACTCGGGAGATAAACCAGCTCCACTTGTACCCTGGGCGACCATGATCGAGCAGGGGTCTAGGACAATTCTTCCTCGACCAATAATAATGAGGCACGACATTGCGCAAGGGGATATTCTCCTCTTTCATGAGCACAGCAGTTAATTTAGCAGCCTTGTCATAAATACGGACGGGGTTATGAGAGCGAGTTTCGCACATCTCAATGGCAATGGAATAATGATCCCCTGGACCTCCACGGTCAGCATGATGCCCCATCCGATTCAGGGGGAGGTGCTGGATCGCCCAATATTGGTCAACGGTATAATGCCAGGATAAACTCCCCGACTTACCCGTATTCAAATATCGAGAGTGACTTGAGGCGTCTCCTGTCGGATTCGCCGTGCTATGAATCGTAATAAATCTAGGATTCATCGAGCCCGAGTAATTTCGTCGTGCTCGCGTTCTTGTCGGCATATAAGAACGCTGAACCACCACCTCACGCTTCATTTGTGAAGTAGATCTGGGGACGAGAGGAATATTCTGGGGTCTAAAGCTAATTAAAGGAGGTCTTGGTGCCGATTGCTGGCTACAACTCGCCATCATCAGGGGAATTGCCAATAAAACCGTTGTCACGATCTTCTTCACATTCATGCACTCTCTTTAAGCAAAATAATCACAACATTCAAGAGTAAAAATGAGACTTGGCTCTTTCTGCTTTTGACCCTTACCAAATTACAAAAAAACATCTGCCCATGGCACCACGGATCAAATTCATTTGAAGCATGTCGATTTGCTTGCTTGCTCAAGATCGAGAAACATGCACTAATGCCAACTTCCGAATCTTACTTATTGATGGGTTTCCTTTCCGATGAGCACCGCCCCTATGAATTGATGGCGGATCTGCTGCCCGGAGAACCCCAGGAAATGAGAAGAATCGGCTCCCGGAGGATGTTCGTCGATCGAGAACAACTAGGCTTCTCCCGACTCAAGCTCCCCCATATATATACATAGACCATACCACATGTCTCAGCACTATACACCCGGCCGCCAAGGACAAGGCCCACGCCGTAACAATAATAGACAAGGTAGATACTCCCAAGGTGGAGAATATCGTGGATCCAAAGACGGATACCGCCGCAATAATAAACAATCAACCCCTCGTCAGGAAAAACTTACCTTCTGGCAAAAAATCCTCAAATTCGTAGGTCTCTACAAACCTCCGTTTCAAAAAAAGAGCGAGCCCTCCCTCAATACGAAAGCGACTAAGACCAATATCCGCGTCGTTCGTAGCCGTCCCGAAGGTCGCCCCCCCATCTCAAAGCAACCTGTCAGCTCCCCTCGTCTCTACGTCGGGAACCTGTCTTACGAAGCCACTGAATCTGATCTTGAAGATTTGTTCAAGGGCATTGGTGGCGTTCGTAGCGTTGAGGTCATTTATAACCCTCGCACTCACAAATCCAAAGGATATGCTTTCGTTGAAATGCAGTTCATGGATGATGCAAAACGCTCAGTAGACGTCCTCCACGACCAACCCTTCATGGGGCGTCTCTTGACTGTCAGTGCTGCCAACGAACGCCAAGATGGCGAACGCGACAGTCGCGATGATAGAAATGACGATCGCAATGATGATAGGAATGATAATCGCAACGAGGATCAACCTAGAATCAGCAGACAAAACATGGAAGAAAAAGTGTATTCTCTTGGTACCCCGGATAACTCCGACAACAAGTAAATATCTCTGCGCCTTTATAATGCCACATGCCCTCACAAGGACATGTGGCATTTTTTGTAGGTAAATTCGCCACAAATCACCGCCGTCTTATTTCGCCAACAAACTCACCGCCCCCTTTTATTGACTCCTAATAAAGACGGCAATAACGGCTTGACAAAAATAAA
>JAVXPO010000085.1:0-6798 GCA_036644695.1 Akkermansia sp. | reverse complement strand
CGCAACGCTTCATTGCCTCCGGTCAGGCGGCGCAGGCGAGGTTCTGGGAGGCGACCAGCAAGAGGATTGGCAAGGAGATTGACCGTGTAGACAAGCTTCTTTCGGGTGAAATAACCAGTAGGGAGGAATACCTTCTCGCTGTCAACAGGGCAATAGGGGGTGTGCAGACTGCGGCGGCCATGCTTCCTCCTCGTTTTTGCAAATCGCTTTGCGTCGATGCGCGGCACAAGCCTGATCGACTCGTTAGCTCGGCGTCCAAGGAAGTCGCAAAGCTTATTGAACGCCGAACGCTGGTTGATATGTGTTGTTTTCGAGACATATTCTTTTCTCCGCTCAAGATAATCTGAAAGAAACGCACGAAGCGAGATGTCATTAAACTCTTCTTTCTTCTGACTCTCCTTTTCTGCGACCTTGTGACCTTCAATCAACGCCCTGTTCTCCGCTTGTTTGGCAGATAGCTTCTCACTTCCGAACATGCCACCGTTAACGGGAACCTTCGTTGAACGCCGTTTTCTGCTCCCGCCTTGGATGATGAAGGAAACAAACCAGAATTTAGACTTAGAATCCTTGTTAATGCTTACGTTTTTAGGATATTCACCGCTCATAAAAAACTCGTACTTGTGTTTCGTACCAGATTCGGACAAATGATACCCAGTAACTGACCGTAGTTTATTCTGGAAAACCTATATAAAACAAGGGGAAAGCGGTAAGTGACCGCGTATAGATTTGGTACAGGGTGAGGGATTCGAACCCCCGACCAACTGCGTGTAAAGCAGCCGCTCTACCACTGAGCTAACCCTGCATCGGTTGTGTGTGAAGGCTTATATCCTGATTTTAGCATGATGGCAAGGATAAAGCGCGCAAAATAGATAAAAAAACTCTGTTTTGTCTTGGCGACGAAACAGAGTTTAATTTTTAAGGTATGGTTAGAGTGCGTCACCGAAGCAAATGCCTAAATCACGAGCTGTCTCGACGAGTTGGCAGGCTGGGTCAACGATTTTAAGTGTTTTGACTGCTTCTTCAATGGGGACAGAGACCATTTCTGTGCCATGTAGGGCGACCATGTGGCTGAATTGTTTGCGTTCAATTAAGGTGATGGCGTAAGCTCCAAAGCGAGTGCCCAAGATGCGGTCAAAGGCAATAGGTGATCCCCCTCGCTGGGTGTGTCCCAGGACGCAGGAGCGCGTTTCGATGCCTGTGGCTTCTTCTAATTTTTCGGCAATGATGTTTCCGATGCCTCCCAAGCGGACTTCACCTTTAGTTTGTCCGTCAACGAGGATGAGTTCATTGGCTATTTTTGCACCTTCAGAGACTACAACGAGGATTTCACGTTGTTTTCTCAATTTGCGTTGTTCAATTGATTTGATGACAATGTCTAGGTCAAATGGGATTTCTGGGAGGAGGATGACATCTGCACTGCCAGCGATACCGCCTTCTAGGGCGATCCATCCAGCATGGCGACCCATGACCTCAACGACCATCATGCGCTGGTGGGCATTGGCTGTTGTTTTGAGCCGATCAAGAGCTTCGCTAACGACGGTGACGGCACTGTTGAAGCCAAAGGTGACATCTGTCGCACCAAGGTCGTTATCGATTGTTTTAGGGACTCCTACGACGGGTAGACCAATGGCGGAGAGTAAGAGTGAGGTTGATTGTGAGCCGTCACCGCCAACGACAATGAGAGCCTTGATGTTGAGGCGATCAATTGTTTCTTTGGTTTTTGCGAGGACAGCGGGTTCTATTTCTCCTTTTTGATTGACGCCTATTTTGATAGCAAAGTTCCCCTTATTGACTGTTCCCAGGATGGTGCCACCCATGGCGCGTAATCCTCGGCAATGTTCGGGGGTTAAGATTTTATATCTGGGGTTATTTCCGTCGGAGAGTAAGCCTTCGAATCCGTCTTCAAAGCCGATAGTTGTCCATCCTCTGCGAGCCGCAGCACCAACGGCGCCCTCAATGACTGCGTTTAATCCGGGGCAGTCACCTCCGCTGTTTAAGATACCGATGTTCATGGGGATAAGGGGTGTGTGTTTTATTTTTTATTAGGCGAAGCTGTCGGCATTTTCAAGTAATCTTTGATACTTGTTGTTTGCATGCCGTTTGTTTGCCATCTATCCCAGTCTCTCCATCCTTCACGGATGAGGGATCGGGCAATTGAGAATCTTTGTTCTGAGCCCAAGACGACGATGACGAGGCGTTGGGGGTAAATGTTGTCACGTCCTGTTTTTGCATCTTTACGAGCAACGGATTGACGAATTGCGCTTAAGAGTAGGCAAGGACCTGCTACGCGAGAGCTGCCCGTTTTAATGCCATCGACACCAGATTGATTTAGTAAAGAGTTGGTGTTGACGACATTGTAATATTGCGTGCCTTCTGTAGCGGTCTCGACGCCGATGCGACGGCTCGATTGACGGACAATGAAGGAAAATGCAGGGTTTTGCATGGCGTAGCTACCCAAGAGAGCTAAATCGACCGCACAGGATTCATTGGCTCCACTGCGTGAGTCCATGCCGTGAGGCGAGACAAAGACTGTTTTTTTCATCCCGATTCCTGTCGCCAGATTATTCATTTCTTTAATGAATTGACCAATGGGCGAGCCCCCTCCGCGACGGTAGACGAGGTCGCGACCGACATAGCTAGCCACGGTCAAGGCAGAGACGTTATCTGCACCGAGTAAGCAGGAATACAAAGCATCGCGCAATGTGATGCGATCCCCTGGCTTCAATCTCATGGGGTTGCCAACGGAGGTGACGGCATAGGCATCTTGAGGGATGGTGATGACGGTGTTGAGTTCGGCACTCGTACGGTTAGCCCAATCGAGTGCAACTAATGCCGTTGCTACTTGAGCGAGGCTGGCGATGGGGCGCTTTGCTTCAGCATTGATGCTGTAGAGGACTTTACCTGAATTGACTTCAACTGCGATATAGGAAGGATCCATTTGAGCCCACCCCATAGCAACTGTTCCAAATAGGAAAACACTAAGCAGGAATAATTTTTTCATAACCATAAAGCGGCGGCATCATGATGACATTTTACTCATTTGAAAAGCCCAAAAAGCGATGCGAGTTAAAAACATCGCATCGCTTTTGACTTAACTTATGATTTAGAGCCAAAAATGTGGCAATAATGCGAGCATGTCCACATGGCGCGGGGGTGGTGAAAAAAGGATTTCCAGAGACTCCCTTTGAGTGTGTTTGACGGGGATCCATCACGGTTCAAATACCCAAACCATTCTCCATTTTTTTGATCGTGGAAGTGGGTAAATGCCCATTCTTTGACCATTAAATGTCTTTGTGCATAACGAGGTTCTCCCGTCATGCCATAGGCAAGCATGGTGGCAATGAGGGCTTCGTCGTGAGGCCACCAGAATTTCATATTGTTCCAGTATTCTTGGACGGGTTTGCCGTAAACGTCTCTAAAGTAGAAAAGCCCACCCATCTCATGATCCCATCCGCGTTCAAATGACCAATCAATCATTTGACAGCCGATGGCAATTAATTCTGGGTCATTATGGCGATGACGAGCTTCTTCCAACACAAACCAGCCCCCTTCGATGGCATGCCCTGGGTTGAGTGTCCGTTCGTCAAAATGGTCGATAATCGAGCCATCAGGAGCGACAGATTCCATGACTGCCTTGATGTCAGGCTTCATGAAGAGTGTCTTCAAGTCATCGATACAACGATCAATCCATTGGGTAAAGAGGGGGTCTTCACCAAGGAAGCGTCGCATTTCTTGCGCTGTTACCAGTGTAATCATTCGAGACCCCAAGTCGGTCGTGGGACGCTTCCCCGTAAATTTCGGAGCAATCATTCCTGGGGTAAAGTGGATTTTGGTGAATTGATCGAACCAATGGCGTGCTTTTTTGACGGATTCAGGGTTGCCTGTTGCCTTGGCGTGAGCGGCAAAAGAAATGGCGGCAAAGGATTCGCTGTAGGCATATCGACGCTTGCGGATAGGGGTGCCATCTTGAGCGACGTGGAAGTACATACGACCATCCGCAGGGTCAACGCAGTGATCTTCGAGGAAATTTAATGCACTCTCAGCCCATTTGAGCCATTCGGGTTTTGCCTCAAGACTCGTATACATCGTTAAGAGCATCCAAGCCATACGACCTTGAGCCCAAACGGATTTATCCGAGTCTACGAGGGTGCCATCCGCATCGAAACAATGCAGAAGCCCCCCGAACTTTTCATCAAAAGCTCGGGGGAACCAAAATGGGACAATGTCCTCCAAAAGTTGCTTGTTGTAAAAGTCGCCCAAGGCGGCAAAATCAAGCTTTGTAGACATAATGAATGGTATTATTTGAGTGCCCACTTGAAGAAGCCGATAGCTTCCAACTCAGAACGTACTTCTTTCAAATCTGTTTCGCTAGGATTGCCTTGAGGCAAGCGTGCGACCCCGACTGGGACACCCTGCCACCCCATGACTGCCTTGGCGACCCCCATGTAACCACGGGAGGCAATAATATTGATCATTTGGACGGAGCGCAATTGGCATTCGCGAACAGTTTCCATATCTCCCTCTGCAAAAGACTTCATCAATTGGAGATACAAGGCAGGGGCAAAGTTAAAGGAGCTGCCAACAGCACCCTTGGCACCCGTAGCAAGCGCACCAGCAAACCATTCGTCAACGCCCCAAGGGAGGTCATAGGCACCATTTTCAAAATTCAAGGCATCCATGTACAAGGCAAGGTCTGGATTTGTGAATTTAATCCCGGCAAAGTTGGGGATGCGCTTCTTAGCCAATTTCATGAACGTGATTGGATTAAAGCGAACACCTGTCAAGACGGGGATGTCATAGAAATAATAGGGGAGGTCAGGGGCACCCGATGCCGCATGGGCACAACATTCAACTAACAATTCGACGCTACCAGGCTTAAAATAAGAGGGGGAGAGTGAGCTTGTTGCCAAAAATCCCATTTCTTGAGCGACGCCTGCCAATTCGTGGGCATCCTGTACGCTATTGCCACCTGTGTGTGCAATGACGCCAACACCGTATTTGGAGCCAGCTTCTTTCCATGCAGCGTAGATTTCTTTACGTTCTTCAAGTTGCATTGACGAGGATTCGCCCGTGCTACCTGTGATGAAGGCTAGCTTGATGTCTTGAGCTGCCAAGTGTTTGGCTTGGGCGTCAACGATAGAGGGATTCAATGAGCCATCGGCATGAAACGGGGTGTGTACCGCTGCAACGAGTCCGTGTAATTTAAGTTGTTTGTTCATTTTTTTGATGCGAATGAGTGGAGCCAGTCTGCTCTTAATTCAAATCTTTTCAATAACTATCTTCCTGTTGATTGATGATTGAGGAGAGCGAGTATCTTTCTCTTATTTGCTCTGTTGTGATAATAGGTCGAGGCTGAGCTGAGACCATGTTTCTAGCTTGCTGAATAAGGGGGCTTCTCTCAATTCTTCTGGTGAGAAAAAGCGAATGTTGGCAATGGCATCTTCGTTAGAAGAGACTGCATCACCATCGAGCTCAAAGAGGTGGACGAGTCCTAAATGGACGGCACCGACCTCATTAGAGTCATCGTTAATGACTCCGATTACTCGTTGCGTGTAAGCACAGCCAAAATTGAGCTCTTCTTGTACTTCTCGTTCGACGCCAGCCATATAAGTGGCGAGACCATGATCCGCACCTTGCCAGTCAATCGGGTTGATGTGCCCCCCGATACCGAGCGAACCTTTGTCGTGCAGGCGAGCCTCTCCCCCTGCACCCCCTCTCGTGTAATGCAGGATTTTGCCTTGATAGCAAAAGATGCCGTAGGGGATGATTTGTTTGTGAGAGGGGTCTTTCTCGGCTTCTTCCCGATCCATAAAAGAAGAGACACCTGGAGCCATGAAGGCATTGAGATAGGCTTCCCCATTGGAATGGACACCTTGGAAATACCCGACCTGTTCCAATGAAAGGCGAGGGACGACGAGAACTTTTTCTCCATGAAAACGAGACATGGGAGGATTATAACTCATTCAGAACATTTCTCAATATGAAAAACGGGGAAAGGGGTGAGGCTGACGCAGAGCCGTGAGGCTCCCCACGCCTGTGATATTTTTTGTGGAGGGTTGGGGGCTGGAGGAGAATTTATTGGCGAAATTGGGGGCAAGATGCAGAAAAACTGTCCAATAGAAGGATTTCTCCCCCAACTGGACAGTTTCGTTGATTATTGACGAGGAAATTAGTTTCTTTTCCTTCTGAGAGAAAGTGACAACAGACCTAATAGACCTAAAGTGACCACAGATGGCTCTGGAATAGAGGCACCTGATCCTGATAGAGAAATATTTTGAATATCTGCTGCTCCGTTCCAATTGTGTCCTTCCGTACCGCCCAAAACAATATAAAATGTGCCATTCCCATTTTTCGCGACCTCGCTGTAAGCGGTTTCGTCAACTATATAGGAAACATCCCAAGATGTAGGGGCATTGTTAGAGTCTTTGCCTAATTGAAGAACCTGGTTATCAGTTGTTTGATACCAGAGAGACCATGTATAATTAGCTGGAATATTTGAAGTTGTTAGGTTAAAGCTAAACGTCATTGTGGAATAAGAAGTCCAATTGTTAACGTTTAGCTTTAGTCCTGCGCATGTCCCCGCGACACCTTTACTGTCAGTGAGAGTAATGCCTCCATTGTTAACCGTTGCGTGTCCAAAAGTACCGTCACCATTACCTGCTGTAGTATACCAGCCTGCCTCTTTTGACTTTAACCAATCGTAAATCTTTGTGCCAGTAATGTCTTTTCCTGTTAAATTTCCCGCTGAATCGAAATTATCAACTGTTATTCCCGTGATCGGGTCAATCAATTGAGTAG
>JAVXPO010000084.1:0-6857 GCA_036644695.1 Akkermansia sp. | reverse complement strand
ATCCCTTTCATAAACCACCAGACTCTTTTGTCATACTGGAGCAGGGGGTTCTTCTGTAAAAATCGTTTTTCAGCGACATAAATGATTGATAATCAATATGAGATTTTCTCATGATGATTATTTAGGACAGGTGTGATTTTTATTCGCTTTGAGGAGGAGAGACTAGGGAGTTACCAATCAGGGGTGACGGCGAAATCAGCCCATTGTTTTTCTCGATCAACCTTGAGGGGAATAACGGGGAGGCTTGTCCCCGTGTAAATGTGTAGGTTTTGGTCGTGAGCCCAACGGTTGGCAAAACTTTCATAAGTCCAGTTACCACGAGGAAATCCATTTTGTTTGATCATGCCTCGTATTTGTAGGCGAGGAATCTCAATGAGTAGACCAAAGTTGCGAACTTCGGAGACGAGTGCCATGAGGACTTCGGGGGTATCAGAATGACTTTGATCGTCGAGCCATTCAAATAGTTTGATTCTGTTGGACTCTTTTTCTGCCGCAGAGGAGCGACGTTCTGTCTCGGAGATATGGTCGGCAATTTCCTGTAATCTACTTGTGCTGCCTGCGCCGAGAGAATGAGGGGGCGGATTGCTAAGGAGGGGGTTGAGTGAACGATGAACAACTAAGTCAGCATATCGTCGAATGGGGCTGGTGAAGTGACAATAATTTGTTTTGGAGAGTCCGTAATGACCGAGTGGCTCTGTATCATAACGCGCTCTCATGAGGCTTTTGAGTAGAGCTAATTTGAGGACTTGCGCATCGGGAGAGTCTTTAATCGACACCATGAGGTCCGTTAGGTTTTTCTTGATGTCAAGATTGTGAACGTCATGTCCATAGATGCGACATAACTGGGCAAATTCGTTGAGTTTCGCCTCATTGGGGTCTTCGTGAATGCGATAGATGGTGGGACG
This sequence comes from Akkermansia sp., assembly GCA_036644695.1. Taxonomy (GTDB): domain Bacteria; phylum Verrucomicrobiota; class Verrucomicrobiia; order Verrucomicrobiales; family Akkermansiaceae; genus Akkermansia. The sequence continues at coordinate 5,952 of JAVXPO010000084.1, read as the reverse complement.
ATTTTTATTTTTAAGCGTTTCAGCAACGGCTTCGTTGGCGGCGAGCATGCATTCCTCAATGAGTTGGTGACTCTCGTCATATTCCTCTGTGACGATTTTTGTGACATGACCTAGGTCATCCATCAAGACGCGTGCCTCGGGGAAGTCCAAGTCGAGGGCTCCTGCGGTAAATCTTTTTTTGCGAAGGATGGAGGCAAGATTCCACGCTTCTTTGACCATTTGCGAAATGTCATCCGTCCCATTCCCCCGTAAGAGGGTGATGGCATCGGGGTAGGTCATTTGCCTTTGATTGCGAATATAGGCATCAGCAAAACGTGTTTTGATTCGTTTGCCCTCCGTATTAAAGTCCATGACGCATACTTTGGTGAGGCGGATGACATTTGCTCTGAGGCTACATAAGTCATCGCAGAGGCGCGGTGGGAGCATGGGGAGGACTCGGTCTGGGAGATAGGTTGAGTTGCCCCGCTCAATGGCTTCTTTATCCAGTGGACTCTCCTCTTGGACGTAATGGGATACGTCGGCAATGTGGACTGCCAGCTCCCATCCATCTTTGGTTTTAACGACGTGAATGGCATCATCAAAGTCACGAGCGCCCTCTGGGTCAATGGTCATGACGGGTTTATTGCTCCAGTCTTCACGGCGTGATAGTTCGGTCTCATCGAGGTCTTCTGTCAGAGTGTTGACAAAATCCAGGACTTCCTCTGGGAAAGCGGTAGGAATTTGATATTTGCGGATGACTGTCTCCATATCGACATGGGGGTCGTCAGCCCAGCCGATGAGCTCAATCATTTTCCCTCGCGCAGGGATGCGTCCCTCGCCCCATGAAATGGGCTCGACGGTGACGATTTGACCTGGTGCTACCTCACGAGGGGCAGGAGCTGTTAGTTCGATACATGCAGGAGAGGACTGTCCGTCCCCTAATACTTTACCAAAGGGGCGAGCAGGACGAAAAACACCTATCCATTGCTTACTATTGCGTTTGAGGATAGTTTGAACGTCAATCTTGATGTCCATTTCTTCTAGCTGGGGGCGCCCCTTGTGATGGCGACTCCAACCTCGTGGAGTAGTGCGCTCCAGTTTGACTGCGACGCGATCACCATCCATTGCCGAGTGTAATCTGAAGGGTGGGATGTCGATTTCAGGGATGCTGAGTGTATCCCATCCAGCTTGGAGGGCAGAGCTACTCCCTTTGTCGGGAATGAAAATGCACCGCCCCGAACGGAGGCATTTGATGCGACCCTCAATTAAATCAGGACGTACATTTTTAAGAGCATAACGGCTTTTTTTCAACCGAATTAACGAACCTTCTTTTTCTAATTGGTCAACGAGTTGCCGAAGCTCTGCCCGATCTGGTGAGGTAATGCCAAGGCTACGAGCTAGCTCAGATGTATTTTGAGGAGAATACTCGGGGGATGCTAAATGGGCGAGCAATTGCTCTTTGAATGTTGAATTCATGTGATTGAGGGATGGGGCATACTCCCCACAGCTACGAATATATCAAAGACCGCATTCTAAAGCCATCACATTTGGTTGGTTAATCGAGTTTCCCCCATTTACCTGCTTTAATATGATCCATGTAAAGATTGATTAAACGAGTCCATTTCGATCGATGGTAGGGAGCATAGCGTTTGGCAATCCGTTCAACACTCGTCAGTCCGCGTGAACGATAGACAACGAGAATATGCCCGAGGTCGGCAATACATTCCTCTTTTGTCCCAAATCTTTTGAGATGACGGCGTCCCATGATCCCCGCAAGATTATTTTTATTTTTTGCGGCTTTGGATTGTCCATTGGCGGATTCGCAGCGAATGATAGCCTCCATCAAAATGGGGTCAAGTTGGTTGGCGGTAGCCGTGGCTTGAATACAGGGACGAAGATCAGAGATGACATCCGCCCAGCAAACGGAAAGAGCCAAAAAAAGAATAAAAGTGGCTATGAGTCTGACTATCATCATGTTCCTAGTATGCAGGAATATAATGATGGCTCAAGAAGAATGTGCAAGACGCTTGATGCGCGTTAGGAAACAGATTTATCTTTCGCAATAAAGATTGGGCGTTTCTTTGACTCCGTGTATGTTTTTGACAAATATTGTCCTATGATCCCTAAGCAGAGGAATTGGATGCCACTCACAAAGATGAAAATACAAACGAGTGATGTCCAACCTCCGACAGAGTTATGATAGATCATTTGTCGGATAAATAAAGTAGAGATAGCAACAAGAGAGGCGAGGCACATGAATACGCCAACCCATGAGGCAAGAGCCAACGGAATCGTGGAGAACGAGATGATGCCCTCAATAGAATAGATGAATAACTTCCAAAAAGACCATTTTGTCTCGCCTGCTACCCGCTGAATATTAGTATACTCAAGCCATTTTGTTTTGAACCCAACCCATTCCATTAATCCTTTAGAAAATCTATTAACTTCCGACATTTCCAAGAGTGCATCAACCACATGTCTTTTCATCATCCGATAGTCTCTTGCCCCATCGACCAATTGGATTTTTGAGATTTGATTGATGAATCTATAAAATATCCGTGCAAAGAATGAACGAATAGGGGGCTCTCCTTGTCGAGAGACTCGTCTCGTACCAACGCTATCATATTCGCCAGACTCAAGGATGTGAATCATCTCTGGGATCAAGGAGGGGGGATCTTGCAGATCAGCATCCATGAGCACCGTGTAGTCACCTGATGCATATTTTAAGCCTGCATAGATGGCGGATTCTTTGCCAAAATTTCTCGAAAAGGTAATGTATTGGACACTGGAATCTTGTTTTTTTAATTGCAGGATACGATCCAAGGTTTGATCGCTCGAACCATCATCGACAAAGAGGAATTCAACATCGAGAGAAGGTAGCGTGGCAAGAACTTTGCATGTTTCTTGATAAAAAGTATCAATGACAGGTTCTTCGTTGTAACAAGGGACGATGATGGTGAGTTTCATGCGTTGAAAGGATAAGAGAATGAAGGATGCTAGCGTGATTCCACTTGAGAATCAATTCGTTTTTACAGGATAAAAACTAGCGGGATCGAGATCATCAGGCATTGGAGTGCCGTCAATGAGATGTGTAGCGAGCGTGGCAGCGGTCCAAGGGGCAGTGGTGACACCTTTACTACCTAGTCCAGAAAAAACATATTGTCCTGGCAATTTGGGGATAGCACCTGCGACGGGTTGGCTACGGCGGATGATGGGACGGACGGCTGCACGTGCGCGCAGGCAATCCATCGATCCTCGATAACGCTGGACGATGCTGAGCATGAGCTCTTGAATAGCGGGGGCTTCTGCCTCTCCTGGCTGCTCCCATGTCCAAGCATAAGTGGCGCCAAATCTCCAGAAGTTATCTCTGTGGACGAGCCAATGCCCAAAGTGAAGGATACCCGCCTGCCAAGTTAAATCGTGCAAGGTAAGGTCAAGAATCGTTCCCTTTGATGGTCTGCCTTTTAGGGGCGTCATGGCAGGATGTAATCCTACCTCCCACCCCGTACACCAGACCACATGTGTGTAAAGAGTGTCGTGCCAGCGAAAAGAATCCCCCTCGGTAATGAGGTCATCAGGCTGAATTTCTCCCTCAATGAAATGCCCGTCGGAGAGCCATTGTTTCCGAGCTGCATTGACAAAGGCCTCGACGTGGAGAACGGCTGCTCCCCGAGTATAGGCTGCTTTCCCATGCCCTTCCCAGCCAGTTGGCCATGGGAAAAATGGACCAGCATAGGACGCAGAGGCTTCATCTGTTTGTCTGTTTTTCCAGATATCCTGTTGCTCTTCGGTCTCAAGCTCGCGGAAAATGGGGGTCTTTTGCCACCATGATCCCTGAAGAGCCGATTCAGTTTCGGGATAAAAAGTGAACGCAGCATTCAGACATTCATCTTGTCGCCATCCCGTGCGAAAGGCACGCCCCGTCAAAGGATTGACCAAGCCTGCGGCGACGCGAGAAGCTGTCTCGGCAAGGGGACGATCCACCACCATAAAATCTACACCTCGGCGTTGCAATTCCCAGGCAAGAGTAGTTCCTGCGATACCTTGTCCGATAATGAGGATATTCATGATAGTGGTCGTGATTGTTGATACAAAGGAGAGTAATCAGAGTGCGGCGACGATTGCGTCACCCATTGCGGAAGTATTCAGACGAATTTCGCCGTCAGCCCCTGTGGCCAAATCGCCCGTACGATAGCCTTTCGCAATGACCTTGCGAACTGCTTGATCAATCGCGTCGGCAGCCTTATCTTCTCCTAAAGAATAGCGCAACAACATCGATAGGGAAAGAATTTGAGCAATTGGATTGGCAATACCTTTGCCTGCAATATCTGGCGCAGATCCACCTGAGGGCTCATACAGACCAAAGAAAAGGTCATCATGATTATTCCCTTGGCAGAGGCTAGCACTGGGGAGCATCCCCAAAGAACCACAAATTACAGCCATCTCATCCGAAAGAATATCTCCAAAGAGGTTTTCTGTAACGAGCACATCAAATTGAGTAGGATCTTTCACAAGCTGCATGGCGGCATTATCGACATACATGTGATTGAGCTCAATATCGGGATAATCTTGAGAAACCTCAATGATGGTTTCTCTCCACATAAGCGAATTGGTCAAAACATTTGCCTTATCGACGCTTGTCACCTTTTTACGACGACCACGAGCTGCCTCAAACGCGACTTTGGCAATGCGAACAATTTCGCTTTTTTTGTAACGCATCGTATCGACGGCGACTTCTTCGCCATCTTCTATATGACGAAATCGAGGAGAGCCAAAATAAAGCCCTCCAGTCAGTTCACGAACGCAGAGGATATCGAATCCGTTGGGAATAATGCTACTCTTGATGGGTGAGGCATGCGTCAAGGCAGGCAGACAGACGCCAGGACGAAGATTGGCATAAAGTCCAAAGTGTTTTCTAATCGGGAGCAAAGCCCCGCGCTCTGGCTGTTCATTAGGGGGGAGATTTTCCCATTTAGGTCCCCCAACCGAGCCAAAGAGAATGGCATCAGCCTTTTCGCAAGCAAGAATAGTTTCGTCAGGAAGAGCCTTGCCACAATTATCAATCCCAGCCCCTCCAATAAAACGCTCTTCACGCGTGACAGTAAATCCAAAACGTGAACAGACCGCATCAAGTGCTTTTAATGCCTCTGCCATAACTTCTGGGCCAATGCCGTCTCCAGCAAGGACGGCGATGTGATGTTCGTGGTTACTCATACGCGTGCTAGCGTGCGCCATCCTTCCTCATCAGTCAAGTGTATGGATAGGGAGAGAGAATTTTTAAGCGAGATTGGGTTATCTTGATAGACTGAGAAATACACCTGTCCTAAATAATCAGCATGAGAAAATCTCATATTGATTATCAATTATTTATGTCGCTGAAAAACGATTTTTAAAGAAGAACCCCCTGCTCCAGTATGACAAAAGAGTCTGGTGGTTTATGAAAGGGATTGTTCACCCATTGCCATAAATCAATCTTCACGAACATATTCATGCGCAAAAAGGCAACCAAATTGGACAATTGCCATTTGTAGCTTGCCTTCGTTTTCAGGTAAGAAATAAGCAAGATTGCAATCATGGCTGTCCATATTTGAGTCAGGACGGCATTGGGACTTGTTCCTACAAAGGATTTGATATGAAGGAGTTGTTTAACGGATTTAAAAAACGATTCAATGTACCATCTGTCTTTATAGAGTGCTGCAACAACAGAGCTATCCCATGTAAAATTATTGGTGAGTAGTTCAATAGCATGCTCTTTACCTTCGACAAAAACAACGACTCGACGTAACTCTTTAGGATACTTTTCAAGGGTTGGTTTATTCTTTAAAAAAATGATTTCATCCTTGAGTATGTGTTCTTCGCCCACATCGGGCAATTCTATCTCGCTTCGCGAATCAAATTGGAGGTCCAATCGATGTCGAACAACAAAAAACGCTTTCTTGCTGTCCCAAAAGCGCAAGAGCTCAAAATCCTGAT
>JAVXPO010000083.1:0-6977 GCA_036644695.1 Akkermansia sp. | reverse complement strand
GTACTATAAAAAGCAAGGAGGATTCCGCCAAAAAATCACCGTCCAAATATTAAATACAGGTCTGGAGGAGAACGTGTTGCGTTAGCCGAAGGCGATGCATCACGTTCACACCTGCCCCGTATTCACCGACGTCTTATTTTGCCAACAAACTCACCGCCCCCTTTTTCTCAAATTACCCTGCGGTAAGCCCGCATCTTGGGGGCAGGAGGGAACCTAATTCAACACTCCGCTTTGCTCCGTTAACATAACACGTTCTCCCCCAGCCCCCTGCCTCCATCCCACCACAACAACAAAATATCACAAGTTTGCACCTAGCTCATTCTTATAGCACATAAAAAATGAAAGTGGTATAATAAAAAGAAAGTGTAAATTAAGGAAAAGTGGGAAGGGAAAGGTAATTGGTGAACCCGCAGCTTTTATATTGGTCGTTGAGCTATTTCTTTTTAAAAGCACGATACAAATCAACCAATGGATCAACAATCCAGTAAAAAATATCGAACAAAAGATCAAATAACTGAAGCATCTAAAAGCTACGGATCGTACTTAATGTTTAGCAAACGGGAGTAACACCTTTTTTGAGAATGATGTTGCCGTATTTAGCAGTTTCTCCAGTGATGACGACGGCATAAGCCATCTCAGCACGTTCGTAAAAAGCGTGACGTTCAACGAGTTCAATAGAGCCCGTGTAGTTCATCGCCTTTCTGTATTTTGCCTCAACAGTTGGGTCGAGGGAATCGCCAGTAACAGCGTCCATCATAATGACGGGAGTTGCATAAGCATCTAACTCAAAGAGAGGGATGATAGCAGCCAGCAAGGCGTCAGCACCCAATCCGTCAGCACGGATGACATTAGGATTGAAGGTATGACCAGGGAAATGAGCGTCAGAGAAGACGATTTCGTCGCCATGCCCCATTTCGGCAAGTGTTTTGAGCAGCTCAGGGCTAACTAGGGGAGAAATTCCTTTTAACATAATATTTTGATTGGAGTTTGGGATTTGAAATATCCGCAGATTAAAGATTAATTGATAAATTACGCAATAATCTGCGGATCAATTGTTTGTTTAATATCCAGACTTACCGAGTTTATACCCTGCGTAAGTTTCCATATTGTACAATTTTTGACCTTCCGGGATGGAATATCCGAGAGCCTTGCGGATAGCAAGGAAGTCGTGGACGCCACGTTCACCGACCTGATTAAGTGGTGCTTTGTGGGCATCGGCCAATAAGACCATTCTGCAATAAGCATCGGCATTTTCCATAAACCAATAGGCTTCTTCTACGTGACGCGCGCCCGTAATCACACCGTGGTTTTCCATAAAAACGACGGTTGACTGATGAGCAGCCTTGGCGACAGCTAGAGCAGTTTCTGGTGATCCAGGGGTGCCGTAAGGAGCCAAGGCAATGTGCCCGAGGAAAATGTCCGCCTCTGGGTTAATACCCGAGGGAGGCACGATCCCCGAAAAGAGGAAGGCATTGCAGTGTGGGGGATGGGAGTGGATGCATGAATTCACGCCGACCTCTCTCATCATGGCGATATGCGTCTTGACCTCACTAGTGGAGGGACGAATACCTGCCTTTTGATTCCCGTCCATATCAACGAGGCAAATGTCCTCAACCTTCATGAATCCTTTGGAAATCAAGGTTGGAGAGCATAAGAGCAAATTTTTGGCGACGCGTACGGAGATATTACCCCCGTTGCCATCGACGTATTCGCGAGCCCAAAGGCGACGACCAATATCGCACATCCGTTCTTTGATGATGAGTATCTCTGGGGAATGAAAGAACGTCTCTACTTCTTCTTTTGTTTGTGGGTCGTATTTTTCCCAAGGAAAAATGAAGTTAGGGAGTTCTGGTTTAATTGACCAATCTTCTGACATAATATGAGTGATTTATGATTGAGGTGAGGGAAATGGCAACGCTAAATGATTTAATAATCTTTTGCTTGTTCGCCAGGTTGATAAATTTCGTATTGGATACCAAAGGCATCGCGTGCGAGTTCGGGGGAAGCATACACCCCTGCTCCGGCAAAGGCAAACATTGCCGCGCCAAGAACGGTACTTTCAGACACTTTAGATACCTTAACGGGGAGATGGAGAATGTCGGCGCGCATTTGTGTCCATATTTTATTGCGAGCTGCCCCTCCGACAAGAACAAGGCAATTGCTTTGAAATCCGCCAACTGACTCAAGACGAGCAAGGCGAGATTTTAGACGTAATGTGAGTGCCTCCATCGCGGCGCGATAGATATGCGCCCGAGTCCTGCCTAAGACGAGCCCGTTAATGGAACCTTTGCTCTCACCAGATGGGAGGAAGTCGGGGACAAGGGTGACGCCATTGCATCCAGGGGGCACCTGAGCAGCCTCGGCATCCATTGTGTCGTAAGTCTCTCCTGCATAGCAGGTGCTTTTGACCCATTCGATGATGCCCGATCCAATCCATTGCAGACCAGGATTCCTCAATGAGGGGTCAGCATCCAGCTCTGCGGTAGCGCCATCGGCATAATCTTCAGAGGAGAGCTCGGCTCGAGAGGAGCGCACCATTAAAATTTCCCATGTTCCAGAGGATAATACAGGTTGATCTTTGTCGGCACCAGAGCCAAAAACGGCGAACTGGGTATCATGCCCCGTCGAGATCACAGGAACTCCCTCCAAGGGTAGCCCCATCTTTTGCGCAGCCTCAGCTGTAATCTTGCCAATCACTCCACCTGCCTCGACGATTGTGGGGAATAATGTGGGTCTCACCCCAATTTTTTGCAGGATATCATCAGAGAAATCGCCCGTATGAATATCTGTCAATTGAGAGGTACCTGCCATTGTGCGATCAGTAGCCATGACGCCTGTCAATTTTTGAGCCAGGATATTCGAAATAAAGAGCCAAGCATGCGCTTTTTTCAAAAGCTCGGGTTGATGCTCACGGAGCCATATCAACTTATAAATTGTATTAAAGGCAAACTCACCCACGCCAGAGATGTGGTTAAGCTCCTCTTGAGAGAGATATTTGCCAATATTTTTCATCACCTCGGCAGTCCTCGGGCATTTCCATGAGATCACGGGGTACAACAACTCGCCACATTCATCAACCAAGGCACCATCCACGCCAAAGGTGGTAATTGTCACTCCCTTAATAGAGACATCGGGAATGCTCGCCATGGCTTCGCGCGCGCATGCCGAGAGTTGTTCAAAAATACGATTTGCATCCCACACATGATAATCGGGATTTTCATCTCCTGCGAGGGTATTATTGGGTTGAGAAGCTTTGGCTAGCAAGTTCCCCTTAGCATCCACAACAATAGCGCGGACATTCGTTGCGCCACAATCAAGACAGAGAATAGACATAGTGATCAGAAAAAAGATTGGTTCATCCGCAGATTTCGCAGATTATTTTGATGGTGAGATGGGATCAGGGAGAGATGGCAGTAAAATAAGGGACTGGAGAGGACGTGATACATTGCTTGATTAGCGTAACACATTCTCCACCAGCCCCTTTATTATTTACTTTAATTATTTAGTATTTGCCGTAGAGCGGACCGTAATTGGAGCAAGCGCGGAAATCTGCGCCTTCCAAATCAGTCGTGCCATGGAGCCCCCATACTGAGGGACGATAAACTTGTTCATCAGGCACGTTATGAGCGAATACTGGAATACGAAGCATAGAGGCCATCGTCAAGATATCGGCACCAATGTGACCATAGGTGAAGGCACCATGGTTAGCACCCATATTTGCCATGACGGAATAAACATCAGTGAAGGCACCCTTACCCGTGAGGCGAGGGGCAAACCATGTCGTAGGCCAAGCAGGGTCGGTACGTTCATTGAGTGTCTTATGTACAGCATCTGGAAGAGCACAGCTCCAGCCTTCAGCAACAATCAAGACAGGACCAAGACCCTTGACGATATTCAAACGCATCATGGTCAATGGTGCGCCACCTTCAGAGGTATAGTTGAGGGAATAACCACCCCCACGGAAATATTCACGGTTAGCAGCGCACCATGTCGCTTTACTCATCATGAGTTTGGCATCATCTTTGGTGACATCCCAATGTTTTTTCATCACAGGTTTGCCATCCTTGTCTTGACAGGCAAGGCAACCATCAAGTGCGGCTGAGCCAGAGTTGATAAGGTGGATAATCCCATTAGCGGCATGCCCTTCCATGGTATAGCCCGTGACGCGTTTAACGGCTTCGGGACTCCAATAGGTACGCACGTCGGCAAAAACGTTTGCCTGACCAGTCAATAAATAGCCAAATAAGAGGCAAGCACCGTTGAGTGAGTCATTCTCTGTAGCAAAAGGCATTGGCGCACGAGGACCATTCCAGTCAAAAGTCGAGTTCATCAGCGATTCAGCGACATCACCGTTGGGATAGAAATCCGTCCAGTGGCGTTGACCTTGGAAGCCCCCAGCAATTGCCTGATAGCCAAGTGCTTCTTCGGCACGATCTTTGGCGACAAGTTTCGGATTACCCTTCATCATATCGCGGAAAATCATTGCCATCAAGACGCTCTCAACAAATGTCTTGCGACGACCTGCCTCATCGAGTTTGAGATCAGCACGGTTCTTGTCTGGAGCAAACTTGCATTCAGCATCAGCCCAAGACAGAGCAATCTTAAATTCTTCTTCGTCGTAAATCTTTTGATCCATACGACGACGGACTTCGGTCATATCGACAGCCTGCACGCGCAAGCCGAGATAATTTTCCCAGAAGGATTGGTCAACAATCGAGCCAGCAATCCCCATTGAGCAACCGCCAATAGAGAGATACCCCTTGCCACGAAGTGTAGCAACGGCGAGACCCGCACGGCAGAACCTAAGGATTTTCTCTTCAACATCAGCAGGGATTTCTGTATCCGTTGCATCCTGTACATCCTTACCGTAAATAGAGAAGGCAGGCAAGCCCTTCTGATTCAACCCTGCAAGGGCAGCAGCAAGATAGACAGCGCCAGGGCGTTCTGTCCCGTTAAAGCCCCAAATTGCCTTGGGCAAGAAGGGATCCATGTCAAAAGTTTCGCTCCCGTAGCACCAGCAAGGTGTCACAGCGAGAGAAACGCCTACATTATTTGCCTTAAACTTATCAGCACAAGCAGCTGCCTCGGCAGGACCACCGATGCAGGTATCTGCAATGACGCATTTAACTGGTTCGCCAGATGCGTGGCGAAGATTTGCCTCAATGAGCTTAGCAGCGCGAGTTGCCATGCCCATGGTCTGTTCCTCAAGCGATTCGCGGACGCCAAGACGGCGGCCATCAATCGTGGGACGAATTCCGATTGTCGGGAGTGTCGTTTTCATTTGATGATTTTTCTAATGTTTTAATGTTCTAATATTGATTGGAAGGGGATAAAAAGGGGGATTTACTGATGTTTGAGCGCCTCAAGATGAGCGTGGCGGAATCTAATCCCGTAAATGAGAATGAGCACAAGGCAAGCGGCTAAGATATAGTAACATCCACGCAAATCGGCTTCTTTGCCAGTATAGGCACCAAAGACGCAGGCAGACAAATACCCCTTCTCTAAACAAAGAGCGAAAAGAGGAGGTACCGCCGCACCACCCAAAATCGACATAACCAAACCAGCAGCCCCCAACTTGGAATCAGGACCTAAATCACGCAAAGCAATGCCGTAAATTGTTGGGAACATCAGAGAAAGGCAGGCAGAGATGGCAACGACGCAAAGCAAGCCAACCATCCCAGGTAAATAAACAGCCCCCAAGCAGAACAAAATACCAATGACAGCCAGTAAAGACATCATATTGGCAGGATTATACTTTTTCATCAATGCGGTACAAACAAAACGCATCACAATAAAGCAAACCATTGAGGCAATGTAGAAGTACATCGACATCTTATTATCGTAGCCCATGACCTCAGCACCATAGTGAAGCACATAGACCCATGCCATCGTTTGAAGTCCTACATAAAAGAACTGCGTAAAGACCCCCCAACGATAACGAGGCAAGGCAAGCAAACTGCGCAATGAAACGCCAAATGGGCGTTTGGGTGCGCCGTCATCCGCAATTTTCCCAGCGGAATCAGGCATCCTCGTAAACTTAAATGCCATCCAGAGACACAAGACAAACGCGGCTAAGACAATATAGGGAGTCACCAACCATACCAGGTTTTGTTGCAACTGATCAGCGGATAAGATTACCCCAGGCTTCACCTGCACCATATTGTCAAAAATGACATATTGAGCAATAAGGAGACCAGCTAAAGAGCCAACTGGATTAAACTGTTGCGCAAAATTGAGTCGACGAACAGCGGTCTTATCTGACCCCATCGACAGCACATAGGGATTACAAGTCGTTTCCAAAATCGAGCAACCACTCGCATATACAAAAATAGAGCCAAGGCAGAACCCATAGCTATGGAACATCGCCGCAGGCACATACCCCAATACACCAAAGAAAAAGACGCCCAAGCCGAGTAAAACGCCCGCCTTATATCCATATTTTTTAATAATGATGGAGGCAGGAATTGCCAAAAAGGCATACGCGCCATAGTGAGAAGACACCGACATCACCGTCCCCATCTCGGTCAATGCAGGGAACACGCTCTCAAAAGCCTTGACTAGCACCTCTGCCATCGCATTAACAAGTCCCCAAAGGACAAAACAAGAGACTAACAAAACAAACGGGAGCATATTTTCCCGTGAGACAATAGGAGTTGAGGATGATGGGTGATCCATATTGTCGAATACACTCTCAAATAAGCTCTGGTACGTCAAGAAGACTGTTCTCAAAAGGAAAAAAAGGGGCTCTGAGTCAGATTTACTGGTAAAAGCTTTGCCGTAGTTTGAGGAAGAGGTGCGGAATATTGAAGAGCCCGCACGTCTTGGCTTAAATCCTTGAGATAGAAGCATTAGCTGCCTCTATCTTCCCACTACTGATACTAAACTTGATATGCAAGTGCCTGATTTTATTCATATAACGGAGGGTAAGCACACTGATGCCAAGTCTGCTTTTGAAATACCAATAAGTAAGGGAGAAG
>JAVXPO010000082.1:0-7323 GCA_036644695.1 Akkermansia sp. | reverse complement strand
AATGATTGATAATCAATCTGAGATTTTCTCATGATGATTATTTAGGACAGGTGTGCGTAAAAAGAGAAGGATCTCATTCGAGATAATCTTTGTTATCATACGTAAAATAAGATGTATCCCATTGGTTATTAGTAAATAATTTTAGAAATCCAAGAAATTCACGAGATGAAATAGGATTTTATCCATCAAAAATGGGTAAATGAGAGTATGGTAAAATGTCGAAGAGAGGCTCAATTTAGAGTAGAGTCCTCTGAAGCTTTATACTCTAATAGAGTCACCTTATGACTCAAAAAAATCAGATAAGTGGCAATAAAATCATGAAAAATATGAGTTTATTAACTATTTATCGTCGATAATTGAGTTAATCTATTGAACGAGAATGGAGAAAAAAAGATGAATATGGATTTTTTGAATATATAATAATTTCAAAACTTACTATTACTTTAGTAAGTCCAAGATCAGATAGGCATCTACGATATTGCCTAAAGGCTAGCTAACTCAACTGGTTCTCCTAGCAGTCCTGTATTTGATCAAAGAATCAACATACAATCGCCATAGGAGAAAAAGCGGTACCGCTCGCGGATTGCCTCTTCATAAGCTCTCATCACGAGTTCCTTGCCAGCAAAGGCGCTCACGAGCATCAAGAGCGTACTCTGAGGGAGGTGAAAGTTCGTGATAAGCGCATCGACAACCTTATATTGATAAGGGGGATAAATAAAAATATGAGTAGAGCTCTCACTAGCCTTGAGAGGCAAGCCCTCTGTCGAGGCGAGATGCTCAAGGACGCGCACGGAAGTCGTCCCAACGGCGATCACTCTCTTGGCTTGATTGATTTCATTAGCTGTCTCTTGAGGCAAGACAAAACGCTCTGTATGCATCTCGTGATCTTCAATCTGATCTACCTTTACAGGGCGAAAAGTACCAACCCCCACATGAAGCGTCAAAAAACTGTGAGGGATAGATGCTAAAAGCTCTGGGGTAAAGTGTAACCCTGCCGTAGGTGCCGCGATGGCGCCTTCATACTTGGCATAAACCGTCTGATAGCGTTCCTTATCCTCGGGATCGCTCTCACGATTCATATAATGAGGCAGGGCAAGACGTCCATAAGTCTCCTCATCCACCTCACGATCAAAACGAATCAGGCGATACCCCTCGTGATCAATCTCCTCGACAGTACCCGTCGCTAAACCAATTTGAATCGTACGCCCAATTTTCATCTTCTTACCAGGGCGCACCATGCACTTCCAGAGCAAAGGACTCAGCGCATCAGCCCGCACAATCTCAATCCCCCCATCATTTGAAAAAAATCGAGCTGCAACCACGCGCGTATTATTCAGCACGAGATGATCCCCCGGGACAATATACTCGGGTAAATCAGAGAAATGACGATGCTCAATAGCCCCCGTATCGCGATGAATCACCAGCATACGTGATGCAGAGCGATCTGGCAGAGGGCGGTCGGCTATTAACTCTTCGGGGAGATTGTAATCAAAATCAATCGTGCGCACGTCAATGGGGTGACCTTTTTTGACAAAAAGGTCAAGACGGGAATGCGCTCATGTCCGTATTGACACAAAATCATAAAAAAAGCATAGACAAGTAGAACCTTCCTCTCTATATTTCCCTACGCCTCACGGCAAACAAATGGCAGGGTAGCTCAGTGGTAGAGCAGAGGACTCATAAGCCTTTGGTCGGGTGTTCAAATCACCTCCCTGCTACCATTTTTATTTAACCGCAAGTCTTTGAAATACGGGACTTGCGGTTTTTCTTTTGTTGAAAATGCAAGACGCTGAAATGATTTTTGGAAACAATGTACTGCGGGAAGTTGGTGTTGAGGGGGCGTCTAGGGCGACATAGTCGGGGTGGCGGGATGAGGAGGCGGTAGGGGGTGGGCAGCGTTTTTGGGGTCGGCACAGGGGGCGGAGAGTTTATATTTATGATTTACCGTGTTATTCCTCTTGCGAACATGTCGCGTTTATTGTACAAGTAATTCATGACAACGAAGACAGTAACCTACAGCGAAGCCCGCAATACACTGGCGGATTGCCTGCGTGAAGTGGTAGATGATATGGTGCCCATCGTGATCAAGCAGCGCGGGAAGAAAAAGAACGCCGTTCTTGTGAGTGAAGACGAGTATAATTCATTGATGGAGACGGCGTATCTGCTGGACAACCCTGTTAATGCGGAACGTCTCGCCTCTGCCAGAAAACACGCCCGGGAGAAAAAAACATCCGGATTTTCCACGGATGATTTGCGGGAATTGTGTAAATAATTGTGATGAAGATAAAATTTATCACAAACTACGCTCCAGAAGCGGAGCAAGACATGCGTTATTGGCATCGTCAGGACAAGAAAATCTTGAAAAGAATCTTGAGACTGATCGAAAATATGGAAGAAACGCCATTCTCGGGACTGGGCAAACCTGAACCATTGAAGCATGGACTCTCTGGGTGCTGGTCTCGCCGCATTGATACAACCAATAGGCTTGTTTATGAGGTGGATGAGGATGCAATGGAAATCTGGATACTTCAGGCGCGCCACCATTACACCGCCTGAAAACAACAGGCCACTTTACAAAAAAACCGTCTGGTGTTTGCTAGGTGGGGCTTTGACTATGCAATAATCAACAGGGAAATCAGGTAGGTACTTTTTCACATTTGGGAACAATGGGTAAATGATATTCCTGCTACCATTTTTATTTAACCGCAAGTTTTTGAAATACAGGACTTGCGGTTTTTTTAGGAAACAGCAAGTATATAGTCGACCTTGAAAAAGCTTCACTAGCGCTACAAGGTCGACGGTATTAGACCTTGAGGAAAGTTTTCTTTTTATAGAGGTAATACATGATACTCCAGATGAGGGCATAATTGCACAATTGGAAAACGAGGCCGTTGTACGGATTAAAGAGCCCAGCAAAGCCCGAGAAGAGGACGCGCGAGATTGAGGATTGTGGTGGCAGAACAGTGGTCCACATATAAATGAAAATGGCGTTACTCCCTAATACTTTGAGAGGGAAGGCGAGCCAACCGAGTTTCAGGATATCTGTCATGAGGTAAAAGAATGCCAGTAAGAGGAAGCACCAGCCAGCAGCCCAGAGCACCATGGAAGAGGTGAACAAGTGCTTGATGATGGGGAGTTGGAGGCTCCAAACATACCCAAGAATGAGACAAATCAGCCCAGAGAAGACGAGGCTCCCGAGCTTTTGAGATGGCGTGTGAAGATGCTTGAGGATATGCCCACCGAGGACGCCTAACAGAGTTAATGCGCCAAAGGCAAGTTGAGGTAATATCCAGGCATAGTCAGTGCCATCTTGGTGAGGTCCCTCAAGATAACAGTCGATGAAGAGGGGCAAGTTGGCATTAGGTAATAGGGTGCCAGCAGGATGATTCCCAAAGGGGATCCACTCAATACAGAGCCAATAGCCGATAAGGAGGGTGATCATGGTGATGATTTGCCCTTTAATCGAGAGATGCAAGAGGCAGAGCGAGGCGATGAGGTATCCCCCGGCGATCGCTTGCAACGTATTACAAAATAGACGCATGTGCTGGAAATTAAAGCTTAATAAATTGCCTTGGACGACCATGCCCAGTAAAAAAAGAAGGAGGGTGCGACGGAGGATTTTAAAATAGATCATCCCCTTGCCTGATTCATGGGTGCGTTTGGCAAAGGAAAAGGGCATCGCCGTGCCAACGATGAAGATGAATAAAGGCATGACCATGTCCCAAACGGCAAATCCCTCCCATGCGACGTGATTTGTGTGATAGATGAGCCATGGTGGCAAGGGAGAGAAGAAGAGATGGGCACCTGTTAAAAAGAGGGCTAGTCCCCCAGTGAGCCAAAACATATCGAACCCACGAAGGGCATCAATCGCTTGAATCCGTTCAGGAGCAAGAGTCCATGGTGATGAGTTGTGAGGAAGAGATGATTTTTTATTCATAGAGAAAAATGTCAGGGAATGAGGCTCTTATTTTTCGTCAGAATGGCTATAATATTGCCTAGTGAAAAATACGAACGATGACACCCCGATCTATCAGGCAATGGATCAGGCTCAAAACTTTGCATGTCGTTGTCTAGCAGATTGGAAGCTGACAGAATGGTCATTTCGCTGGGATTATGCGAAATGTCGCTTGGGATCGTGCTGTTTTACGCGTCATGAGATTACTTTATCAATTCATTTTGTAATGCGTAATTATGAGAATACCGAGCAAATTCACGACACTATTTTACATGAACTTGCCCATGCCTTGGTCTGGGAGCATCATCGCGAGCGTGGACATGGACCGTTATGGAAATCATGGTGCCTGCGTCTTGGTGCGATCCCTAGAGCGGTTGCAAAGGGAGAAAAACTTGTCTCAGCACCATATCGTTATGCAATTAGACTCAAAGATACAGGAGAGATAGTGGGGCGTTATTACCGTCGCCCAAGGATTGCCCGCACACTCCATCAATTGATGTTAAAAGGACGACCTGAGACGAAAGGAATGATGGAGCTAGTTGTTCTCGAGTAGTCTGAATTTGTCTTGACGGTCGTAATCGAGCCGTTTATTCTCTCGCGGCAATGGCAAAAGTACCTGTAATCAATCTTCGTAAGGGACATGCGGTCAATTATAATAATGATGTTTGTGTCGTCACCAATATGGAACATAAATGTCCGCCACGCATGGCGTCTTATGTTCAGATGACGATTCGTAGCATCTCGACGAGCAAAGTGTATAACTTGCGGATGACCTCAAATGAATCGCTAGAAGGCGTCAACCTTGCCCGTGAAGAATACGAATTTAGCTATATCGACGGGATGGGATATCATTTCATGAATCCTGAAACGTACGAAGACGTGCTTGTCAGCAATGAGATTGTAACTCCAGTTAAGGAATATCTCCTCGAGGGCAATACCTACATTCTTTTGTTTACTGATGAAGTGGTTGTTTCTGTTGAATTGCCAGCCTCTCTCGTGCTTACCGTCAAGGAAGCCCCAGAAGGTGTGAAAGGTGATTCAGCCAACAACGTGTATAAGTCTGCCACGATGGAGACTGGTCTTGTTGTCCAAGTCCCACTTTTCATCAAACCTGGTGAACGCATCTCCATTAAGACGGAAGATGGTTCTTACTTAGGACGTTGCAATTCTTAATAGAATTAGCTTTTAGCATAAAAATCCAACTTTAGAACGGGGACATGATTATTCATGTCCCCGTTCTCGTATATATCTTATGTGTTATAAATAAACCGTTATTTTTCTTGTGGCGGGATTGGGGTCTGAGGGAGAACGTATTTGATGCTGGGCGGTGATTTGTTGGCGGATTTACCCAGAGCTTGACTAAATTAGCAATCCCATGAGGGGGCTAATTTGGGGATGGGAGTTCCCGTTTTGCCTGGGCAATTCTCGGGGACTTTGTATTGCTGACGAAGCTCTTGGTAGCGCGTCTTTAATTTTTTGACGATGTCTTTATATTGAGGGTCAGCGTAGACATTTTTCATTTGTGATGGGTCTTTTTTGAGGTCAAAGAGCATCCATTCATCGCTTGTCCAGATATAAGAGAGGGTGTAGCGAGAGGTTCTAATTCCGTCGTGACGGGGGGCGTTGTGTTCACCTGGGTTTTCATAAAAACAGTAATAAACGGCATCTCTCCAGTTCTCTGGGGTTTTACCCGTCTTAAAGAGTGGGGTTAGGTTGAGCCCTTGAAATGTTTTCATATTTTCAGGAGTATTGGCTCCTGCGATGGTGCAGAAGGTGGGGGCATAGTCGATATTTTGGACGATGGTGTTGCTACGTACGCCTGGTGTGATTTTACCTTGCCATCTCATGATGAGTGGCATGCGGAGTGATTCATCAAAGATCCAGCGTTTGTCGTACATGCCATGCTCGCCGAGATAAAAGCCTTGATCGCCGACGTAGACGACGAGGGTATTTTTATCCAGGTTGTTCTTTTTAAGGTATTCCATGACTCGTCCGACATTTTCGTCAACGGCTTTGATGCAGGCGAGATAGTCTTCCATGTAGGCTCTCCATTTCCATTCAGCAAAGGCTTTTGGGTCTTTGAGTCGCCCTGATTTCATGCCATCGACGAGGTCGGCGGTGCGTTTAGAGTAGTAGGCAATCCACGCTTTTTTTTCTTCGGGGGTCATGCGCTTGAGTTCGCCAAAATCCCATCCATAGCCAGGGCTGACGATGTCTTTGCGGATGTTTTCAGGGACTTGATCCTTGATTACTTTTAGATCTGAGTAGATTGCCATGTGTTTGGCAATCGTCTGCTGATTTTTTTTCAGGAATTCTGGTCGATTGGCATAATCGTCATGAAAGTTGGCTGGTGGGGTCAAATGCGAAATGTCAATTTTGCCTAATAATCTTGTGGGGGGAGACCAAGCGCGGTGAGGTGCTTTGTTGGAAACGACGAGAAGGAAGGGTTTTTCCTTATCGCGTTGATCAAGCCAGCTGATTGCCTTGTCGGTGATGATGTCAGTGGCGTAACCTGCAACGCGTTCTTGATGTGTGCCTTTGCCTTGTGGGTTAGGGATGATGAAATTGGGGTTGTAGTAATCGCCTTGATTAGGGACGATGTTCCAAGTATCAAAGCCAGTTGGGTTTGAGTCCAAATGCCATTTGCCAAAGATGGCGGTTTGATAGCCAGATTTTTGGAGCATTTGTGGATAAGTCGGTTGACTGCCATCGAAGGGGTGTTGACCGTTGAAGAGGTAGCCATTCTTGTGAGAATGGCGTCCCGTGAGGATGCATGCTCGCGATGGACCACAGAGCGAATTGGTGCAAAAGCTACGATCAAAAACCATGCCTTGTTGCGCTAGTTTGTGAAAGTTAGGTAGTTTGATGGGTGAGTCGTTTTTACACGTGCCAAGAGCTTGGACGGCGTGGTCATCAGAGATGATGAATAGGATGTTGGGGCGATTGCTTGGGGGCGTGTTAGTCGAGGCTGCTTGACTAGGGGTTGCGAGCAATGAGCATAGCCCTAAAGCTCCCAAGGTACTTAAAGTCCTGAAAAGGAGATGACGAGAAAATCCTAAAATCATGCAAATGAGGATAAAAGGTATTCTCGTAGAGTCAAGAAGGGAGTTTTGGGCGTTTTGGGAGTTTAGGCACACCTGCCCTAAATAATCATCATGAGAAAATATTAGATTGATTATCAATTATTGATGTCGGAAGGGATGCTTGCTGTAATATGATTTCACAAAAATTAAGATAATGTCAAAAATAATACGATTATTCTATTGACTTTTGGTGGGGGTGAGTGCTATGTAGAAAATGTTCATTGAGAACTTTTCTTTACATTTGTTCTTTTTGAAAAACTTCATTCAATTATTACCTGTTTGAAA
>JAVXPO010000081.1:0-7570 GCA_036644695.1 Akkermansia sp. | reverse complement strand
CAATAACTCACCCCCCAGCATCAAATACGGGGCTGGCGGAGAAAAAGAGCAGGCGATCGATTCCTGATATCTTTCATTCATGGGAATCACATCATATTGTGATTTCACAGGAAAACAGAGTAGACAAAGTATTCAAAACATTATATTTCACATTGTATTGTGAAATCAGGTGATATCGGAACATATATTCGAGAAAGACGCCGAGTGCTGGGCATTACCCTGAAAGATTTGGCAGAACTTTCTGGCATAGGAATCAATACGCTCAATAAAATCGAACTTGGACAGGCCAACCCGACCTTAAGAATCCTGATGGAATTGTTTGATGTATTGGGGCTGGAAATGTCGCTGAGTCCCAAAAGAACCGATGTGATGAAAGGGACTGAATCATGAGAAAAGCCCTTGTGTTATTGAGAAATATCCCTGCTGGGACATTGACGGAGGAATCCCCTTCCAGCTACGTATTCCAGTATCTGGAAGCCTACCTGCTGAAAGAGAATCTTCCTCCCGTCAGCCTGACGATGCCGAAAACATCCGAAGAGTACCGTTCCCCTCATCTGTTCCCCGTTTTCTTCAGACTCAGAGCCAGGGCAGCATCCTCCTTGACTCTTATTTATAGCACATAAGAGATGAAAATGGTATTAAATCCATTTTCTCGGGCTTCGGACTTGCCGTCTGGCGAAAAACGATTAACATACATTCGTTATGCCTATCGCCACCCCCGAACAGTACAATAAAATGCTTGCTACGGCGCAAAAGGACGGTTACGCCCTTCCCGCCATTAACGTAACAACAATCGAAGTCATCAATGGCGCCCTGCGTGCCTTTGCCGAAGCCAAATGTGATGGGATCATTCAGGTCTCTATTGGCGGTGGCAAGTTTGCTTCTGGCTCTGCCGTTGGTAACTCTGCCCTTGGTGCCATCGTGCTTGCCGAGGCGACCTATCGCCTTGCTGAGAAGTATGATGTGTTGGTTGGTCTCCACACGGACCACTGCCAACCTGAGCATGTAGATACCTACATTCGTCCATTGCTTGCTGAGTCCCGTCGTCGCATTGCACAAGGATTGCCCCCACTTTTTAACTCACACATGCTTGATGCCTCTACCCTTCCCATGGCAGAGAACCTCACTCTTTCTCAAGAGCTCCTCAAGGAATGTGCTGCTCTTGGTATCGTCCTCGAAGTCGAAATCGGCGTTGTCGGTGGCGAAGAAGACGGAGTTGACAATTCTGGTCACCCTGCTGATAAGCTCTACACCTCTCCTCAGGATATGATGCAGACTTACGAAGCACTCGCACCCCTTGGCAAATTCATGCTCGCAGCTACCTTTGGTAACGTCCACGGCGTGTACAAGCCTGGGCACGTTAAGCTCAAGCCAACCATCCTTCGCGATGGTCAAGATGCAGTTGCCACCAAACATGGTGAAGCAGCTCGTATGCCCCTCGTCTTCCACGGTGGTTCTGGTTCAGAGCTCAGCGATATTCGCGAGGCAATCTCCTATGGCGTCGTGAAGATGAATATTGACACCGATACCCAATATGCCTTTACCAAGCCTATCGTGATGCACATGTGCAAAAACATCGATGGCGTCCTCAAGATTGATGGTGAAGTTGGTGATAAAAAAGCTTATGATCCTCGCGCCTTCCTCAAAAAGGGCGAATTGGGTATTTGCGATCGCCTCAAGGTTGCCGCCAGCGATTTGCTTGGCACAGGCAAGACTCTGTTTGGTAAGATCTAATTGCCCGACAAAGGATTCCCTTTTGACCCCAGTTGCTCTCTTTCGGGAGGGTAACTGGGGTTTTTGCGTGATGATAAGATGGGGGCAAGTGTGACAGGGATCTGCGTCAGCATGTGAAAAAATCTTGACTCTGTATAGAAATAATAGTGCTATGTGGTCAACTCATCGACCATACCAGAGTTTAACTCTGGGGCAATGTCGAAGGAGAAAAGGGAGCATCACCGATAGGTATTGCTCCCAGTTTTTTTATCGCCAGTAAGCTTGGTATCTTGATTTCATTTTCCTGCGACCAGTCTCCCATTCCACGCGATAAGCCGTCCATGGAAGAACATACGTGGGCTCTGCGTCAGATTTACTGGTAAAAGCGAGCCCACCTCCTCATGGATGCTTTTCAAAACAAATTTGACCAGGCAATTATCGTCACGGGAGACTCTGATTTGGTCACTCCCGTAGATATGGTATGCCATATCCTGAAAAAACCGGTTATTATCGTCAACCCACAAAAGAAGAGCCCCCAAATGCGCTTGTCCTATGCGTTGAAAAAGGCTTCTGACTCTTATCAATACAAGCATTTTATCCTCGAACACCACTTGCAGGAAAGCCAGATGCCCCCTTCGCTAAACGATGCAAACGGACGGATTAACAAGCCCTCCGATTGGTAATGAATAATCGGGAATTCCGAGCTTTCGCTTGGCAAACACCCAAAATTGTACTTCTCTTCCCTCGTCTGTTGGGCTTAGGTGGGAACGTGATGCAACACTTCGCTTTGCGCCGTTAACGCAACACGTTCTCCCCCTGACCCCAGCCTGCCGTGGTATCAGTGGCTTTTTCTTCTATTGAAGAGACAGAGAATCAAGCCTCCTAAAATAAGGGTCGTGGACGTTGGTTCAGGGATGGAGGGAGTGGGAGCTCTGCCATCCTTTTCTAGGATAACTTGCCCTGTTTTCCACCATGCGGTGTCGCCTGTAGTCGATTTTTGGCTCACGCTCCAGTTATTATCGGCTAAAAGCTTGTCTACATAGACCTGCGAGAGCTGGGAAGTATCGGCGCCTGAAAAGATTTTTGAGAGGTCGGCATCTTTGCCAAATATGTTAATTGTCAATGTATTTTCGCCAGCCATGCTATCAATCGCAGCTTGATTGAGCGACATTGTCAGCGAGGTGACACCACTAACGTTATAGCTACCACTGCCATTTGAGCCGAGCGCAAGTTTGGCAGAGTTAATTTCTTTGTTCCCTGCTGTACCCACGATGGATGTTTCGCCATAGGCGAGAGTCATGGCATTTTTGATGAAGCTCGTTCCGTTAACAGCGGTAGCCATGGTTCCAATATTGAGCGTTATATTTTGCAAGATTGGTGTAGTGAGTTTCCCCATCTCTCCCGATTGTGCATCAAGTGTCAGATTTGAGCCAGTAAGCTTGCCTGAGAGCGTTGTTTGTTGAGCAATCGAGTTATCAATGACAACCCCATCGACGCTACCGCCTTTAATCACGATATTTGCTTGATTCCCCTTGAGTGAGGAGAGCGTGCCATTTGTCCCAAGTTGGGTATTAGTGACGGTGGCAGTTCCGTCAGTAGCTGTGATTTTACGATTTTGTAGTCCTGTCGTGTTACCCCCGTCGAGAGCCGAGGTGCCTGTCATGCGGATCGTGCCTTGATCGCCTAAAGTGCCTGCATCTTTTAAGATAACCTTGCCCCCTCTGATCATCGTGTCACCCGTGTAGGTATTTTTTGCGGAGAAGGTAACAGTCTGTCCCGTGGTGATGTCTACAGATCCAGTCCCCGAGATGACTTGATCATAGACTTTATCGACGGCACCATAGTTGAGGACAAGTTTAGAATTATTAATGATCTTGCCTGCCCAAAAGCCTTGCGTGCCTCCATTACCTAATTGGATGGCACCCTCGTTAATTTGCAGATCGCCCGTAGTCGTATTATCGTTGCTCAGAGTGAGCGTGGCTTGCCCATTTTTGAGGAGCCCTGTGGTGATGTCTTTCCCATCGCCCCCGTTGACGAATTTGCCTTTGAAAACATCATCTCTGGTTTGGTGAATGGTAATGATGGGATGATTCAAGATATTGCTACTTGGCGTCTTTGTATCCATCCCAATGCTTGTCTGCTCAGATGTCGAGGAGAGATTACCCCAGACGAACTTGTTCTCAGAAGAGGTATCGGATAAGACCACATTGCCCTTAGCTATCGTAACATCATAGAGATGATCATATGTGGGATCTTGGTTTTTTAACGTCATGTTTTGGAGATCGTTCTCAAGATTAACGTAAAGTGTGCCATCAAATTGTGATAAGTCAGCTGTGACGGCAATACTGCCCCCTGAGAACTCAAGGGTGCCCAAGCCCGTGAGCTTACCCCCGTAATAATAGCTTGTGTAAGCGCCCTCTGCTGTCTTCCCTTGGATGAGGCGAGCTTTACCCCCAGCAATTTGCATACTGGAGAGGAAGTTACCGAGCAGTGTACCGACGAGCTCGCCCTCACCCTGTTTAGTGATGATGGCGTTTTGATTGGCTCCCATGCCACCGCCAAGGATCAGCTGAGAATCTTTGTAAACATCTATGATAGCGGTTTTTGTGTTAGCAATCTCAATATTTGTAAAAGTCGAGGCATCTATGTGTCCCTCAACGACCATTTTACCCCCATCAAAGCGCAATTTTGCGAGATCGTTCAGAGCAGCTGAGCTACGGAGCTCTAAGGTACCTCCTTCTTTCAGAATGATAGACCCAGTGCCAAGGCAAGAAGCATAGTCCGATTTCTCTGTCTTGAGGATACCAGTCCCCGAAACAGTCGTTGTGCTATTGCCTAGGGATTGGGCGGCATTCGCATGCAGGATGCCTCCCTTGACATTGATGTTGCTGCCTCCCATGGCATTGGCAACTGTAGCGTAAGCCTCGCCACCATTGATGGTGAGTTGACCTGTCTTCTTGCTATTGCCAAAAGCGAGATCTGCATTGGCATAAAGCTTGCCCCCGTTGAGAGTAATTCCCCCTTGATCGGGATTCGAGCTATCGAGCGAGAGTTCCCCCCCTGACATGATGAGAGCACATTGACCCAAAGCACGATCTACTGTGGTGAAGACCTTACCGCCTGAGATATTGATCGTCCCCGTCCCAAATGATGTAGTCGCATCTGCATAAACCTCACCCCCACTGATGCGAGTACCACCTGAGTAACTGTTGCTTGTTTGGATGTGCAAGATGCCAGTACCTGATTTCTCTAAAAGCCCTTGCCCTGTGATACCGTAGCGAGGGGCTCCCTCTGTTGTATTTGTTGCAAAGGTATAGTTGGCTTCCCCTTGTACGGTCACTTTAGCGGGATTAAGGTCTGATTGGAGAGTGATTGTTTTCGTCGTACCAGCAGTATCCCCCGTATTGAATCCAAAGATGACTCTGTCCCCATCGTAAAAGTTAGAATCCTTATGTCCCGTCCAATTTGCTTTCCCTTCCTTAACTTTCCAGTCTCCACCTGTCGTCAAGTTCCATGTCAAGGTGGTAGCCTCTGGCGTTGCGTAGAGATAGGCTTCATTCTTATTACCATCAACGGTATTAATCTCACCTGTAGGTCCCGTCCATTGAGTTCCTCCGGTATAGATAGTATAGTGCTGTCGAGCTGTCTCTGGATTGGGGAGCCCCGTCAGAGTAATTTGCTTCCAATCAATAGAGGTGAGGTCGCACCCTGTCGTAAATAAGAGGTAGTATCCAGCCTTCGCAAGAGTCAACCCGTCTTTAAAGGCAAAGTTAAAGATGCTCTTACTACCTTGGGTGATACTAAAGGTACCCGTAATCGCATAAAAGTTAAATAGAGGATTTGTCTCAAAATCAGGATTGGCAGGGCTCATGATAAACTCCATCGTCCCTCCATTCATGGCGAGATTCCCGACAATCTTACTCCCTCCTGCATTCCAGACTGTTTCATCGGTCGTCAGGGTAACCCCTTTATCAATGGAGGCGTTTGTACTCTTGAGCGTACTGCCCCCTGTGATAATAATTTTATTGGCTGCACCCCATGTCCCCGTTTCAGAAAAAGCAAGCGTGCCTTCTTTGATGTGGATGGTGTTTGCCTCTGTGAGTAAAGAGCCATTCTTGATATTCAGCGTACCCTTCCCCAATTTTGTAAATGATCCTTTACGATAACTATCGACAGCATCAGGTCCATACTTATCATAAACGCCTTTTGTGGATAAATCCCAATTGAGCATTGCTTGAGCCTCAGAGACCTTGATATTCCATGCTCCAGAATCATTAAAAAGAGCATTGCGCAGTGTCGTCTCTCCAGCACCAGCGTAATCAAGCGTCGACCCGTTGTTGAGGATGACAGAGGCACCTGCAAGCGTCTTCTTATCAGCAGCTATCCCGTCTACATTACCAAGGTTTGCCTCTTGAAAAAATCGGATCGTCCCGCCCTCATCCGAGTAGGTGCCATAAATATGAGTATTCAGCCCAGTGAGCGTCAGGACGGCATTGGAGAGGTGACGGATTTTTAGCCAGCCTTGGAGGCTGTTAATGACAGTAACATCATTTGCATAATTAAAGCCAACGACAGAGCCACTGCGTGAGGTTTGCGTAGCAGTCCCAATAATAGCTCCACTCCCTGCAATGGAGGAGAAATCAGCAGCTCCCGCATAGTTAGAACCATTCCCAAACACTGTGGGGGTATAATCATAAGGTTTATCGCCAATTTCTCCTGTACCTGGCTGCACCCTATTATAATTGACGTCTGCATTGATGATCCAATTACCTGTAAATTTGGAATTATCTCCCGTAAATATCCATATTTCATTTGTCGAATCTCTGCCCGCGTGGCTTTGCCTCTCCCAATTGCCCGCTCCCGAAATAGCACCTGTCATGTTGACGTAAACGTACAAATCACGTGTAGAGGAATCACGTACTTGTTCATTAGTAATGAGAGAGCCCCCTGCCGCTATTGAGACATCGTTATTTAGGTTGATACTGTTATTACCGCCAAGGCGTATTGTCCCCCCAGTTGCCTCAACGTTAATCTTGCCCGAACCGAGCAGGTTTGAGCTAAGCATATTAGTTGAGCTTGTATTAAACAAGAGGGTCGAATTGTCTCTCAATGTCCAGTTCGCCTTGAGTCCAGCATTAGCTTCATAAAGCTGGAATATACCACCCTTTGCAATCGAGATTGTCTTGCCCGCACCACCTTGGAGGGTGCCGTGGAGGTCAAATTCTTTACCTGTAGCAATATTGATGTTCCAGTCGGAATAAATATTAACGCCTGTGAAGGGGTTCTTTTTATCGCCAATGGTAAAAGTTTCATCGAGATTAAAATCAACCGCCTTGTTGATATTTGTCGATCCAGCCTTCTCCCCATTCCAAATATTCAAATAGCGGATGAGAAACTTATCCTTCTCTTGAGAATCTCTTGCTGGCTCATTGATCAATGATAGCCCTGTTGGGTCAGATCCTATTGCGCCAGATTCGACATTCAATCCACTCAAGGATAAGGGGGTAAAATCAAGCTTAATTTTTGAAAAAAACTTATTATTCTCATCAATATTCTTTTTGAAAACCATCGTAAGCCCTTTGTTTGCCCAATCTTTGATCGTTGGCGCAGCTCCAGAATGAGCCCAATTGTTCTGATTGCTAATAAAGGAAGGATTTTTCCAGCTTTCATCATGGGAGGGTGTACCACTTGGAGTCTTAAATGAATTCCAAATGACCGTTCTATCAGGAATGGGAGTAGTATCAACAACAGGATCAACACTTTGTGCAAAAATTGGCGACAAAAAAGAGGCACAAAAAATGGGTAAAATAAGGGAATGTCTCATATTAATACAGAATCACAAGCAAACCCATGGAGC
>JAVXPO010000080.1:0-7626 GCA_036644695.1 Akkermansia sp. | reverse complement strand
AATTTTCGTTTACTCTGAAGGGAGCTAGTGCCAACAATCAGTCTCTTTTTTGTCTCGCGGGGAATGATTTTAGTTTACTCTTGGGCAACTCATACGATAGTTCGAAGAGTATAAAATTGGGTTCGGTTGCTGCTAATGCTCTCAATTCAAATACTTGGTATTCCTTTCAAAATTCCTCTATCTCCACCACAATAAACCCTGACCCTGCATCAGGGACTGAAGTAACTATCCCTGCTTCAGACCATACTTGGGATTATTCGGTTACGTTAACCACAGCAACGGATGGCACCAACACACTTAGTTATACAGTGAATGGTACAACCGTTACTTATAATTTTGAGAGTAAGTCAGAATTAACACAAATGGGCTTTTTACAAGATGGGGGAACTAATGGAATCACTTTAAAAAATTTCACCGCCTCCAAGTCTATTCCCGAACCAACGACAGCAACTTTAGGCTTATTTGGTCTCATGGCATTGTTGGCTCGTCGCCGTCGTGCCTAAGGGATTGTCACACAAATATTTACTAACAAAAGAGCGAATGTCCTTGAGGCATTCGCTCTTTTAGTTGAGAAATGCCCATCAAGAGATGGGAACAGTTGTTAAACATCTGCACAATTAGCAGATGCAATTACAGTGATTTTGCTTTGCCTTTAGTATTAAATTGATTGCCAGCATAAGCAATATCATGATCTAAGACACAGAGTAGCGCCTCAACGGCTTTGGCGATTGTCGTCTCAAAGAGCTCTTGCTCATCGGGACGGAAGGTGCCCAAAACGTGCCCGATCATCTCACCTTGCCCTGTAGGCTCACCGATACCAAAACGCAAGCGAGGGAAATCCATTGTACCTAAATGAGCAATGAGAGATTTAATCCCGTTATGCCCACCAGCAGAGCCCCCCTCTCTCAATTTAATTGTCCCCAAGGGGAAGGCGATTTCATCATAGACGACAAAAACCTCGGAGGCTTGCATCTTAAAAAAACGAACTAAGGGACCGACACACATTCCCGAATCGTTCATATAGGTCTGAGGTTTTACAAGCAAGACTCCTGGCCCCGAGGCAAACTCACCTTTCCTCTGTTTATTGAGTTGAAAGCTCACGCCCCAATGAGCGGCAAGGCGATCAATGACCTGAAATCCGACATTATGGCGAGTATTCTCATAATTTTTACCTGGGTTACCCAGTCCAACAATAATTTTTGGTCGAGGGGTCATCAGAAAAAATAGGCGAGAGTCAATGAAGAGAGCAGGGGAGCACCCGATTCATTTTGTCGTTTATGAATCACGTCCTCTTCACTGCCCTCTATTTATTGAAGCATTAGATTGTTTCGCACTCTATATCTTTACGAGCTGGCTCAGAGGCGAGGCGGAGCGCACGATTCAATGAGTTCAAATAGGCACGAGCCGAGCCCTCAATCACATCGGTTGAGGCACCTTTCCCCGTGACAGGTGTTGATTGTCCAAAATCGACACGGACAGTCACCTCTCCCACAGAGTCTTTGCCCTCAGATGTGGCATTGACGACATATTGACGTAATTGACCTTTTTGTTTTGTCATGCGCTCAATTGCCTTAAAGACCGCATCAACCGCACCGTTACCCGTTGCAGAGTCTTCGTATTTGCGTCCTTCTTTGATTAAGCCCACCGTCGCCGTCGGGCGCACATGTGTGCCAGCTACAAACTGGACGTAGTCAAACTCCCACAAGCCAAGGCTCGTGTGCAATGAATCATCGACAATT
Organism: Akkermansia sp.; assembly: GCA_036644695.1. GTDB lineage: Bacteria > Verrucomicrobiota > Verrucomicrobiia > Verrucomicrobiales > Akkermansiaceae > Akkermansia. Next base: position 5,887 of record JAVXPO010000080.1, on the reverse strand, counting down.
GCCGACAGGTCATCGTCGTAAACAAATTTTTTGGAATCCCCAACCTTTTTGAAGCGTTCAAAGACCGCCTGCATTTCTTCCTCGCTTAAGATATGCCCCAGTTGCACCAATTTTGCTTGGACAGCGGCACGACCAGAATGCTTTGTCAGGGGCAATTCTGTGGCACCCCATCCGACTGTCTCTGGATCCATGATTTCATAAGTTTCTCGTTTGTTGAGAATCCCATGCTGATGGATACCTGATGAATGTGCAAAAGCATTTTCGCCGACAATCGCCTTAGAGCGTTGGACTTGCATGCCGCTCATGCGAGCAACGATACGAGATGTTTTGACAATCTCTTTTGTATTTAAGTTGCAAGAGACATCTCCAAATTGTCCTTTTCTGGTGTTAATAACCATGGCGACCTCTTCCAGAGCTACGTTGCCTGCGCGTTCTCCAATCCCGTTAATGGTACCCTCAACCTGTCGAGCCCCTGCCTTGACGGCAGCCAATGAGTTCGCCACGGCAAGCCCTAAATCATTGTGGCAATGCACGGCAATAATTGCCTTGTCGATATTGGGGACATTCTCTTTCAAATAGCGAATTAGACCATAAAACTCATCTGGTGTCGTATAGCCTACTGTATCGGGGATATTGACCGTCGTCGCACCAGCGGCGATTACAGCCTCGACCACTTTCGCTAAAAAGGCAGGCTCGGTACGAGATGCATCCTCTGGAGAGAACTCAATATCGTCTACAAACGTTTTTGCATAAGCGACGCCATCGGCGGCCATTTTTAAGATTTCGTCATTTGCTTTTTTAAGCTTAAACTCCATGTGCAACTTACTTGTTGCTAAGAAGATATGAATCCTTGCGCGGTCGCCAGCAGGAGCCAGAGCTTTGGCAGCTGACTCGATATCGGACTTTACGCAGCGAGCAAGCCCAGCAATTTTGCAAGCTTTAATCTCAGTAGCAATCGTTTGCACCGACTCAAAGTCACCATCGGAGATACAGGGGAATCCTGCTTCAATAATATCAATCCCCAAGCGTTCTAGTTGACGAGCCACCTCCAATTTCTGACGTAGATTCATGGATGCACCAGGACATTGTTCACCATCGCGCAACGTAGTATCGAAGAAATAGAGTTTTTCTGACATTGTATTAATTCCTTTAGGAGAGCTCATTATACAGCTTATTTTGCATAAATCAAGGTTGCCCTTGATAAATGTCGCACTCTTCATTTGCTCACGTGGGCTCATTTACTCCATTTGTCTCTCTTTCTTCAAAAAACAGCATAAAAAACAGTCAAAATTCTTTTCCATTATTGATTATTGGACATATTTCATGGTAGTTTGATAGAAATATTTCACACGGTACCTACTCATGCCTCCTTTTATGATTTCTCCTCGTTTTTTCTTTATTTCCGCGCTTACTCTCACTTGTGGAATAAGCCTGGCACAGGATCAACCACAAACGACTCCTCAGCAAAGCAAAGAGTCACAATTACAAAAAGACTTATCCACTCTCTCTTATTCTGGTCAGAGCACTCTCGAATGGCAAAAAAAGGCAGAAGCAGGAGATTTTGAAGCAATGATGCGCTTGGCTCGCTTTTGGATGCCCCTGATTGACCATGGAGAATTGAAAACAGCTCAAGGTCTCGAAGCCTCCTATCGAACGGATCAATGGCTTAAAAAAGCCGCCTCGACAGGGCACCCAGCCCCTCAACTCTATTTGGAACGGCTCAAGCTCGGGGATAATTTGCCAGAAGATGAAGCTCAGTTATCTCAAGAGATCAAAGATATTATCAACTCTTGTCAAATCAGAGCAGCAAGAGGAGACATCGAGGCAATCAATACCATTGCCGAGGGACCAATCCTGATGACCGCAGAGCAATTCAACCATTGGATTGAGCCGATCAAAGTCAAGGCACAACAAAATGATGCCCAAGCCCAAGCAGAGCTTGCCGACCTCTTAATCAATAGTCCAGGTGCAACGGAACAAAGCGTCCCTCAAGGAATTAAATGGGCACTTAAATCTGCCAATGCCGGCAATACAGACGGAATGGATATTGCGGGGCGTGCTCTCATGTACGACCTGGACGGATCGGGCAGAGTGTCTCAAGGTGAAGCCTTGCTCATTAAAGCAGCGGAGAATGGACACGTCAATGCCATGCAAACCCTCTTAAAAACGATCACAAGAGAAGAGAAAGCAAGCTCGGATAAAGATGCCCCAGAGCAATCAAGTACCTTATGGAATGAAAAAAAGCTCATTCGCTCTCTTTGTGATCGTGGTCAGCTCGACATCCTCATCAGTAGAGGTATTGAATTAGTCGAAGAGGGTAAAGATACCCCTGGGGGGATGAGTATGCTCACTAGAGCTGCGGAACAAGGGAGCTTTGAAGCAATGGATGCCTTATCTACTTATTATCAAGATAATGAGTACAACGTCCCAGCCTCGCCTGATAAGGCATTCGCCTACGCGACTCGTCTCGCCGATCTAGGAGGAGTTAATGGATTATTAAAGCTGTCCTCATTTTATGAAAAAGGCTTAGGGGTTGAGAAAAGTCCAGAGAAGGCCTTTGAGTTTGTCAAAAAAGCCGCTGAGCTCCGCGTCGCCGAGGCGATTATCGAATATGCGCGTTTCCTCATGAAGGGGATAGGCTGTATCCCTAACCCCGAACAAGCCTTTCGCATCCTCTCCGATATCGAGAAAAAAGAGCCAGATACCCAAACTCTCAATTTTTTACTCGGCTATATGCATGAGGAGGGCATTGGCACCCAACGCAATCTACCAACAGCCTTTAAGTATTATACCCTTGGTGCAGAGACTGGTGACCCCAAAGCCATGAATAATCTAGCCTCAATGTATGAGCTGGGATCTGGTATGCCTCGCGACATGGAGCGTGCTGTTGAATGGTACCGCAAAGCAACTGAGGCTGGCGACAAAGATGCGCGAACGAATCTTAAAAGGGCTCAAGCTGCGCTTAAATCTATCCCAAGTCATCCATGAAATTCTTTTGGACAACGACAAAAGAGGTTTTTATCAACCTAGCTAGAGCGACTCTGCCTCTGGCTATTTTGGCATTTATCTTATCGATAGGCGAGATCAACATCCTTCTCGCAGCTGGCATCTCAATAATTTTCATTACTATTGAAATCAAAATTATCATGAAATGGACGCTTCCGTGGTTCTCTGAAAGCTTCCTAAAAATTTTATCTGACTCAGATAATCCTGGGGATGAAGATGCGATTATCGAAGCTGCTAATCAATGCTACCTCTCAGGCGACCTCTCTGCTGCTAAAGCTCTTTACGAACAATATACGCAAGAGAATCCCAAATTCCTACGTGCTTGGCTCTTGCGTGCCTCCTTTTTACGAGAAAAGCTGGAAGATTATGACGCCGCTATCGATGTCCTTAAGCAAGCCCTCGCTCAAAAAAGATGGATGAAGAGCGATAAGTCTATGATTCTTTTCAAAATTGCCAGAATTTACGAAGTTCAGCTCAAAAATCAAGATAAGGCACGCGCTTATTATAACGAAGCCGCCACTAAATGTCCTAATACTGCCTATGGGAAAGAAGCCGCCGAACAATTGCAAAAAGGCATTTAATGAGACAAAACCAATCAGTTTATTCAATAAAAATCCCCTCAGTTTGTATGTGATAAACTGAGGGGATTTTAGAATTATGTATTGTCCGACTTATTTATCGAAGCTTACTAGTGAGGTGAAGGAGTCAGGCAGGAGTGCTGCGCCCCCGACGAGTGCACCATCAATATCGGGCTGAGCCATGAGCTCAACGACGTTGTTAGGTTTAACTGAGCCACCGTATTGGATGCGAACCTTGGCTGCTGTTTCTGCATTGAAGGTGTCGGCAATGACTTTACGGATAAAGGCATGTGCCTCTTGAGCTTCTTTTGAGGTAGCGGTGAGTCCTGTACCAATTGCCCAGACGGGTTCATAGGCAACGACGGTGGTGGCTACTTGTTCGGGGGTCAAATCTTTTAAGCCATCGACGATTTGTGTCTTGAGGACTTGTTCGAGTTTGCCACCGAGGCGTTCATCTTTGGTCTCTCCGATGCAGAAAATGGGGGTAAAGCCATCAGCGATTGTTTTTTTAACTTTTTCGTTAATCAAAGCGTTGGTTTCGCCATGGTATTGACGACGTTCGCTGTGCCCGAGGACGATGTAGGTGACGCCCACTTCGTTGAGCATGGCGGTTGAGATTTCACCTGTGAAGGCACCGTTATCATGTGTGGAGACATCTTGTGCGCCGACGCCGACGATTGATCCCTTGAGTGCTGCGGTGGCAGTTGGGATGGTGATGTAGGGAGGGACGATGACAACGTCGCAAGAAAGGTTAACTCCCTTGATGTTGTTGAGGAAAGCGTTGATGAAGGTGGTTGCTTCGGCAGGACCGACGTTCATCTTCCAGTTGGCGGCAATAATGGGTTTGCGGGACATGGTTGAAATATGATTTTAAGAGAAGGAATTGTCAACGAAATTGACCGAAGGTCAAGCACGGATGAGTAGCGCGGCATAGGCGCCGTCTGCCTTTTCTCGGCAGGGGAGGGCGAGGTGCTCGCGATCGAGTTTGAAATCTGGGTGTCGCGCCAAGAATCTGGCGATGAGTCCAGAATCCTCTTCTGTCTCAATAGAGCAAGTCGAGTAGACGAGTCTGCCCCCTTGCTTGACTGCTTGGGCGGCATTCTCAAGGATGCTTAATTGTAACTCGGTGATGCGCTCAATCTCGTGTGGAGAGAGTCTCCATCTGACATCGACTCGGCGTTGGATGACGCCCGTGTTGGAGCAGGGTACATCAAGAAGGATGGCATCAAAATAGGATTTCCAGCACGGTGGGCAGGCTTGAGTCCAGTCCATTTGTGCGGTCTCAACGGGGATGAGTGAGCCTTGACGCTCTAAGTTATTGAGGAGGGTTGGCAGGCGGTGCTCTGCGGAATCCGTCGCCGTGAGTTTTGCCTTGCCTGCTGAGGCGGCAATGATGGCGGCGGCTTTGCCCCCGGGGGCGGCGCATGCGTCGAGTATCTTCTCTCCCTCTGCGGGTGCCAGCATATCGACGGCGTGGCGTGTGGAGGGGTCGGCAATGTAGAGAGCACCAGAGCGAATAGAGTCGATGGGGAGCGGACCGTTGATCTCAAACCAGCCTGGGACACCCTCTAGGGCAACGAGCGATTCCGCATCGTCTGAGAGAGGGATTAAGGGGTTACGGCGAGCGTAAAGTGAGGGCGGATTGTTGTTCCATTTGAGGAGGGCGAGGGTGTCTTCCTCTCCGTAGGCATGCACCCAGCGTTGCACCATCCATTCGGGCATCGAGTAAGAGATAAAGGGGGCTTGTGTCTCTTTGTCTTTGATGATTTCTGATTTTTGTCGGAGGGCACTGCGAAGGATGGCGTTGATTAAGCCACGAACTCGTTCTGGCGCGAGATTGACTGTCTCAAAAACGGCGGCATGCTCTGCCAATTGCATGATGAAGGTTTGGCAGAGTCCAATCTCAAGCAAAATCCGTGTGCTTTGGTCAAGTGTGCCTTTGCGCAAAGTTGAGATGACGTAATCGAGCCAACTTTTGTTGCGGAGGACGCCAAAAACGATGGCTTGAGTGAGGCTCCTGTCACTTTTCCCCAGATTTGCCTGTTGAGCAATTTGTTCGATGAGAGACTCGGCGAAAGCATGTCCATTCTCCCATTTGAGGAGACATTGCAAAGCGGCTTGACGAGAGGAGGATGAGTGGGGTTGATTCACGACGCGACAAGCATACAATAAAGATGCGTCAAGTGGAAGCTTGATTCACTGCCGAGTGAATATTGTATCATTTACTCTTATTTTTCTTATGGTGGGATGGGGTCTGGGGGAGAACGTGTTGCGTTAACGGAGCAAAGCGGAGTGTTGCATCA
>JAVXPO010000079.1:228-7894 GCA_036644695.1 Akkermansia sp. | reverse complement strand
ATCTCCATTCTCAATGCTCTTTTGTATGCAGGCATGGAAGTCTTGTTTTGCCTGTGAGGCACAATGAGCGACGAGCCCCTCTACCTCTTCATCAGAGATGAAGGCACCTTGAGCGCGCTCTAGCTTGGCGGAGCCAGGGGGTAGGTACAAGAGATCACCCTTCCCTACTAATTTCTCTGCTCCTGGCTGATCGAGAATAATTCTGCTGTCGAGACCACTAGAGACTTGGAAGGCAATGCGACAGGGGATATTGGATTTAATAATACCCGTCACGACCTCTGAACGAGGAGTTTGCGTTGCCACGATGAGATGGATGCCTGCTGCACGCGCCTTTTGCGTTAAGCGTCCGATATACAATTCGATATCGTCTTTAACGGTCTGCATGAGGTCAGCCAATTCGTCAATGATAATCACGACGTAGGGGAAGCGGTCTGGCACATCGGTATCGACATCCTCCTCATCATCATCTTTATCCGCCCAGAGCGAAGAGGGAGAATCAGGGGAATCAGCTTGTGATTCAAAATCATTGGCAATTGCCTCAATTAAATCAGCATCGACGGCGTCATCATCTTCCTCAGGAGCCTCTTCTTCAATGGGGACATTTTTTGGTCTTTTATTAAATGCATCAAAGTTACGCACCCCCACCTCGGCAAAGAGGCGGTAACGACGCTCCATCTCATTGACACACCATCTCAAGGCACCAATGACTTTTTTAGGGTCAGTGACAACGGGGACAATTAAATGGGGTAGTTTAGAGTAGGGTTGCATCTCGACAACCTTGGGGTCTACAAGGATGAATCGCAATTCGTCTGGTCTAAACTTAAAGAGCATTGAGGCAATGAGGCAGTTGATACAGACAGATTTCCCTGAGCCAGTCGTCCCAGCCACTAATAAGTGGGGCATCGCTGCCAAGTCACCAATGACGGTATTGCCATACACGTCTTTACCCAAAGCGACGGGTATTTTTTTACTAGGGGAGCTAAATGCTGGGTCTTTGAGCAAATCTTGTAAGGATACTGCCACTTTTTTAGCATTGGCAATCTCAATACCAACGGTATCTCGCCCTGGAATAGGAGCAAGAATGTTAATCCTAACCGCCTTGGTTGCACGAGCAATATCAGGCTCAAGCTTCGTTATCTGAGAAACTCTTAACCCCGAAGTTGGATAAATTTCATACCGTGTAATGGTGGGTCCTCTCGTGATATTGCCAGCGGTGACATCTACGCCAAAGGAGCGTAAGGTATCAATAATAACGTTTTGAGTATGGACGAGCTCTGCCTTGTCTGCCTCGGTTTGCTCTTCTTGTTTTTCCTCCACTTTGAGGAGGTCATAGCCAGGGAGGACATAATTCTCAAAGCCCTGTAATGCCTCAGTCATGGGAACGGGGAATGGTTTTTCTCCTTGAGCAGGCATTGTTTTGACGTGAGAGGCATCAACAATTTTTGGCTCATATTTTAAGCCAAGTTCTGTTTGATTGGCTTTTGGTGGGGCGTCAAGAGCGGATAGGTCATCGCCTGTGCGCTTTTTACGTGGAGATCGCTCTAGCTGAGTAGTAGATGCAACTAGGGATGAAGCTGACGTTGACAGGGAGGAATCTTGCTCCATGGAGCGAAAAACAGAGATTTTTTTACCCGATTGTCTCGCTTTTTCACGAGTTGCTTCTCTAGCTTTTTCTTGTTCTAATCGTTCTCGCTCTTCTCGTTGGGATTGAGTTTTGGCACTGCGTTTTTTGCGACGATACTCTAACCACTTAACCCATTCATTTTTAAGTCCACGTCCAACGGCGGTAGGATGTGTCCCCAAGGCATAAATAAAGAGAGTAAAATAACCAACAAGGCAGAGGCAAATCGTCCCACCCGTCCCAAGGAAACGTTGTAATAAGACGGAACCAAATAAATATCCGATGGATCCCCCTAGGCTCATGAGGCATTGCTGGCTTGCCCACTCTTGCCCCATCCATGACTGAGTCGCCATAAAAATCGAGGTCATCATGACGGCAGATAACCCCGTATAAACCATTGATTTAGGTAATTGCCCACCATGAAAGACGCGATAAATCCCCGTCCAAATCAAGTAAGCCCACAAAAACCAGACCCCTCCCCCCAAGAGCCAGTAAGCAATCGCCGCAATGTAAACACCAGCGACCCCCAAAAAGTTACTACATGTTGTGATTGAGTGCCCCGTGGTATTTAATGCAGACCATTGCACCTCGACAAGGCGATAGGTAAATAGACAGGCAAAGAATAAGATGCCACCCAAAATCGACACGCCACCCCATATTCTCCCCTTCCAAATAGAGGCAGTACGAGAAGGGGGCTCGTAACCATATTTTTGCCGATCTTCAAATGCCATAAGACGAGGATACCATCATCATCTCTCTCCTTCAATCACGATCATTGAGGGGGAGAGATGGGAAAATAAAATAGAGTTAGATATTAGAAATTATAGATAACATTGACGCCACCGATGAGTTGGAACTGATCAATTACGCGCTCTCTGCAATATCTATTGATCTCGCTACGAGTATTGCCACTCCATGCTGCCTGTATGTAAGGGACGATGCGTATCCCTTTTTGATCATCCATGAGGTTAGTGCGTATGGGTAAGGCAAATTTCACATTGAGTTGATCTACCCCTCTGATGTTGCTACCCCAATAGGAGGAAGAAAAGCCAATCCCTGCGCTTAACTCCATGTCAACACGTTGAGAGAAATTAGAGTGCCAGCGTTTGCCCCCCTCTAAATCAAATCTCCACCCCGTCAATCCATAAAAGCCAGCTTGGAGGTCAGCACTCCCAAAATATCCATGTCCTGAGTCATCATATTTTACATAGCCATGTACTCCTTGAGCAAGAGAGTGCGATACTTTCCCCATTCTTTTTGCAATGAAGCCAGGTAAACCTCCATAATTTAATTCATACCCTACCCCAGCTCTCAAATTAGGGAGAATTTCTTTATCCATTGCCCAAAAGGCGTTAAAAATATCACGATCCTTTAAGGCGCCATCTAATAATTCGTCATATTCAGCCCCAAAATGTTGCTTCCATGATGACATAATCGGCATAGACATACCTCCACGAAGAGAAAACAAGCCACTTTTATTGAGTACGGGAGAGGCAACCACATTTTTATACGAGCAACGAGAGTCATAGCCAGCAGAGATACTACCCGCTGTACTACGAGCATAATCACTTGCAGGACGAGGAGTTACAGCATAATTATTCATTGCCTGAACGCTCCCCCCCGCAAGAACGCAAACGAGAGCCAAAAGATTGATTTTTTTCATTACTTAAGAAATATAAACAATTGCTACAGGAAGCAAGAGCATTTTTTGTATGTTGACAAGAATCAAAAGGCGTAGAGATTATTCCCCCACGCCTTTTGAAAATCAGTTAAGAAAATAATTTTACTCTCTGCTTAGTTTTGATAGGCAGACTCCACTCGTTGAGCGACGTCTTTGTATCCATAGTGAGAGTCATAGATTGTTTTGAAGCAATCCAGAGCCTCTTTCTTTTTATCGAGTTTCTCATTGAGGGTACCCATGATGTAAAGGATTTCTTCCTTGGTGGCATCCATCATATTGAGTTCATTATTTGCCTCAGAGAGCAAATTCAACGCCATATCGTTCATTCCCTTGGATTCATAACATTTACCGAGCATCAGCATGGCTTTAATACGCAGATAAGGATTATTACGAGCACGTTGTAGCTCTGGGATAGCATCAGAGAAGTTACCCGAGAGGAAGAGTGCCTGCCCGAGCTCAAATCTCAAGAGAGGATCTGTCGGGTTATTCTCTACGCGAGCTTTAGCATCGGTTACTTTTTCTTCGGAGAGTTCCTTTTGCTTGGCTTCAAATTGAGCTTTTAATTCAGCATTATCGGGATTTTCGGCAAGTTGCTTTTCGAGCGTCGTCAATTCCGCAGCACGCATTTTTTCGTACATTTCCCCTGCTTTTGTTTTGAGAGATACGTCGCTACTACTCAAGCTGTATGCGTAATTATAAAATGAGTAGGAATTAGCCCAATCCTCCATTTGCTCATAAACCCCTGCGATGCTACGCACGGCAGGTAAATCTTGTTGATTGGCAGCATAACGGGCAGATAAGAGAGCGAGACGGCTCTCCATCTCTTGTTTAGTCATCCCTTGTTTATCCCCTTTATCTAAAAGAGAGGATTCAGAGGAATCTTTCATTACATCTTTGATGGACTCTGCATTTTCCCAATTTTGGCTCTGCATTGAGGCTCTTGCCGTGCAATCCTTCTCACCCTTGACCGCAATCGTATCTGATGGATCGAGTAAAACGATGTCATGGTAGACGCCCGATGCCTCAAGTGGCATGTTGCGAGAGGTATAATGAGAGGCTAAAAGATGGAGCATCTTTTTATTTTGTGGATGCCCTTTACGTATTGTTTCTAACGCAAATGCGGCAACGTCAGGCAATTGTGCCTCCATGCCGGCATTAAATAAAATTTCATTCGCCGCCTCATTATAAGGGTCGTTCTCAAGATCATCCTCAACCGCAGAGAGAGCAGTCACGGGGTCACGTTTTACCGTCGTTAATCTCATCCCTCCAAATAAACTTTTTTTCTTAGGTTCCGGGTTTAAGCGGATTTCACAAGCGCGCAATTCTTTGCGTCCTTTTAAGAATCCTGGAGTCTGTTTGACCAGAGCCTTGAGCAAATTAACGGCATACCCATAGTTATTAATGTCAATTGCTTGACGTGATTTTGTCCACAAATCAATTTGCTGTGGCGTTAGGTCTGCCTCCGTTATGGATGTAATCATATTATTATGTGTATGTTAAGATAAAAATCGCTTCCCTCTCATTACCGAGAGGAATTGAACGCAACATTTCTATCATGCAATAAATCATACTTCAACCTTGTTTTTATCGGCAGACGGGAAAAGGATAGAGCTATGAGACTTGATGCACTCCTGTCACGATACGGATTTTGTTCACGCAAAGAATCCGCCCAATGGATCAAACGCGGGCGCGTCGTTATTGACGGTCAACCCGCAGGATCCCCCTCACAAAAAGCCACCCCTGAACAAGTATTGGTCGATGGGGCTCCTATTCCCTTCCCCCAAGGGCTTTATGTCGCTTTTTACAAACCGCTCAATGCAACCTGTAGCCACAATACTGAGTCTGGGGAGCTCATTTACGATTATTTACCCGATCAATGGATGCAGAGGAATCCCGTCGTCACATCTGTTGGTCGCCTCGATAAGAATACCGAGGGATTGCTCCTCATGACAGATGATGGTCAGTTCGTCCATCGGATGACCTCACCCAAGCATCATGTCACCAAGCTCTATGAGCTCACGACTGAAGAAAATATCCCCCCATCGTCCGTCGAGCTTTTTGCCTCAGGCACATTAATGCTTGAGGGAGAGAGATCACCCTGTCATCCAGCGAAATTGGTCATTATAGAGCCCCGTCATGCCACTATTGAGCTCACGGAGGGGCGTTATCACCAAATACGACGCATGCTCGACTATGTAGGAGCCCCCGTGGCAACTCTCAAGAGGATAGCCATTGGAGAAATGACCTTAGAGTCTCTCCAATTAAAACCTGGTGAATGGGTTGAGTTTGCGCACGATTTCTTTCATTCATGAAGACAAGGCTCTCTGACGAACCCATCGCCTGTATCCCCGACTTTGACGTCATCGCCGAGTCGCAGGACTGGATCGTCGTCTCAAAAGCCGCTCCTCTCATTGTCCACCCTGCCAATGGGAAAATAGAGCCCAATCTACTGGAAGGGGTCTCTGCCCTACTCTGTTGCGAATTGGCTCAAGGTGGGCAACTCGCACTCATTAACCGTCTCGATCGAGAGACGAGTGGTCTCACCCTGCTTGCTAAAAATCCATCGGCGACAAGACAACTAGGCAGAGCCATCCAGAGGAGACTCATGCATAAGGAATACCATGCCATCGTCTACGGTCACCCTGAGTCAGAATCATGGATTCGTACCGATCCTATTCTCAGAAAAGGCGAAATCATGCAAAGCGATGTTTGGGTCATGCAATGCGTCCACCCAGAGGGTAAGGAGTGCAAAACCTCCTTCCGCACCCTCTCACGCTTCATGCGCCAAGGGGAACCCTTTAGTCTCATTCATTGCATCCCCGAGACTGGGCGCATGCATCAAATTCGCGTACATCTCGCAGCATCGGGATACCCCATCGTTGGGGATAAAATCTACGGTCCCTCACCACAATGTTATCTCGACTATATTTCATTAGGATGGACACCTACCCTTGAGAGCTTACTCAAGCTCCCTCGTCATGCCCTACACGCCAGCGGACTGGACTTCCCCTTTGACGATCAAGTCATCCATACAAGTGTCCCTCTCCCCGATGATATGAGGCATTTTGCTGAGGGCTCATAACATATCTGAGCTTTAGTAACTAGAGACGCGGAACTCGTATTCCTCGACGCGTCCCCGCTCCAGACAAGCGGCAAGCCAGTCAAATAAAGCGCCAAATTCGCCCCCAACAACCTCACCCATCTCTGCTCCCCGTGGTTTAGCTCTCCCGGCAGCGAGACGTACAGGCTCAAGACCAACAAGCAAGGTTTCGCAATGAGTATCGTCAGCTCGGAAAATTTCCTCTGCACCAGGCATTTCTGCGAGGCGATCCTCTGAAATCTCCATACACACGACCCCAACGCCAAATTCAGCGGCGAGACGGCGCAATTCGGCGACATCCGCATCATCAGGGATTTCACCGACAATGACCAATTCGCCCGTCTGTGACCAGCAAGAGGTCGAGAGCGCACGGAAAAACTCGCGACGATACTCCCCTGGACGAGGCATGTACGCGACGCAAACACTCTGTAACTCAATAATAGGTGCCCCCACCATACGACGCCGCTCTAATGCGCTCTTATCAAAAATAAGCGACGAGGCATCCCACTCCCCCTCGGGCCAATCAACGACTGCAAGCTCGGGCTTATTCCAAGATGGGCCACATTCTCCAGGGCTAAAAACGAAAACACCTCGTCCCGTCGTATCATATTGACGAACGACGAGAGCCAAGGCACGCGATCTCATGACATCCGCCCCCTGCTGCTGACTATCCTCGCCTAAAAAGAGAGGAAGTAAGCCCCGAGAGGGATGATCCGATTGCTTGGACTGAACGCGGAGATAATACCCTTGCCCTCGCTCAACCTTGGCAATGCGAGAATCAGGCTCTGCCGCCATAAAGGAGAAATGATACCTGAGCGATGCATCCGAATATTCCTCCCCCAGCTTCATGCGAACGAGACGAATCAATTCTGTCCCCTTAATCGCCTCGCGAGGATTCATGGGAAGTAACTCTGGCAGGACCTCCTCAAGCTGTGAACGCAAACTCATAAGCTAAGTACACCATGAGCCAAGGGCATCTTCAAGCAGGAATCCATCCATTTATTTAAGGTAAAATCTGTATTTCTACAAAATGAAATGAGATCAAGTGGAATTTTCGCTTTCCCTTTTGAGAAATCTCATCAAAATGCCTCTATGTCCATCCTGTCATCCGCCTACGTCCCCTCACCTCGTCGCATTTGCGTCGTGGCAGGTGCTACATTGACGCAATTGATGCGGATGAAAATTTTTCTATTCCTCGTCATTTTTGCTCTCATTTTACTCGCGTTTAACAGTTTGAGAATGAGCGATTATCTAGGACCTGAGG
>JAVXPO010000079.1:0-218 GCA_036644695.1 Akkermansia sp. | reverse complement strand
CACTCTACTGAAAAACTCGGCATTTGGCGCAATGCGTCTCTTTGGTCTCATCTTTTGCGTCACGGCGACCTCCCTGCTCATCCCAAAAGATACAGAAGATCGCATCCTCTACACCATCCTCTGCAAACCCGTCCCACGCATCGATTATCTCATGGGTAAAGCCTTGGGGGTCTTGGCATTAACAGTCCTCGCCGTGGGCATCATGGATCTCTTTAGGT
>JAVXPO010000078.1:0-8016 GCA_036644695.1 Akkermansia sp. | reverse complement strand
AAGCTGTTACCTGATGCTTCCATGAGAAAGATGTCTTGAGGCGTTGCATATTTTTGCTTCAGTCTATTAAGTCTTCAAATGCAAGTCTGTGCTTGAGTTTGATTAACTTTACACCCCCGACGCTCCATAACGGTGTCTTCCGCTAATCCATTCGATTTGTCGAGGAATTACCCCAAAAGGTCTGTCGGATTTGTTTGCTTCGACCACCCGCCGGCGTTGCAATGCACCGTCGGATTCCCATAAGGGTATTACTGTGGGTGAACTTTTTCCAGCCGTAGTGTTGCCTTAACGATCTTCATACCTTTGATTTGATGTTGGGCGGTGATTTTTGGCGAAATCAGGGGCAAGTTTCAGGAAACCGGGGAAAGTTCCCACTTGACCCTTATTGATAGTACATAAGAGATGAAAGTGGCGTTATTAAAGATCTGAAGGAATACGCTCACCAGCAATTAAATCCTCTCTCGTCTGGCGTTGACGAATGATAGACCAGTGATCGCCATCGACGAGAACCTCTGCCGCCATCGGGCGAGAATTGTAATTAGAGGACATGGAAAAGCCATAGGCGCCTGTAGACATAACTGCAATCAATTCGCCTTGTTGGATGTTGGCAATTTCTCGATTTTGGGCAAAAAAGTCACCTGATTCGCAAATGGGACCAACCACATCTGCAATGATCGTATCGGTCATTGCGTGCTCGCGTAGGGGCATGATCTCATGATGCCCTTGATAAAGCGCGGGGCGGATTAAATCATTCATGCCTGCATCGATGATCTTAAACGTCTTGGCATCTCCGACTTTCTCATACAAACACTGAGCAAGGAGCACGCCTGCATTGCCAACAATCATGCGCCCAGGCTCCACGATAATATGGATATCCAAGGGCTTGAGCATGGGGATGAGGGCTTGAGCATAGGAGCGTAGCGTTAATTGTTCAGAGGAGCTTTCCCACCAAGTGGGTAATCCCGACTTGAGAGAATTTTCATAAACAATCCCGATTCCCCCGCCGAGCGAGAAAAACTCAATACCAAAGCGAGCTTTTAACTTTTTGACGAGAGGCGCCACTCTCTCGACAGCCTCGACAAAAGGCTTGACTGATGTTAATTGCGAACCGATATGCATTTGTACCCCTTTGAGGTGAAGGTGGGGCATGGTGTCGGCGGCATGAGCGTAGAGAGCCTCGACTTTCTCAAAATCAATGCCAAATTTATTCTCAGATTTACCCGTCGTGATGTACTTATGCGTGCCTGCCTCAACATTGGGATTAACGCGGATGGCGACAGGGGCCTTGACTCCCCCCCCCATTTGACCAGCCAGATCGTTGATGAGCTGTAACTCGGCTACCGACTCGACATTGAAGCAATAAATCTCTTGCTCAAGCGCATAGCGAATCTCCTCGGCGGTTTTCCCCACGCCAGCGTAGGTACAATGATGAGGATCGCCCCCTGCTTGAATGACGCGGAAAAGCTCGCCCCCAGACACAATGTCAAACCCTGCCCCATGGCGAGCCATTAAACTTAAAATGGCAAGATTTGAGCAAGATTTGACGGCGAAAGAAACCTCGGCATGAACGGGAGAAAGCTCCTCTCGAAGACGTGAAAAATGCTCCAGAATCGTTCTTTTACTATAGACATAAACGGGGGTGCCTTCTCGTTGAGCAATAGAGGTGAGATCTACCTCTTCGCAATGAAGTGAGCCATTTGTATAGGAAAATGCATGCATGGGATAATATTAGCAATCGTTGTTATCGGTGGGAGAATCTTTACTAGGCAGGAGGGAGGGTAAGCGTGGTTTGGTCAGTGGATTATCAATCAACTGGGCGATCCAACCTAGATCCTTAGAGCTCTCTAATGCCAATTTGATGAGCATCGAGATGGGGACAGCTAAAAACATGCCAATCGGTCCCCAGAGCCATCCCCAAAAAACAACTGATAAGAGCACCACACACGTAGCAATCCCAAATTGCTTACCCAGCATCATCGGCTCTACAAAATTACCTAAAGTAATATTCATCACGACATAGCCAATCGCCAAAATTACCGTTTCACTCGTTCCCAACATCAACATGGACAACAAAATGGGAGGAAGGGCTGCCACAATCGAACCAAAGGTCGGAATGTAATTGAGGAAAAACGCGAGAATCGCCCAAAATAACGGTAAATCCACCCCAACAGCAAAGCAGAGAATCCATGCAAAAATAGCAGTCAAAAAGCTAATGAACGTCTTGATTACCAAATATTTCTGAATATCAATAATTGCCTTTGTAAACTGATGCACACTACCTTCATTCGCAGTGGCAATCTTGTTAACATTTCGTTTGAAAAGTGGAGCTTCTCCAAGGAAAAATGTCATCAAAATCAAAATGAGAATTGTTACAGAAAGAATCGATGCCGCCTTGCCCATAATCGACGTCATCAAATCCATGACGTGTTGACCATTCAGAAGTTGTGGAAAAACCTCCATAGCTCGTTGTGCCTGACCATCCCAGTTATTAATCTTCAAAAAAGCGATGAGATCTCCGTACTTTTGCTGCAAAAGCACATTATATTTGCTTAAAACCGTTGCATTAAAATCGCCAGCAAGATAGTTAAACAAGAAGCCCAAACCAATCAATACTCCAAAATCGACAAAAACCGTCAGCATCACCGAGAGCCAGTGAGGGAAATGGCATACATCGCGCAAAAGCTTTGTAATCGGATAACTAACCACGGCAAGGAACGAGGCAAGCACAATGGGCATCAGAATATCGCGCCCTGCCTGCAAGCCTGCAACGACGACTATCGCACTCGCTAACGTAATCAAAATGCGTAACCCGTCTTTCCCCTGTTGAGTCATTGCTGTCATTGGTACCTCCCTATTATCTAAAATGAGGGTTTAGACTCTCAAATCTTAACCAATTTAGCAACTCTTAGTTCTCAAGCATCGTGCCATCAGCAAATCCGTAAAACGACTCTGGAGAACGTGAAAAGTCTTGCCTAATGACCCTTCATTTGCTTGAATCCTCACGTCTTACCGTAAATGCGCACGTGGCGGAATGGTAGACGCGCTAGATTCAGGTTCTAGTGGGGGCAACCCTGTGGAGGTTCGAGTCCTCTCGTGCGTACCAAATAACCCTCTTTAAGCGAATGGCTTAAAGAGGGTTTCTTGATTTCGGGAGTTCGGGAATCTGCTGGCTGTTCAGGACAATTATCCCAAGTATGTGGTGACGCTCAACGATATGATTCTGGGCAATAATCAAGATGGCATCCGCCACATGAATCTGGAAGAATTTCTGTTGTTAAAATTTGCAATGCAACGCTAGATTTGCTTGATATTACGTAAAAATGTTATTTATGATAATTGTATTGGAATAAAATATGTCAATAACGCTATTTAATCTCTAAGGGTCTAATTCCCCGCAGCTTGCTGCGTTCTTGAAAAAAGGAAAGAGCTGGGTATACTCGCGAATGAAATGAGTGAGTATATCCACAAATTCCATAATGTTTCGGTATTGATATACCATTTCTTGTGCCCAGCAAAATACAGGAGGGTTGTTTTTCTTGATGGAGTAGATGAAGGGATAAAAGATGTATGCTTAGAGATCGAGAAAAGATACGAGATCAGATTTTTGGAGATAGGGACGGATAAGGATCATGTGCATTTTTTGGTACAAGGAGTTCCGAAGAATAGCGTCAGTGATTTGATACGAACGATAAAAAGTATAACAGCGAGGGAAATATTTCGAAGGTATCCTGAAGTTAAAAAGCAGTTATGGGGAGGGGAATTCTGGAGTGATGGTTATTTTGTGAGTACAGTAGGGCAACACGGGAATGAGGAAGTGATAAGCAAATATGTTAAGAATCAGGGAAAAGAAGATGAATATAGACAATTGTTTTTTCAAGAGTTCTTACCTTTTACGTGATTTCGAACTTTTACATACCCCGTAGCTTGCTGCGGGGTAGTTGATTTAAAAAACGATTCAATGTACCACCTTCCTTTTTCGTGCCTTGCTACTTTTTACTTTTTTTCAAGATTTTTATTTAGGTCAGGTGTGATGCAGGTTATCATGCTAAAAATCTTGTAGATTTCCTTCATGCGTTTGATTCTCATAGCGTCGCTATCTCTTCTCGTATCTCTTTAGAAAAGGATAAAAGCAAAAGGAATTGGCGCATTGCTATTTGGAGTGCAATTATCGGAGGAATTATCGTTACCTTGTTGGGGAAGGCGTCTGAGATTTATTTTTTCCTAGTCTCTTAGTTGTAGTGTGCAATCTGATGTTGCATATCGCAATTTATGTCTTTTTCATGAAAATCAAATGATAATGGAGGCATCTTCCCCTTGACTTGTGGGCTGGATGGGATAGACAAGTGAAGGTTTTTCTTTCTTTTAACCAATATCTCCATGAACGAATTAAAGGGTGCATGTATTATCGGGCAATCAGGTGGTCCGACGGCAGTTATTAACTCTAGTGCGCTAGGTGTTATTCAGACGGCATTGGGGTGTGACTCGATCACGCGCGTCTTGGGGGCTGCTCATGGGATTGAGGGTATTTTATCAGAGCGTCTCTATGATATGTCGCTTGAAGAGCCTGAGGAGCTGGAGAATATGCGGTATATGCCTGGATCAGCTCTGGGCTCTTGTCGGTATAAGTTGGCAGAGGCTCAGGTGGATGATACGGATTATCAGCGTCTTTTAGAGGTATTTCGCAAGTATAACGTGCGCTATTTTTTCTATAATGGGGGGAATGATTCGATGGATACGTGTCACAAGATTTCTGAATTTATGCAGAGATCTGGCTATGAGTGCCGTGTGATTGGGATTCCTAAGACGATTGATAATGATTTGGTCGGGACGGATCACTGCCCAGGTTTTGGATCGGCGGCGAAGTTCGTTGCAACAGCGTGTATGGAGGTGGATCAGGATTTGCGTAGTTATGACAAGGGGCGTGTGACGGTGGTTGAGATTATGGGGCGTCATGCGGGGTGGTTGGCTGGCTCGGCGGCTTTGGCGCAGTATTCAGGCTCGGGGCCCGATCTTGTTTATTTGCCAGAGGTGAATTTTAATACAGAGGAGTTTTTGGCAGATGTGACGCGTATTTATCGTCAACAAGGGCGGTGTATGGTAGCGGTTTCAGAGGGGATTCACGATGCAGATGGACGTTTTATTGCCGATGCTGGCGTGGGAGGGGCGGATGTTTTTGGGCATACGCAGTTGGGGGGCTTGAGCGAGTCTTTGTGTAATTTGATTCATCGAGAAACGGGCATTAAGGTGCGTGGGATGGAGTTGTCTCTGTTGCAACGATGCTCAGCACATATTGCCTCATTGACGGATATGCAAGAGGCGTTTTTAGCGGGTAAGACGGCTGTAGAGGTTGCTCTCGCAGGTGAAACAGGCAAGATGGTGGCGTTTGAGCGCGTGCAGGGTAACGGGGAATATCAATGTCGTACTAAGTTGATTAATCTAACTGATGTAGCGAATGCAGAAAAGTTGGTGCCTCGCGATTGGATTAACAAGTCAGGCAATGGGGTCGAGCAAGAGTTTATTGATTATGTGCTGCCCTTGATTCAAGGGGAGGTCGAGATGAAAAAAGAATGCTCTCTGCCTCGTTTCGCTCGCTTAAAGAAGATTTTAGCGAATCCTTGATTTTGATGGGAGGGGAGAATGTGTTGCGTGAGCAATGCTAGGTGAAGCAATACATTATGTCTCGCCCAGCCCTCAGTCCCCTCGCAAAATTATCTCAATTTTGCTTTCTTCCATTTTCCTCTGCAATATTGCATTGTCATTTTAATCAGAAGAGGTATCTTCTTCCTCTTTCCTTTATTCCCCTTTCTCCGCTACTTTTTCAACACTTTTTCACCTAACGACCATGGCAGACCAACCTTTCTCAAATACCACTAGCGCCTCCAATACTGCTAATTCCTCTAACTCCGCTAGTACCTCTGTCTCTATCGATAAAAAGCTAGAGCTGACTAGCACACCCTCGGGTAAACCATCGAATGAAGCGCGCCAAGTCCCTCAAGCACTCGGCCCTGAGAAAAGTGTTCTAGCTCTGATGTCGATTGACCCAGCAACGTATATCGGACGGTGTATCTCTATGGGAATGTCGGATGACTACTTTTATCTCCCCTCCCATAAATTACTCTGGAAAATCTTTCAGGAGCGTTACAATAAAAACGAACCCGTTGATATCGTCTCAATCACTCAAATATTAGAGGATCGCAACCAACTGATTGCCATGGGGGGCACATCGGGACTCGCTGAAATCTACACATACACGACGACAGGTGCTTATTTTGACCATCACTTGGAAATCCTCCGAGACAAATACGTCCTGCGCTCCATCATTGAGTCATCTAATAGCTCAGCAGCACGCGCCTTTAATGATGAGGAAGAGGTCGCCAGTCTACTTGATTCTGTAGAGGCAGATGTCTTAAGCATCCGCGAACGACTCGGTAAGGGTGATGAAAAATCACTTAATACCATTGTTGATGAAGCCGTCCACAACATAGAGACCTTCATTGATCGCAAAGGGAAGATCATCGGACTTACAACAGGATTTGAAGAGCTCGATCGTAAGAGCAATGGGCTCAAAGCTGGCGATATGTTCGTCATCGCAGCACGTCCCTCCATGGGGAAAACCTCATTCCTCCTCAACATGGTAGAGCACGTTGCGCTCAATCTCAAAAAACCAACGCTCATGTTCTCCTGCGAAATGCCTTCTATCCAAATTGTGGAACGCCTGCTCTTTGCCCACTCAGGAGTTCGTCGCGCAGAAATCCTCAAACGGGGTACGCTCCACAAAAACGAAATGCTCCACTTTACCCAAGCGGTTAAGGAACTGCGCAATTCGCAATTTATCGTCGATGATACGGCAGCCATCTCCATCAGTGAATTGAGAGCTAAAGCCCGGCGCATCGTCCGTGATGTAGGTTCATTAGGCGTCATCGGCGTTGACTACCTCCAGCTCATGCGCTCACACACCAAGCAAGCTCAAAATAGCCGTGAACGTGAAATTGCAGAAATTTCGGCAGGACTCAAATCTCTCGCAAAAGAGCTAAAAGTCCCCGTCGTCGTCCTAGCTCAGCTTAACCGTGGACCTGAAAGCCGCATTGGCTCCAGCAAAGGCATCCCGATGATGTCCGACTTGCGTGAATCAGGTTCAATCGAACAAGATGCCGACATGGTCGGTCTCCTCTACCGCTCAGCTTATTATGCCGAGGATGAAGAGGAACGCCAAAAACAAGCAGGACGAGCCAATCTCCACCTAGCCAAAAATCGTAACGGCCCCACAGGCGACGTCCCCCTCTACTTTGAGGCAGAGCTCATGCGCTTCAGCACAAGAGAAGCCGACGAAAACGATCAAGAAAGCTAAAATACAAGAGAGAAACAGGGGGAAAAGAAAGAGTTCCTCTTGTCTCTTGCACTCTCTTGATGCACAATCTGCGCCCGTGAACACGGATACAAAACGCTGGATTGAACAGGATAAAAAACATTGTTGGCACCCCTTTACTGCTCAATCTGAGTGGTGCGCCCCTGATTTTACTCCTCTCATGCTTTGCTCAGGCAAAGGCGTCTGGCTTACCGATAGCGAAGGTCGCTCATATATTGACGGGAATAGCTCGATTTGGACGAATATTCACGGACATTGCCAAGAGCACATTGTCGCTGCCATGAAGGCGCAGCTCGACAAGGTAGCTCACACTTCTTATCTCGGATTTGCCAATCCTCTCGCCTCAGAATTGGCAACGAGACTTTGCGCGTTTTTCCCAGAAAATACGCTCACTCGCGTATTTTTCTCCGATGATGGTTCGACTTCTCTTGAATCTGCTATCAAAATGGAGCGACAATTCCGCATGCAAACTGGGCAAGGTCACCGCCGTGGCTTCATCGCCTTTGATAATTGCTATCACGGGGACACGATGGGAGCCGCCATGCTTGGTGGGGTGGGACTTTACTTCTCTCGCTTCCAAGGCGAACTCTTCCCCGTCACCCACATTCGCAATCTGGATGAATTAAAGGCTCTCCCTCAAGAGTTATTAA
>JAVXPO010000077.1:0-8738 GCA_036644695.1 Akkermansia sp. | reverse complement strand
ATCGGATTGCTAATCCGCAAAATGCGCCTGCGAACCAAGTTAATCGTCCGCAAACTTAAATGAAACAATGATTATAATGAATAAAACATTACCAACTCTACTCCTATCATTAGCCTCTAGTTGTGCTTTTGCTACAACGTCTCTACCAGACACATTACACACTGAATTAAAATATTGGTGGGACTTTGAAAAGAATGGAGATCCAGTCGACTACTCAACAACCCCCTCGACAGACAAACCAGCAACATGGAATGCACCCTTTGGATGGGAAGCTCCTACTGCCAACGAAACAGGCTACGGAAAGCTAGGTAACACTACAAAAGATCCCAATGGCGTTCCTCACGATGGGAATTCTCAATATCCATGGTTAGGAGCAGGCGAGTCGCTCAACCTAAAAGTCGATCAATTTACAATCAGCTTTGACATCAAAGATCTTTCCTCTGACATTGATGGGAGCATCTTCTCCATTTATACAGACGATCCAAGCATAACAAACAATACCCTTTCTCTCAAAAAAACAGAAGGGGATAATACAAAATTAACTTTAGGTTTTGGAGGTGGCAGCCAAGGAGGCAATATCACAACAAATTACGTTCCGACCGCTTGGACAAATTTCACAATCACCTGCACAAGTAATCAGATCACATTCTATAAAGATGGTCAAATCATAAACACTATCGCTGCAGAGGTTGGTTCTAAAGCAATTACAGGAATTCAATTTGGCAAAGACTGGGGTGCAAGTACATCTAACACTCAAAACTTCATCGACTCTGCCAAACTCGACAACATCGGAATTTGGAATAAAGCGTTATCAACAGATGAAGTCAAAGAGCTCAATGGTTTGCCAACTAACTCAGCCGTCCCAGAACCCACGACAGCAACCTTAAGTCTCTTGGGGCTTGCCAGTCTCCTCATGCGCCGTCGCCGTAGAGCATAACAACGCTTCAAACTTATTGCACGTATCAAGAGCCGTCTCATTTCATCAGTGAGACGGCTCGTTTTATGTGCTATAAAAAACCGTTATTTTTCTTATGGTGGGCTGGGGTCTGGGGGAGAACGTGTTGCGTTAACGGAGCAAAGCGAAGTGTTGGCATCAGCTTCCCACCTAAGCCCAAGAGGCGGGCTCATTGCAGGGTAAATTGAGAAAAAGATGGCGGGGAGTTTGTTGGCGAAATAAGACGGCGATGAAAACGGTTCAGGCGGGAACCTGATGCATCGCCTTCGGCTAACGCAACACGTCCTCCTCCAGACCCGCATTTGATTTTGGACGATTATTTTTTGGCGGAATCAGGGGCAAGATTCAGAAAGTGGTATGAGACGGCTCGTTTTTTAAGTCGACATCCAGGGAGTATGATTGTTAGGATTCCTCGAAATTCATTTCTATCGGAAATCATGATGAAAAAGTTACCCCTTCTCCTCGCTCTCTGCATTTGCGCCTCTAGTGCATGGGCATTATCCGCCACGTCAGCATCAACAACGAACCTTGCACCCGTAGGACGCATTGCCCATCTAGGCGATTCCATCACAGAGATGGAAGGATGCTATCGGATATCGCTCTGGAAATGCTTCGTCGATAATGATGTCCCCTTCAATCCAACAGGTACATCTCGTAAACCAAGCCAGCTCACCTATCGCGGACAAACATTCCCTAACATCTATGATGGGCACTCAAGCTGGCGGACAGACCACCTCCTAGAGGGGAAGAAAAACACCCCTGGTCTCGGGGGAGAGGGTCAATTATCAGACTGGATTGCCAGCATGAAAAAGAGTGCCACCCTCCCTGACACCATGACGCTCTTGATCGGCATCAATGACCTCTCCTGGGCACGAGGTGAAGCCCCGGAGCCCCCACAAATGCTGGCGAATATTGGAAAAATCATCCAACAATATAAACTAGCCAATCCCAAGGTAAACATCCATCTCTTCTCTGTCCTCGACTCAGATCAAGCTTGGCAACATGACCCCAATCGCACCAATAGCACCGCTTACAATAAAATGCTCAAGGCTAAAATTGAGGCAGGGAGCTATGGTTCCTCCGTCTTCTTTCATGACATCACACCAGGCTTTACCCCGATCAAGGGAATTACAGCTGACGACATGGGTGTACACCCCACAGAGCAGGGAGCTCTCATCGTCGCAGGCAACATGGCAAAAGCTCTTGGCATCGGATCGCGCACCGTGGGCTTATCGAGGAGAGAGACAACCCAGTTGGCAACTCAAGTCACGTTCACTAAAGGGAAAAGCGAACAAACGATGACGGCGAATCATATCCAATCCAGTGGCAATCAATGGACCTACCCCTCGCCCAAAACAGCAACGCTCGCCACGTTGGGTAAAGATGCCTCACTATCAGCAACTTGGTCACCCACCCCCACAGGAGAGTTCTCGCTCAACCTCACGCTCTTGCTCAAAAAGACAAGCACCGAGACAAATACATTCTGCATCCAAGTAGGGAATGGTATGACCGAGAATGGCATCATCACCCTCACTCCCGATAAATTGACTTGGGGTGATGACAAGGGCACCCTCTACTCAGGCGAGCTCACTCAAAAACCATTAAATTTGAGAATTGTCTATCGGTCAGCAGACAATGCCAACGGACTCAAAGCAGGATACTATATCTGGGTCAATGACGTCCTCGTCGGAGATGCAAAATCAGGCACACTCACGGCAAAAAGCGCAGGCTTCCGCATCGGATCAATTAATGCCTCTACCCCGTGCAATGCCTCGGTAACACAAATCGCCTACGATGACAAAGCGGCCTTTTCCCCAGGTAAAAAATATTAATTTTCGCTAAATATCTGTCAGTTTACAATCTACAAGATTACCACTAAACAACGGATTTAGAATCCGAGGTTTTTAGTGCTAAATCACTGATAGCCTTTGACTTTTATCTTTGCGCATAAGTCACTTAATGCTTCTAAAATTAGAGGGTGAGAAAAACGTTTCTTGTTGGAGAATAGCTTATGAATAAAAAATAATTTATATTTCGAATTGACCTCGGATTCTAAATCCGCTATTTATGAAAAGCCGTTCAAGTGAATGGCTAATACTCATGAATAAAATTATACTTTTTTCATCAATTGCAGCACTAGGTCTCTCCTCTTCTCAAGCAGCTACGGTTGTTCGAGTTGATTTTGGTAAAACCGATACTGCGGGTTCTGTCAACATTCATAAAGATGATGCTAATGTGGCAAAAGAACTCATTTCTATTGCTGGTACAGTCACGTTAAAAACATCAGGTCTGCGAGATCTTGATGAAGCTAATTGGTGGGATATTCTCAAAGGAACACCTGCTGGTCATCCCTATGCTGACACCGAAAAAGATGGTCTTGCGATAGCATACCCAGGCAGTGGAACAACTACACCTATTGTCATTACTTTCAGTGGATTATCAGCGGGCACCTATTCAATGGAAGTCCTTTCTGGATTTTACGGTGGAAATTGGATTGGTGGCAATCTCAAGTTTGCTTTTAGCGGAGAAGGGACTGATACGTCAACGACAGATTGGTCATCCTCTATCGTCAATAAGGGGGACAACGGGGTATGGCATACCTCTGCAACAGCTACAGATTCCAGTTCCTTGACATGCCCTACTTTAAATCTTCAAAATGGCGAAAATGACCAAGGCGCCCTCGTCAATGCTTCAGATATTATTGTTAGTGAAAATGGGACATTAACTCTTACGATCTCAAGTGACCGAGGAACGTACCCCATCAACGTCATTAACAACATCATTTTGACAAAGAATGATCAAAGCGTCCCCGAAGCTTCGACGGCAACTCTTAGCCTCTTAGCTCTTGCTGGTTTAATGTTGCGTCGTAGAAGAAACTAATCTCCAAGTCTAACGACCTCATCTTTTATCAAATCTACAAAAAGCTTGAGGATTACATAAATCCTCAAGCTTTTTCTTTTGACCTCTATCCCATCATGACCCCCTTATCATTCCTCTATACTATTGGAGCATTGAGTTGCTCCCTACCCTTGTTTGCCGCGTCAACCCCTGTTGATTTAGGAAAGATCAACTTTTTAGGAGACTCCATTACTGAAATGTCAGGATGTTATCGCGAATCTCTGTGGAAATGTTTCATTGATAACGGCGTAAAATTCAACCCAGTCGGAACATCTGGCAATGGTTCCAGTAGCTCAAGCTATAGGGGGCAAAACTTCATCAATACCTATGATGGGCACAGTAGTTGGAGATCTGATCACATCTTAGAAGGAGGCAAGGGAGAAGTCAGCGGTACAGGCAAATTATCAGACTGGATTACTACGATGGGGAAAAATGGAACCATCCCCGATACGGTTACCCTCATGGTCGGCATCAATGATTTATCTTGGGGTAAAAAGCCAGGCATACCAACCACAGAGGACACCCTTAATAACGTGGGGAAAATTGTCGATCAATATCGAGCAGCTAATCCAAATGTCACAGTCCATCTCTACTCGGTCCTCGATACTAAACAAGACTGGCAAAGCGATCCAAGTCATACAAGTAGCGTCGCATATAATAAAATGCTAGAGGCAAACGTCAAAGCAGGTAAATATGGCAACAATGTCGTCTATCACGATGTCACCGCTGGCTTTGGCTCAACAAAAGACAATTTGACTGGTGATGGGGTCCATCCCAATCAACAAGGATCACTGGTTATTGCTGGCAATATGGCAAAAGCCTTAGGCATCGGCTCACGTACAGTTGGGCTTGAGAGGAAATCCACCACTCAATTAACCACTCATGTCAATTTTACAACAGGATCGGGTGTTGCACAGACAATAAAGGCTAATAAAATCCAATCATCTGGTAAAGATTGGAACTATACATCCCCTACTCAAGCCTCTCTCTTTTCGGGGAAAGATAATCAAGCTTCCCTCTCTGCCAATTGGGATACAACGGCTTCAGGAGGGCAATTCTCTCTGGATCTATCCCTTCAAATGAATACCCTCGCTGAGGGCTCAAACTGTTTTAGCATTCAATTGGGTAATGGAGTTGCCAATGACGGTCGCCTGAATATTTATTCAGATAAATTGACATGGGGAATGGGCAATTCTAATCTTTACCTAGGTGATCTAACTGCTTCTTTCCTCAACCTGAGAATCGTCTATAGGAATGCTGACTCGACCAATGGAATTGCTTCAGGATATTATGTCTGGGTCAATGATGTGCTCGTTGGAGATGCCCGACAAGGAGATGTCTCCTCGAAGACAGATGGATTTATCATGGGGGATTTGAGTAATCAATTTTCCACCAATGCCACGGTTAAAGATATTACCTATGATGCAACAGGAGCTTTTGCAACCGCAGATTCAACGAAGTCAATCCCAGAGCCCTCGATAACGGCTCTAAGTCTCCTCGGACTTGCTGGTTTATTTTTACGTCGTCGTAGAAAAGCGCAATAAATTTATTATTGCGTTTTGTTTCCTATTAGGGCTCTTTTCCTCCTCAAGCTTGCAGACCAAGGCTTATTTTGGTATAAGCACACCATGCCGACAGTTTCTTTATCTTTGAATGAGCGTTCTTATCATATTCATGTTGAGAATGGAGCCTTAGAGCGCGTAGGTGAGCTAGCCTATCGTGCGGGTATGAGTGGTAAGATGGCAGTTATTGCCGACACCAACACGGCGGCTCTCTATGGCGATCACGTCCTCCATTCATTTGATAGTGCGGGATTTACCGTAAGCATGCACATTATCCCAGCAGGCGAAGCCAGCAAAAGTATGAGTATGGCAGAGGAACTCTGCTCAGAGCTCGTCAAGGCAGGCATCGACCGATCGGGCAATATCGCCGCCCTTGGTGGTGGGGTCGTGGGCGATCTCGCAGGCTTTGTCTCAGCCATCTACTATCGAGGACTCCCCTTTATGCAGATCCCGACGACCATCGTCGCGCAGACCGATAGCTCCGTTGGGGGTAAAACCGCCATCAATATCGCCGAGGGCAAAAATCTCGTAGGTGCCTTTCACCAGCCCAAAGTCGTTGTCGTCGATCCGACCACGCTCGTCACCTTAGACAATCGCATCATTTCTGAAGGACTCGCTGAAGCCGTCAAGCATGCTGCGATTCGCGACGCTACCATGTTGCCAAAGCTCAAAGAATTAGGCAATGAATTGACTCTGGGCTTTAGCCTCAACACAATTCAGACGCTCCCCGAACTCATGGCTCGCAATATTGCCATCAAGGCGCGCATCGTCGAAGAGGACGAGAAAGAGACTCATGACGTACGCGCCCTGCTCAACTTTGGGCACACCATCGGGCACGGCATCGAGGCATCACGCCCCTATGGGGAAATCCTGCACGGTGAGGCAGTCGCCCTCGGAATGCGCGCCGCCCTCTACATCAGCTCTCGCAAAACGAAGCTCACCCATAAGGATAGCCATAAAATCCTCGCCACCCTCAAGGCGCTCAACCTCCCCCTCATATTGCCAAAAAATGTCGACCCCTCAACGGTTCTCGAAAAAATAGCCACTGATAAAAAATTTCAATCAGGTAAGATTCGCTTCGTCCTCCTCTCTGCCCTAGGTGAGGCGTTTGTCTCTGACGACGTCACGATGGAAGACATAAAAGACGCAATCACCGAACTACAACACCCCGTCTCCTAATCAAGCGAGGAAAACGGGACAGGTGGGAACCTGATGCATCGCCTTCGACTTCGGCTAACGCAACACGTTCTCCACCAGACCTGTATTTGATTTTTGGACGGTGATTTTTGTGGCTTTAATTAAGCTTGAGTAGTTGCCACCAGCCACGCGACCACCTGCTCTAAGGCACGTCCGCGATGAGACATCGTATTTTTTACCTCTGCTCCCAATTGAGCAAAACTCTGTTGATACCCCTCGGGAATAAAAAGGGGGTCGTAACCAAAACCACCCTCCCCTTGCGGAGAAGTCGTCATGGAGCCCTCGACACACCCAGAGAACTCCGCGAGGACAACGCCCTCACGAGCTAAAACCATCACACAACGAAAGCGCGCATGTGCTTTATCCGGGCTCGTCGCCCCAACGCGCATTAGCTCCTCAATCATATGGGCATTATTTTTAGAATGATCCCCCTCTACCCCGCCAAAACTCGATGACCAAACACCTGGCTTGCCATCCAAGGCATCAACCTCAATCCCCGAATCATCCGCGAGGATAATGCCAGGAATGCATCGCGAAGCAGAGAGAGCCTTTAAGGTCGCATTCTCCGAAAACGTCACCCCCGTCTCATCAACCTCTGGCGCCTCGGGAAAGTCAGATAAATCACGCACCTCCCATCTGCCTCTCAGCATCATTCTAATTTCAGACGTTTTGTGCGCGTTGCGCGTTGCAATGACTAAAAGGGGCATACTCATGAGAAGAGATTATACTGTAATCCCCACAAAGAAAAATGTTTTTGTCGTGGAGGATTCAAAAACAAGAAGGATTCCGCCAAAAAATCACCGCCCAAATATCAAATACGGAGCTGGCGGAGAATGGCTTATTGATGACCACAAATAGGACAATGAGGATTGCGCGCTAACCGCACCGTTTTTGAGTTCATCGTCAACGCGTCGAGATGAAACATCTTGCCAATAAGTGGCACACCAACGCCAAGAATCAACTTGATCACCTCACACGCCTGCAAACTACCAATCGCCCCGACGATCGCCCCCATTACCCCCAATTGGGCAGGCGTTGGCAACGAATCAGGCGAGGGCAAATCAGGCACCATACATTGATAACACCCACATGCTGCATGTGGGTCAAAGACACTCAATTGCCCAGCAAATTGAGAAACGGCACCCACGACAACAGGCTTACCGAGACGAAATGCCACCTCATTGCTCGCATAGCGCGTCTCATAATTATCTGATGCATCGACGATTAGATCGTAGTTGCGTGCCCAATCAAGTCCAGTGGATACAGTCATCCGACCGTCATAAAGGCTCATTTTAACATCGGGATTTAAATCATGCAATCGAGCCACAGCGCTCTTGAGTTTTGATTGCCCCAACATCGCCGTCCCATGTAAAATTTGTCGTTGTAAATTGGATGCTTCGACGCGATCAAAATCGATAAGCCCCAAGGTCCCCACACCTGCCGCCGCAAGATACAAGCAAACAGGCGACCCCAAGCCCCCACAACCAACGACGAGCACCGAAGCACTTCGCAACTTCTCTTGCCCCTCAACGCCAACGCCTGGCAAAACAATTTGTCGTGCATAGCGTTGATTCTCCTCATCCTTGTATTGCGTCATCATCTTCCTGTCAATTTCAACAATCATGAGTACAACAAAAGCCCCACCAAAAAGCAAACGTGAAAACACCAAAAACCCATTCAATTCCAGCATTGGAGCACACCTACCCTAAATAATCATCATGAGAAAATCTCAGATTGATTATCAATCATTTATATCGGTTAAAAACGATTTCTAAAGAAGCCCCCCTGCTCCAGTATGACAAAAAAGTCTGGTGATTTATGAAAGGGATTGTTCACCAATTGCCATAAATCAATCTTCACGAACATATTCATGCGCAAAAAGGCAACCAATTTGGACAATTGCCATTTGTAGGTAAGCCTTCGTTTTCAGGTAAGAAATAAGCAAGATTGGTGGATTCTCAAAGAGTTTACTGCTCAGTATGAAAAAACCGCTCCTCGACTCAGTCCCTAGATATTGGAAAATATCCCCGAAAGGCTTACCCTTCAGGATTTTCCGAAGCCCATCCGCAAAAAGCTTCGCACTTCCAATATGATGGAAAATATCAATCGCCAAATCAAACGGAGAA
>JAVXPO010000076.1:0-8743 GCA_036644695.1 Akkermansia sp. | reverse complement strand
CAAGGTCAGGCAAAGGGCAGAAGCGCAATTCTCTCGCTAAATTTTACTTTCTACGACGACGTAAAAGGAAGACTGTTAATCCTAAGATAGTTAGGCTAGCCGTTGAGAATTCGGGAATTTGAGTGTTCCCTTTTGCAATTAAATTGACCGAACTCTTACCATTCTCGTTTTTCCTGACTTCGCTAATGGAATAGCATCTAAAGCTAGAAAACGCTTATAAATGCTCACTTTTTTTCGATTTCTTAGTGTAGTGACTATGGTGCATCATGAATTATTTTTTCCTTGCTTTTTTGCGTTAATTCACTATAGAATTCTATATATAAATTCGCCCCAAATAGACAACATATACACTATCTAACATACTGTAAATAAGTATGCTAGATAGCTCAAAAGACAAAACATTTATTATCGTTCCATTCTTCATCGGAAAATTGGAAAAATAATAAATGTAGTGTCTAGTAAAAATAAGTTGTCATTGATAATCAATGCTTTGTGATTTTTCGCTAGCGAAGTCAGTAGAGACATTTTGTGGCGAATGGTGTAAGAATAAATCCATGCCTGACGATCAAATGATTGAAATTAAGAAAGCCGCGCCGTCTGATGAATTAACGACGAAGATTCTCATTGAATGGTTTCATACCGCGCAACCGAAATGGAAAAGACCAGCCGATTTTTGCATTGGTACCGTTTTCCTCGTTGTGGCAGTGTATTCATTGATCCAAGGGGCAGTTCCCTTTTTTGCATGGCTCGCACTTGCCGGGGCGATACTTTCCTTTACGATTGCATTTGGCTACATCCCTTTCCTTGCGAAGTCCGCGCTTAAAGCCAATAAAAAACAATCCTCATATTTGAAGGAAAAAACTTATCGATTTTACCCAGATCACATGACTTTCTCTTACGATGGCGGTGGGCAAGTAGAAATTCCATTGGCAAAATTTACGTTAGTACGCGTGACGGATCTTGCGATTCTCTTTTTGATTGGGCATAAGCTCGTCCTCTGGTTTGCGCATTCGGATCTAAGCCCCCAAGAGGAAGAAACGATCATTGGATACCTGCAACAGCAGGGGGTCGAGGTCGATTCTAAGCGCAAGTGAAGATTTTTGTTGTGGCGGGCTGGGGTCAGGCGGAGAATCTGATGCATCGCCTTTGGCTAACGCAACATGTTCTCCGCCTGACCCGTATTTGATTTTGGACGCTTATTCCTTTGGCTTCCTCGGTTTACGAGGGGCTCTCGATGTGCGCGGTTTTTTAATAGTAGGCTCTGCTTCAAGTTTGTATTCAGAGGCAGGGAGTATTGGCGGAAGCGTTTTTTTCACCGTTTTCACCGACGTTTTTACTGATTTAGCCGCTTTAGGAGTTTTAGCTTTTGCTCTCGGAGTCTTTGTTGTTGGCGGGGCAACTGGGGCAACTGGGGCAACTGGGGCAACTGGGGCAAAGGTGATGACTTTGGTCACTGGGTTGAGGAGAGCGTCGATGGTCATGCCTGGTTTGACTTCACCTTTTAGGATTGCCTCGGCGAGAGGATCCTCAAGTTGACGCTCGATGGCACGACGCATGGGGCGTGCACCATATTGAGGGTCATATCCTTTATCTGCCAAGAGAGAGAGAGCCTCTGGCGAGAGGGTGAGGGTGATGTCTTTTTGTTGGAGTCGGGTGATGAGTTTGTCTGCTTCGAGGGCGACAATTTGCTCAAGGTCTTTGCGTTCGAGCATGCGAAAGACGATGAGATCATCAAATCTATTGAGGAATTCTGGGCGGAAGTGTTGCTTGGATTCTTCAAAGATTTTTTCTTTCATCGCATCGTAGTCCGCTTTGTCTGATGACATGGCACCAAAGCCCATGGCACTTTGTTTTTTGATGGATGAGGCACCGACGTTTGAGGTGAGGATGATGATGGTGTTGCGGAAGTTGACTTTACGTCCGAGGGAGTCGGTGACGATGCCCTCTTCCAAGATTTGGAGGAGGAGATTCATGACGTCGGGGTGTGCTTTTTCCACTTCATCAAAGAGGATGACGGAGTAGGGGCGTCTGCGAACTGCCTCAGTGAGTTGTCCCCCCTCGTCGTGACCGACATAGCCAGGAGGCGAGCCGATGAGGCGAGAGGTGGTGTGTTTCTCCATATACTCACTCATATCAACCTGAATGAGTGCATCTGCGGTGCCAAACATGATCTCGGCAAGATTGCGAGCAAGGTAGGTTTTACCGACGCCAGTAGGCCCGAGGAAGAGGAAGGAGCCGATGGGGCGACGAGGGTCTTTGATGTCTGCACGGCTGCGACGCAGGGCACGAGAGACGGCTGAGGCTGCCTCATCTTGTCCGATGACTTTGCTTTTGAGCTCTTCTTCCATGCGGAGGAGTTTCTCTGTTTCTTTCTCTTCCATGCGAGAGAGGGGGATGCCAGTCCATTTGGAGAGGACGGTCATGACGTCTTCTTCCGTTACGGGGACGTATTGGCTCTCGTATCCGTTGCGCCAGTCGTGGAGGGTACTTTTCAGTTTTTTGACTTGAGCTTGTTCTTTATCTCGGAGGGTAGCTGCCTCTTCAAAGTTTTGCAGTTCGATGGCATCGGTCTTGATTTTGCGGAGTTGAGAGATTTTGTTCTCAATTTTTTGAATTGAGGGTGGTCTGGTCATTTGTGTGACTCTCTTGTGAGAGCCCGCCTCATCGATGATGTCAATGGCTTTGTCAGGGAGGAATCGCCCAGTCAAGTAACGGTGTGAGAGCTTGGCTGCGGACTCGATTGACTCCTCAGAGTAACGCACTTTGTGATGGTCTTCGTATTTCTCTTGGATGCCTTTGAGGATGAGGATGGTGTCATCAACAGAGGGCTCTTTGACTTGGACTTGCTGGAATCGACGCTCAAGGGCAGCATCTTTTTCAATATGTTTACGGTACTCGTTGAGCGTTGTTGCGCCGATGGCTTGTAACTCGCCACGAGAGAGGGCAGGTTTGATGATGTTAGAGGCATCCATGGCTCCTTCCGCAGAGCCAGCACCTACGATGGTATGCATTTCATCAATAAAGAGGATGATATTGCCCTCTTTACGGATTTCATCCATGATGGCTTTGATGCGTTCCTCAAATTGTCCTCGATATTTGGTGCCTGCGACCATGAGGGCAAGATCGAGGGTGATGATGCGTTTTTCTCGTAAAATTTCTGGGACGTGACCAATGGCAATTTCTTGAGCAAGCCCCTCGACGATAGCCGTTTTGCCAACGCCTGCCTCACCGAGTAAAACGGGATTATTCTTATTCCTGCGGCACAGGATTTGGATAACGCGTTCGATCTCTGAGGAGCGTCCAATAACGGGGTCGAGCTTTTTATCTTTGGCTAGTTGGGTCATGTCGCGTCCAAATGCCTGTAATGCGGTCATTTTGCTACGTCCTCCCCGATGAGAGGTTGGGGCATCTTGTGGGTCATCTGGGGAGCTGTCGTCAAAGGGAGACATGTTGGGCTCATCAGATGAGTCATCCTCATTGAGATCATGAAATTTGGGATTAATCTCTTCCATGACTTCATGGCGAGCTTGCTCGATATTGATGTTAAAACTGCGTAATATTTCAGCGGCAATTCCCTCTCCATCTCTCAAGAGACCTAGGAGTAAATGCTCAGTGCCGACATAAGAGTGATTGAGCTCTTGGGCTTCTTTATTGGCGAGGCTGAGGACTTTGCGAACGCGTGGGGTGTAGGGGATGTTGCCCTCGGATCTAGGCTCAAGCCCTTTGCCGACACGCTCCTCAATACTGGCGCGGATGTCGTCGATTTTGACGCCGAGACGTTCAAGGACGACGACTGCGACGCCTTGCCCTAGCTTTAAGAGACCTAGGAGTAAATGCTCAGTGCCGATGTAGTTGTGGTTAAATCTGTCGGCTTCTCGTCTAGCAAGAGCCAATACTTGTTGTGCTCTGGGTGTAAAATTATTCATGATGACAATAGCGCGGATGAGTCCGCATATTAAAGTTGATGGGTTGTGTTAGGCTCTGGTATTTTCTCCATGAGCTCTCGGATGATGGTTGCTCGCATTGTTTCTCGCTCAACTCGTGAGCTGGCATCCGTAGGATTCAGATGTGCGGGCTGAATTTTTAAGATGATGGCGTAGAGCTCTGATTGAGCTGTTTTTTCAATGATGCCTAGGGAAGCCCCTAATCTCAACATGGATATTTGCTCAAGTGCCTCTTTGGAGGATTGGAGGATAGAATGTTTGAGAAGGGCGTATGCTTTACATATTTTATCTGTCAGTTGTTGGTGATCGTTTTGATAGAAATTGATACGGGCATTTTTCTCCTGTTTCGCAATATCCGTGACGACTCTCTTGAGGCGGTCCAGGATCACCTCTTCTCTCTCCCCGAGGGTGGATTGATTGGATATTTGGAAGAGGTTGCCCATGGATTCTGTCCCCTCTCCATAAAGACCACGAATTGTCAGATTGAGTTCCTCTGCTGCCTTAAAAACTTGCTCAATGGAACCATTGAGGACGAGCCCGGGGAGGTGTAGCATGACACTGGCTCTCATGCCAGTGCCCAGATTGGTTGGACACGAGGTGAGATAGCCAAGACGGGCATTATAGGCATAGGGGATGGGGATTTTCTTCTCAAGCGATGAGTCTACCTTGTTGAGCGCGACCCATGCTTTTTGTAGTTGCAGCCCAGGGAGGATGTATTGCAATCGCAAATGGTCTTCTTCATTAAAGAGGATGCTGAGCGATTGTGACTTGGAGATGGCGACTCCACTCCCCTCTGATCGTGCTGCGAGCTCTCGTGAGATGAGGTGTCTCTCGACTAAGAGTTGTTTTTGGTGATGATTGAGGCTCGATAGCTCTGCAATGAAACTATCTCTGAGCTGAGGTAAGCTCGATGCGGTATAAGATAATGCATGGCAAAGGAGGTGGCGCTCTTTTTGCTTTGCCCATCCAGGGAAGGGTGTATTGCCCAAATTGCGAGCCAGTCGGATGCGAGAGGTCAGGATGATGTCTTGATCATCATGGAGTGACGTCATCCAAGGCGCAGGGGCTTTGATGAGTTGGCTAAATTGCATGAAATGGGTGGGGGGAGAGCTTATTATTTTTTTGCATCGTTACGTAGAGCCGTGATGGCATCTCTGATGCGAGCGGCTTCTTCGTAATTCTCTTGAGCAATGGCGCGTTTGATGTCTGCCTCAAGTTGTCCCAACGTTTGCTGTGCCTGGGCTTCTTGAGCGATTTGTTCCGCCTGTTCTGGTTCCTTACCCGAATGGGTTGTGCCCGATTGAATTTCAGACAGACTCGGTAAAATCTCTTCCATAAAAACATCGTAACAGTGACTACAGCCCAGACGACCAATTTTACGGTAGTCATCCAGAGTAAAGCCACAGGTCGGACATTGAGTCAAGGGGAGATGAGAGGAGCTTGAATGGAGGATGTCCATGATAGAGCTTGTATCAGGCGGAGTGAGCTTTTCTGATTTTTTTGATTTGCCATGCGTTGATGAAAAGAGTTTTTCGGCAAGGTCAAAGGCTTCAGGGTCTAATAGTCCACGCTCCTTTGCACATTTGGTACAAAGGGAGATTTCCGTTGTTTTTCCATCGACGATTTGTGTCAGAAAAACTGTGGATGGAGATGAGCAGATTTCACACTTTTTCACAATCAACAGGATAAGATGAACGAGCCGATTGTGCTAGATAGCTGCGTGTCATTGATTGTCATGACTCTTTGTGATTGATGATAAACGCGATAGGTATGTGCATGACAATAGAGATTAAAAAAAATGAATAAGCTAATGAACGTTTGTGTAGATTGTGTTGTCTTACCCCTTATCAGTAATATCCAGTTGTAGTGAAAGAGAGAGCGCTGCAACGCTAACAGGTAAAGCTGAGTTTCATAAGTAGTAAAAAACAGGCTCCGTATGGGTGGTTATCACTCATACGGAGTTTTTTTACTCTACTGTCTCACTCAAAATTTGCGAAATCATCAGCAAAGTGTGTAGGTGATCAAGTACACAATGAGATGGATGGAGGCTAATGCCAAAACACCATTCATCTTTTCATTGGCTGGCGTTTTCCTAATGCGAAAGATTAAAAATCCAGCTAGTAAAAAGGCAGGTATCCATTTGGTCCAGATTTCATCAAAAGAGATATTTAATGCCCTAAATGATGTGGGGAGGGTGATATAGGCAGCGAGA
The DNA here is from genome assembly GCA_036644695.1 of Akkermansia sp. Lineage (GTDB taxonomy): Bacteria > Verrucomicrobiota > Verrucomicrobiia > Verrucomicrobiales > Akkermansiaceae > Akkermansia. The sequence goes on along the minus strand of JAVXPO010000076.1, from coordinate 2,587 downwards.
ACGAACGCGAGAGTCATGCCTCGTGCTCGGTCATTGCCGAGACGGACGGCAAGAGTTCGTTTGCCTGTCGTCATATCTTCTTGGCGATCTCTGATATTATTGACCGAGATCATGACTGCGCTGAGTAAGCCGCATTGGATGCCTATGACGATGCCTGCGTGATAGACACGTAGTGTATCTATCCCCTCACTGCCAGAGACATAGATGCCCGTGCCGATCTGGACGAGGATAGTCCCCAAGACCGCTACTAAACCAAAAAAGAGGATGACGAAAAGCTCGCCAAGTCCTTTATACGCGAGAGGGTAGGGCCCCCCCGTGTAACCGTAGGCAAAATAGAGAGACGGGATTCCAATTAACAAAAGGGGCAAGCCTCGTAAGAGGATGAGTGGCATGGCAAGCCCACAGGCAGCGAGGAGGAAAAATGCCCCTCCAAGCATGACTGCGCGTGGGGAGAGCTGCCCTGAGGCAGTCATACGTTGGGGACCAATTCTTTTGGCTGTGTCGGCTTGTTTTTTATGGTCAATGGCGTCGTTAAATAAATTGCAGGCTATTTGCAGGCACATGCAACTTGCGACGGTGAAAAAGGCAAGGCTTAGACTCCAATGCCCAGTCATCCTCCAAACGACCATACATCCAGCCCATACGGGGATGATGGATGCGGTGAGCGTTTTGGGGCGAGCTGCAAGGAAGTAGGAACGAAGGGCATTCATGGGGATGGAAAAAGAATAAGGCAGGATGCGTTGGCAATCAAGTCAAGGTGACGCCACCATAAAAAAGGCGACATCCGCAAAGGAATGTCGCCTTGAAAAAGGGAAATGAACTTTCTTTATTCAACGATGCCGAGTGGGGCGGTCGTCTTCCAATCTCCACGGGTGAAGTCAGGGAAGACGATGGGCATGCCACCCTCAGTAACGGATTGAATTGACAGGGGGGTAACGGCTGACCAGAAGGCGCCTTCATAGACGTTTTGATCCATAGGCTCACCCTTGCGGAGGCATTCGATCATGCGATAGAGCATGACGTAGTCCATACCACCGTGACCACCCATTTTGAGAGCGATAGGTCCGACACGCTTCCAGAGGGGGTGTTCGTACTTTTCATAGATTGGGGCGAGCTTTTCGCCTTCAATCCATTTGTGATAGTTGCCATCACCGAGTTGCTCGCCTGCGACGCGAGTGGGGAAGCCGGCGAGGGTACCCAATACGCCTTGAATGAGATTCATTCGAGAGTATGGACGTGGGCTTGTTTCATCCCATTCAACGAGGACAGTGCGTCCTTTAGTCGTTTTGATAATGGAGGTGTTCATATCTCCCCCCGTGAAGGTTAGCTTGTTCCACTTGTGATCAGCGGGGAAGTTCTTTTTACCATAAGCGGCACGCCCTAGGGCAGGGCTTGAGAAGGAGACGAGGCGACCGAAATTGTCATCTGTACGGGCGAGATTCATGTATTGGGCGACGGGACCAAGACCATGAGTCGGATACAAGTTGCCATTGCTCTCAGCGTAGTGATAGGTCCTCCATGAGCCAGTACCACGTTTATCTTCCTTCATTTGCGAGCGGAGCTCGTGGATATAAGCCGCCTCACCATGGAGGAGGTCGCCGATGACGCCTTGGCGTACCATATTGAGGAAGAGGAGCTCATCGCGACCATAATTGACGTTCTCCATCTGCATACAGTGCTTGCCTGTCTGTTCGCAGGTGTTGACGATGTCCCAAATCTCGTTCATTTTGACGGCAATTGGTACTTCGGTGAAGGCGTGAATGTCATTTTTCATGGCATCGCAGGTGATGCGAGCATGCCATTCCCAACTGGGGCAAATGATGACGGCGTCAGGTTTTACCTCCTTAAACATGCGGAGATAGTCGGTCTCTCCCTTGCAGAATGTGGGGGGGCGCTTGCCGGTTTTTTCTTCGACGTAAGCGGCGCTCCTATCTGCAAGATCCTGATAGAGGTCACAAATCCCGACAATTTCAGCTCCTTCGATGACAGCCATTTGGCGGACGTGTGAGGTGCCACGATGACCGACCCCGACGAAGGCAATCTTGACGACATCTAGCTTGGGGGCACGGAAGCCACCCATGTATTTTGCTCCAGCTTTACGGGCTGGCCAAGTGGTCAATGGTCCAATCTCATTAGGATTAGGAACAATGATTTTACTGTTACTATTATTGTTACAGCCGCTGACGAATGAACCAGTGGCAACTGCACCTGTAGCGAGACCTAAGGTTTGCAGGAAACGACGACGTGATGATGATGTATCCATGATGTAAAAAGACGATGTATTTTATATACGTTAGTACTAATACTTCGAGAAAATAATGAATCTTTCACAGAAAGAGAATTATTTTTTATTTTTTTTGAGGTGTATGTCTTTTTATCCTGGGGGCGAGCTGGGGTCTGGGGGAGAACGTGTTGCGTTAACGGAGCAAAGCGGAGTGTTGGCATCAGCTTCCCACCTAAGCCCAAGAGGCGGGATCACCGCAGGGTAAATTGAGAAAAAGGGGACGGGGAATTTGTTGGTGTCTCGTCCTAAAAAAAGGGACAGAAGTAATTTCTGTCCCTTTTTCTTATCTGTTAATACTACTCT
>JAVXPO010000075.1:0-8787 GCA_036644695.1 Akkermansia sp. | reverse complement strand
GGGTAAATAATCATTGCCCCTGTTCGTCTTCCATGGAGAGAATATCGACGCAGATACGTCGCATTTTATCAATCATGTTGGTCATGGAGCGTGCGATGAGGACTAGTTGAGAAAAGGATGCGATAGAACCGGGCTCTTTCTCTGCCAAGAGAATCATTTTTTCTGAAAGGATGCCAGCGTCGGTTTCTAGCTCGTCACAGGTCGCTAAACACTTTTTGGCTTTAATGAAATTTTTGCTCAAAAAAGAGTCCATCAAATTGCTCAATAAGCCACGCATTTTTAGATAAACAGGCTCGACAATCAAGACATCACGGATGGTGGGGGCAGCAATCAACAACAAGGCTTTCCTGGCAATTCCTACGCATTCGTCACCGATGCGCTCCAGTGGCGTAGAGAGATTCATCGCTGTCAAAATTATGCGCAAATCGCCTGCTACAGGACCAAATGAGGCCTGAATTTCCAGTATTTGCCGATCGAGAATCAATTCACAATTATCAATTTGATCATCATCGGCAATGGTTCTATTGGCGGCCTCTTCGCAACGAGATAAGACGGCATCAAAGGCGGAATCCATCGCGGTGAGGCAATAGCTTGCCATCTGTGTCAACGTGTCGTTAACACCTTGCATCGCGCGGTCAAATTCTCTTAGAGAATGGGGTTCATTTAACATGGTTTTTTATTTTTTGTATTGGATTGATAAGATGATAAAATAATCATTCATTGGTCATTAGATAAGATTTCAACTAAATCTTCCCGTGATATATTCCTCTGTCTCGCGACAAGAAGGGGAGAAAAAGATGCGATCCGTCGGGGCAAACTCAATCAATTTGCCCAAGAGGAAAAAGGCAGTTTTATCCGAAACTCTGGTTGCCTGTTGCATGTTGTGAGTTACGACGACAATCGTAAATTGTTCCTTGAGTTGATGCATCAACTCCTCCACGCGAACGGTGGCGATAGGGTCCAGGGCAGAGCACGGCTCATCCATGAGTAAAATCCTCGGCTTCACCGCCGTTGCACGAGCAATACAGAGCCGTTGTTGCTGACCGCCTGACAACTGATAAGCCGACTCATGGAGGCGATCCTTGACCTCATCCCAGAGGGCTGAGCCTCGCAAACTCTCCTCGACGGCGTCGTGGATGACGGATTTGTCTTTTTCTCCCCCTATTCTCAACCCATACGCCACATTCTCAAAAATACTGGCAGGGAATGGATTCGATTTTTGAAAGACCATGCCGACCTCGCGTCTCAATCGCATCGGGTCCAGTGAGGGTGAGGTGATGTCGATGCCATCTATTTTAATCGAGCCCTTTGTCACGTGAGCATCGGGGACGCGGTCATTCATTCGGTTAAAACACCGCAACAAGGTCGATTTACCACACCCAGAGGGGCCAATAAATGCCGTCACCTCATGAGAAGGTATCGTGAGATTGATGTCAAAAAGCGCCTGTTTATTGCCATAGCAAAAATCAAGCCCCTCGACCTCAATTGCGCTGGGGGACATGAGCGCATCGGTATGTAGTTCATGATCGGTCATCTTTTTTAGGAAGTTTCTGAAAGCAGGGGCATCATGAGATATATTGCCTAAACATCTACTTTTCTTATGTGACAATTTGTTAACAAAGAAACCGTTTACCTCTCCCCTCATTCATGAGAAAGACTAATCCCGTCGGAACACTCCGTCACACAAACATCAAACAAATTGAATGATGAAAACTATTGGTAAACTAGCCACTCTGGCTCTCGCCCTCACGGGAATCGTCCACGCCGCCGATTCAAAAGTATCTGTCGATCAATCTCTGCCCACCTATCAGACGGTCAGCGGTATCACGGGCAATCTCAACTCTGTCGGTTCAGATACACTCAATAATCTCATGACTCTTTGGGCAGAAAAATTCAGCGCAAAATATCCAAGCGTCAAGATTGGGATTGAGGGTAAAGGCTCTGGCACTGCCCCCACGGCACTCATCAGTGGCACCTCGCAACTCGGTCCCATGAGCCGCCCGATGAAACGTGAAGAAATCGACAATTTCAAAAAACAGTTTGGCTACGAGCCCACCGAAATCAAAGTGGCGATCGATGCTCTCGCTGTTTTCACCCACAAAGATAATCCAGTCTCGGGGCTTTCTATGAAACAAATTGATGGGATTTTCTCTTCCACCTGCAAGCGAGGCGGGAGCGATCTTGCGCAATGGGATCAACTCCCAGGAGCTGAGGCATGGCAAGGACATAACATCTCGATGTATGGACGTAATAGTGCCTCAGGCACTTATGGATTCTTTAAAGAACACGCGCTTAAAAAGGGCGATTTCAAATCATCGGTCAAAGAGCAACCTGGCTCCTCGGCAGTCGTACAGGGAGTTGCCTCTGACATCAACGGCATCGGATATTCAGGGATTGGATATGTTACATCAGGCGTGAAGGCTCTCCCTATCTCCAAAAAAGAAGGAGCTCCTGCCGTCGCACCCAGCTATGACAACTGCCTAAACGGGAGCTATCCCATGGCTCGTTATCTCGTGATTTATATTAACAAAAAGCCAAACGAAGCCCCCGATGCGCTCACTAAGGAGTTTGTCAAATTCGTCCTTTCTAAAGAAGGTCAGGAAGTGGTCGTCAAAGATGGCTATTTCCCCCTCCCTGCCAAGGTTGAGCAAGAAGTGATGAAGTCGCTCGAATAAGAGCTCATTATCCCAATCTCTCCCCCTGTTGCTCTCGTATGAAAGTGACAGGAGGAGTCAGAGATTATCCAGAGATTATCCAACATATCCACGATGAACGAATCCACCCCACGCCCAGCCAAGCGAGTTCCCCAGCCCATTCCGCAACGATTTCAGGTCGCCAAAACGACTCTTTGGTTTGACCGTTTCATGACGGGAGTCATCATGAGTGGGGGCTTTGTGATTATTGCCGCCGTCCTAGGCATTTTCTTTTTCATCCTCAACGAGACCTTACCACTTTTTGGGAGAGCTAGTGTCACTCAAGAGCAAAGCATCTCCACCGTCATCCCCGATAAGGCGGCATTGGCACTCGATGAAACAGGTCAAAAGGTCATTTATTACGCAGGGAGAGACTCCGTTGAGTTCGTTCATCGAAATTCTAAAAAAACGAGCACTCATCCCTTGCATTTACCCGATAAGGCACAAGCCTCAGCATGGAAATATCTGGGCAATGATCATCTCCTCCTTTTAGGGACAAGTGATGGCAAAGTCGGGAGCAATCGCCTCCATTTTGAGGGGAACGATGTCGTCTCTGCCACGGATGATTTTTATTGCATGGAGGAGGATGCTCAACGATCTGATCAAATCATCGCGCTTGATTACGGGGGTGCCGGAGATGCCAAACTCTACGCCGCTATCCAGGAAAAGGCGGATCACTCGCGCAAAGTCCGCCTCCTCTTACTCTCACAACAAACGAGCCTCATGGACACATCGGGGACGCTCGAACCCTCTGCCTGGTTTGACATCACCCCCTCCATTGAAGGCACTCCAGAGAAAATACTCGTCAACTCGTCTGCTAACGGCGTACTCGTCTATACCAATTGCGGTAAAATCCTCTATTTTGAAGTCCACGAAGACGGTGCCACTCTCCAACAAACAATCACAAACCCACTCGACCATGGGGAACAAGTCACTACCCTAGGTTGGATTTATGGAGATGTTTCTTTCGTCGTCGGGGGAGAACGTGGCTCAATTAAAACCTATGCTCTCTATCGCCAAAAAGATGAAAAAACAGGGATGTTGAATCGTCGCTTTGGCGCGACGAAACACTACGAACCGCTCAACGGCGCCGTCCAGCTCTTCAACGCAAGCACACGCAACAAGTCATTTTTAATCGCTGGCGACCAAGAACTTCGCCTCATTTTTAACACCGCAGAGGAAATACGATGGGAGGGAACTCTGGATTATACGCCCACCTCGATGACGACTGACAAAGACTTCAAAACACTCCTCGTACAAGATAAAAAGGGGGGACTTCATTTTTACGGAATCGACGATGCCTACCCCGAGGCAGGCATGAAGGCGCTCTTCTCTAAAATATGGTATGAGGGATACGACCAACCATCATGGGATTGGCAATCTAGTGCCGCCAACGATGATGCAGAGCCCAAAATGTCATTGATGAACCTCGTCTTTGGCACGCTTAAAGGCACTTTTTACGCACTCATCTTTGCCGTGCCAATTGCATTGATGGCTGCCATCTATACCTCTCAATTCATGCCCGCCTCGGTCAAGCGTATCGTCAAACCGCTCATGGAGATTATGGCATCCTTGCCCTCGGTCGTCCTTGGCTTTTTTGGGGCTCTCTATCTGGCGCCAAAAATGGAGGATAAGGTGCCAGCCATCATCGCCATGTGCATCGTCATCCCACTATCTGCCATGCTCATCGGTTATTACTGGGCCAGGCTCCCCATTAGAATCAGGAATAAATTTGGCAACGGACTTGAGTATCTCGTCATGATCCCATTGATGTCCTTCTTAGGCTGGCTCTGCTGGTCGAGTCTCGGCTCTGGCTTAGAATCGGGGATTATTGAGGGGACGCGCTACTTATTCTCTGCGCTCAATGGCATCTCCTCATGGTCATCATGCTTCTCATGGCTCAATCTCGGATGGGACTTTAATCCCAACTTTCAGGCGGCATCCTTTGCGGAACTATGGCAAAACGGCTTCAATCTCCCCTTTGAGCAACGCAATTCTCTCGTTGTGGGCTTCATCATGGGCTTCGCCGTCATCCCCGTCATCTTTACCATCGCCGAGGACTCGCTCTCCAATGTCCCCGTCTCTCTCTTGGCTGGTGCCGAGGCTCTTGGGGCGAGTCGCTGGCAAATCGTCAGGACGGTCGTCTTACCCATCGCGGCGGCAGGCATCTTCTCTGCCCTCATGATCGGGCTGGGACGCGCCGTGGGTGAGACGATGATCGTCCTCATGGCAACGGGCAACACCCCAATCACCGAATGGAATGTCTTTAATGGCATGAGGACACTCTCAGCCAATATCGCGACTGAGTTACCCGAAGCCGTCGAGCACTCGGGACACTATCGCGTGCTTTTCTTAAGCGCACTTATCCTCTTTGCCATGACATTCGTACTCAACACCCTCTCGGAGACTCTACGTCATCGCCTGAGAGAACGCTTTAAAGTCATCTAATGAACCTCTCTGCATTTTTACTCATTCTCATCTCATGAATACGACATCTCCCCCGTCTCTACCCACCCTGCTCATGCCTGCTCGCCCGATTGGTGAGGCTAAAGTCTGGATAACAAGCCTCGGTTTAGCAACGGGGCTTATCATGATCTTTGGTCTCTTAGCCATCATTTTTTACAATGGATTAGAGGCATTTTGGTCAAAACCCCTCTACGAATTTACCGTTGCCCCCACAAGTAGCCATGAAAAGCCCATCACCCTCCTCGGCTCCATCGCACAAGAACGCACGAGAAGCGTCAAAAATATGGATGCTCACGGAGACCTCTCCATGCAACACATTGACGAGATTCAAATCTTCTCTGGCAATAGAGAGACCACAGGACAATCCTTTCGCTTCGTCGATGTCAACCACATCCAATCAAAAACGACACCAACGGAGGCCATGGTCATCTCTCGCTACGAGGGGGGCGTCGCCATCGGCTATCCCCTCTCAATTCATCTGACCAACGGACAAACCATCTCTGCCCATGCTCCAGATTTTAATGCCACTTTTGAGCGTCTCGTCACTCAAGCAACCCATCAGAGGAAGCTATTACTCCATTTAGAAAAAAATAAAATTGGCAGTCTCAATAATCGTCTCGACGCCACTCGTCGTGACATTCGCCTCATTGATCAATCCTACACCTTCTCTAAAAATGCAGACGGTCAAGCAATCGCCACGCGCAAAAAAGACGCACTAAGCGAAGAAATACCCGACCCCATCGAACGCAAAAAAGCAAATGAAGCACAAATTGCACAAGACATGGCGGAGTACCAGAGCTATGCCCAACAAGCAACAAGCATCCGAGACGAACTCAAAAAAAATGCCTTGAGCTATCGTTTAGAAAATGGACAAATTAAAGAAATCCCGACGGGATCTGTCGTCTATTTCTCATATCCCAATCAACTTGGATTTTTGGGGAAAACGGAATTCTTTTTCAACAGATTATGGGAGTTCATCTCGGATAATCCCCGTGAGGCAAACACCGAAGGCGGCATCTTCCCCGCTATTTTTGGCACATTCATCATGACCGTCTTAATGAGCCTACTCGTCACACCATTAGGCGTTATTGCCGCCATCTACTTGAGAGAATATGCCAAACAAGGAATGCTCGTGCAAATCATCCGCATTTGCGTCAACAACCTCGCAGGCGTCCCCTCAATCGTCTTTGGCGTCTTTGGCTTAGGCTTCTTTGTCTACTTCCTTGGAGGAGGAATCGACAAACTCTTTTTCTGGCAAAAACTAGCCTTGGACAACACCCCCACCTTTGGCACGCCAGGCATCCTCTGGGCATCCCTCACCCTCGCCTTGATGACACTCCCCGTCGTCATCGTCGCAACAGAAGAGTCATTATCCTCTGTCCCCAGAGGACTCCGCGAGGCATCTCTTGCCTGCGGTGCCTCCAAATGGCAGATGATTCAACGAATCATCCTCCCAGGCGCCTTACCTGGCATCCTCACAGGACTCATCCTCGCCATGGCTCGTGGTGCAGGTGAGGTGGCGCCCCTAATGCTCACGGGTGTCGTTAAACTCGCCCCCTCTCTCCCCATTGATGGTGATGGCCCGCTCATTCACCTAGAGCGCAAATTCATGCACCTGGGCTTCCACATTTATGATGTCGGCTTCCAATCTCCTGACTCAGATGCAGCCAAACCCATGGTATTTGCCACGACTCTCTTACTCATTGCCCTGGTCATCGTCATGAATATGGGTGCCATCATGCTCCGTAACAAACTCCGCAAAAAGCACAAAGCCAGCTCCTTCTAACCCCTCATCTCCATCCCCATGCACGCAATAAATACCTCCATCATCGACATCGAAGACTTTTGTTTTTTCTACAACGACAAGCAAGCCCTCTTCCAAATCAACATGCAAATCCCAAAAAACGAGGTCACCGCTCTCATTGGTCCCTCAGGCTGTGGCAAATCAACCCTTTTACGCAACATGAACCGAATGAATGACCTCATCCCAGGGGTTCGCCATCAAGGCGACATCCTCATCGACGGCACCAGCCTCTATGACCCCAAGGTAGAGGTCATCTCTCTACGTAAACGCGTCGGCATGGTCTTCCAAAAATATAACCCCTTCCCCAAATCCATTTACGAAAATGTCGTCTTTGCCCTTCGAGTCGCGGGACGCAATAAAAAAGCCCAACTCGACGAAACTGTTGAGCGCAGTTTAAGAAATGCTGCCCTATGGGACGAGGTCAAAGACAAACTACACGAGAGCGCCTATAGCCTCTCGGGCGGACAACAGCAACGACTCTGCATCGCTCGCGCCATCGCCAATAAACCACAAATCCTCCTCATGGATGAGCCATGCGCCGCTCTTGACCCCGTGGCTACCCTCAAAATTGAAGATATCATGGAGGACTTAAAAAAAGAGCTAAGCATCGTCATCGTCACACACAACATGCAACAAGCCACTCGCATCGCCGATAAAACAGCCTTCATGTACATGGGCAAACTCATTGAATTTGACGACACCAACAAAATATTCACCAACCCGTCACAAAAGGAAACGGAAAACTACATCACGGGGCGATTCAGCTAACATACACCGATTATCATGAACGAACAACAAAACCCACACATCCTGAGTCATTACGAAACGGCACTTAGCTCTGCCTTAACTCAAACCATTAGCTTGGCAGAGGAAACCATAACCCTTCTCCATTTCGCTCAAACTGCCGTCATTGAACGACAAGAAGCCCCAGCCAACAAAATCATTGCCAGTATCCCCATCATGGAGGATGCAGTCAGAGAAATAACCCATGCCACACGACACATCCTCCAACAATTTCATCCCTTGGCAGGTGACCTGCGCTTCGTCCTTGCCCTGACGCGCTGCGTCGACCGACTCCATGAGAGCAACCTCGATCTCGCACAAATCGCCAAAGGAGCAAAAAACATCATCGCCCTACCTCGTCATGATATCCCTAAAGAACTGTCAGCAATCTTTGAAATGGCCTCTTCTGAGCTCTCAAAAGCCATTCAATCCGTCCAGACCCACGACACAGATTTGGCAAGGCGCGTTCGACTCTCCGACAAACAACTAGACATCAAGCACAAAGAACTCATCAGCACACTCATCAAAGAGGTCTCAGAAAAAAAATGCGAAGTTGCCACTGGTCTCCAACTCATCTTCATCGTCCGCACTGTCGAGAGAATAGGAGATCACGCCAAAGCTATCGCAGCATCAGCCATCTTTGAAGCAGATGCTCAAGAAGTCAGACACCTCAAATAATAAAGCAAAAAATTATGAGAGGAGTAAGCAACAAATAGGCTATGCAATCAAAAGCAATCAGCAGAATGCACCACGTTGCAAATCCATTAGCATTTCACCCTAAGCTCTATTATAAATACCTGAATTATAATAACCTATAACGTATCCTATTATAACTACCAACAGGAGTACGAGTTCTTCGTCTCTGAGGTTGTTGGCGTATTTGAGGTAATGAAGGCTGACCATAAGGCGAGTGTTGATGGAGGGGCAACCTTCTTCGCTAAAGCAAAAACCAAAATGTCCTTCAAGACTTTGCTAGTCTATTCGATCCGATAGTTTGACCAACGGATGGCTTTCGTTAACGATACGATCCAGTTCGATTCG
>JAVXPO010000074.1:0-8958 GCA_036644695.1 Akkermansia sp. | reverse complement strand
TCACCTCTCGATGAGCTTCATTTTTCGGTGAACTCCTTCGGGGCGACACAAAAAACCCCTTGAACCTAGATGATTCAAGGGGTTTTGAAATTGGTACTTGGACCGGGATTCGAACCCGGGACCAATAGATTAAAAGTCTACTGCTCTACCGGCTGAGCTACCCAAGCGTTTTGCAAAAGCGAAAAGAAATAAATACCGAAACGGGCTTTTTGACAAGCAAAATCTTTAGAGTTTGTGCAAAATAGTTGATTTTCTCCTCATTTTCACCCGATTGACTCACATTTCCCCCCTTGAGGACGCAATTCCCATTGTTCTCTCCACTCTTCTGGTAGACGGATAGGACGCCCTGCTGGCATTTGAACGAGAGCCAATTTCTGATGCGCCTTGACCAATAATTCACTGGTCGAGGCGCGTCTCAATTCAAAATCACACCAAAAGGTTGCTTTTTGCATGGAGCTGACCCATCCATGGATGAGCAGACGATCCCCCATGACGGCAGGACGTATGTAATCGACCTCATGGCGCACGACGACGGCAAAGCGTCCCTTAGTGGTCATTCTCGCGTAATCCATGCCTAACAAGGAGCCCAGCCGCGTCCTATTAGTCTCAATCATCCGTAAGTATGCCAAATTATGGACGACTCCACCACAATCGGTATCATAAAACATGACTTCCTCTTCTGTATCGAGAGTGAGTAAATTATCATTCATGGCTCAATTTTGCCCATGTTGGCGATGAGAGGTCAATCTCAATCTATCTCGGATTTTTCGTAATCAAGAGACATTTCATTTTTAGCTACCTCTGAGCGAAAAGCCCATGGGATGGTTCTTGCCACGGTCAAAACGCCTACAGTCTGCACTTTTGCCTCTTTTTTTAAGATTCTCGCGCAGGCATCTGCCGTGCTGCCAGTCGTCAGGATATCATCAATCAACAGGACATTTTTACCCGAGAGAGCACCTCTTCGTTGACACGATTGATTCATTCCGTAAAGGAGGCGCACATGTTTTAATCGCTCCTTGCGATCGAGACTTGCCTGACTGACGAGATCACTGTTTCTCGTCAGGGCGTGGATGACGGGGAGCTTGAGCAGTTTGCCCAAGGCTGATGCTAGCTCATCGGCTTGATTATACCCTCTCTTGGCACGCTTTTTATGATGCATGGGGATGGGGACGAGGCACCAATCACGCCCATTGAGACAATCTGGGTATTGCTCCCACATGTCGCTCATGAGCCAAGCAAGCGTTTTTGCCAAGTGGAGAGCTCCGCCATACTTGAAGGCTAAAATCAACTCTCTGACCTTACCCACGTTGGCAAAGGGAGCCCGTGCAAAGTCAAAATGATAGCCTCCCTGCCCCTTCCCCTGCCCCTGCTCCCCATTGCCACAATTCTCACAATGCTCAATTGTTGCAACCGAGCCCGAGACTGGTCCCCCACAATGAGGACACAAGGGGCGTGGCAGAGTCTCCAGCAAGGAGAGACAGCTCTCACACAAGCAATACCGCGAGAGAGTCCTCTCCCCACATCGTTCGCAGGGATGAGGATAAATCCAGTCCGCTATCTGGTGGCATAAGGAGAGTAATAAACCTTCCTCTTGCATATGCCTTAGTAGCGGTCAGATAAATTGTCATCATCCTCTGATGTCTCTGCCTCATCTGATTGCTCTGGCTCTTGAGGCATGTCTTCCAAAAGTTTGTCAATCTCCTCAATGAAATGCCATGGGCAACGTTTCCGCTGATATTTGCGCCAGAGTAAATCCCGAAGGGTTATCCAGAGGTCACGCGTCCATTCAACAGATGTCCACTCGACATCGTCCTTCTCTGCACGCCCTACTTTAGGCGCACTTTCTAAGGTCCATTTGCCAGCATAGTGACAGGCACGATAAAAAATTGTTCCTTCGTCTGTACGTTCTTTCCATGTGTGAGCTTCCATTGCTAGATAGTTTGCGCAGGTTCCTGCTTTTCGTAAAGCTGAATTTTTACTAGAAATCTTCATCGTATGGATGCAGGATAGAGCCACGATGAATGACGAAGAGATGATTTCGTGCCAAGACCCTGCCAAACAAATAGATCGTTTGCGCTCTATCATGCAACGATTGAGGGGAGAGGGGGGATGCCCTTGGGATGCGGAACAGACCCATGAATCCTTAATTCCTGACTTAATCGAAGAATCCTACGAGGTGATTGATGCCATTCGCGCCACTGATATGAATCATCTGAGAGAAGAGCTCGGCGATCTCCTCCTGCAAGTTATTTTCCATGCAGAGATCACGAGAGAAAAGGGATTATTTGATTTAGATGCCATCGCATGCGAGTTAAATGACAAACTTGTCCGCCGACATCCTCATGTTTTTGCCACGAGTCGAGTCAGCGATACAGAAGGAGTGCTGACTCAATGGGATCAAATCAAGCGCGAGGAACGCGGCACCGAGGAAAAGCCCTATCTCCACGGTATTGGCAAAGGTCTCCCCTCGTTGCTACGCGCAGGCAAGCTTCAGAAAAAAGCTGCCAAAACAGGGTTTGACTGGCCTGATTTATCGGGTGTCATCGATAAAATTAAAGAGGAACTCGCAGAGGTTGAGGAGACCCTCCCCCTCCAAGATACCGATCCTCATGTCGAGGAGGAATTAGGCGACCTCCTCTTCTCCGTCGTGAATCTCTGCCGTAAACGCGGAGTTGACCCCGAAGTCGCTCTCGCCTCTACAAATCAAAAATTTGAATCGCGCTTTAGCCAAGTGGAGGCTTTGCTAAAAGCCAAAGGTATCTCGCTTGGTCAAGCGAATCTCGATGAAATGGAAGCCTGCTGGCAATTAGCTAAACGGTCAGTTCCAGAAAAGCGATAGCATCCTCTCAAAACACATTAAATTATCCATATTTAAGAAAATGCTTGAATCACAAAAAGCGCTAGCCCATCTTATGGACGAGCAATGATGTCTATTCCCCCCTTATCACATGAATAAATCAAATGACCGTATCTTTTCCGAATTTAAGATTCTGGGCACCATCTCTAAAGATTTTTGGCTCACGAATGGTATTCAGTTTTTTGAGGGTCTCTCCTACTTTTCTCTAATCACCATCTTTACCCTCTACCTGACAGATAACTGCGGGTTTAGCGATATTGCATCAGGGGCATGGGTCAGCATTTTTACCCTCTATGTAACCGCGTTTGTTTTGGCAGTGGGCTCAATTTGTGACGTGATTGGCATCAAAAAATCGTTTTATATTGGGCTAGGCTTACTACTCATCTCCAGACTAGGGCTCTGGCTCGCCCCCATGTATTGCCAGGGAGATGTCGCCTCTATCGTCAATGGAGCCATTGGCACGAGCTTTCAGTTTAAATTCAGCGTCGAGCAAATCACTGTCATGTCCAGTATCTTGGTCATGTCACTGGGGACTGCCTTCATTGGACCTGTAAGCCAAGCGGCATTGCGACGATTTACCTCAGCACGCACGAGAGCGACTGGCTTTAATATCTACTACATCATCATGAATGTCAGTGCCATTGCGGCAAACCTGATCATGATTGATTACTTCCGCAGTACATACGGTCCAACTGAAGGTAATATTCATATCATGAACTTTATCTTCCTCATGACGCTTGGCGCCTTCATCTGCGTTTATTTCATCGATGAAAATAACTACGCCGATAAAGAGGAAATTATCGAAGAGCAGGAAACGCGGCGACCGCTCCATATTTTCTTAGAAGTATGGAAAGAATCAGCCTTCCAAAAGCTCGTTGCCTTCCTCTTACTCACCATTGGCGTACGGCTCGTCTTTACCCTCCAATTCCTCGTCATGCCAAAGTATTATACTCGCGTGCTTTATGACGACTTTAATTTAGGTGCCGCCAATGCCATCAATCCAGTCATTATTGTCTTTGGTTTAATTGCCGTTTTGCCCTTTATTCACCGATTCTCAACAATCAAGCTCATGGTTTGGGGGATGGCAATTTCCGCTTTTTCTCTCGTCCTCATGGTGCTTCCCATTGAGTGGTTCCTCGCCGTGCCAGGGGTTCATACACTCTCTCAGGCCTTCTTTTTCGTCATCGTCACCCAAATTCTCATGTTTGCTTTGGGCGAATTGCTCTTTAGTCCTCGATTTACAGAATATGTAGCATCCGTCGCACCAAAGGATAAAGTCGCCTCATATATGGCACTCTCGGCACTCCCGATGTTCATTGCCAAACCGATCAATGGATTTTTGAGTGGCATCCTCATCTCCCTCTTCTGCTATGACGGCATACGAGCCAAGATTGACACGAGCAACATCACTTATGGGGACTCACCTCAATTCATGTGGCTCATCTACTTCATCATGGCAGCTCTCAGCCCCATCTGCATCATCCTCTTTAAAAAGAGACTTGAGATCAAAAAAGCTCAAGCATCTCTCCCCGAGAAAGAGGAAGAAGAAGCAAGTGCTGCCGCCTCGGTCTACCTCGACCCACAGGAAACTCAAGCCGACGAAATCGGATCTGCCACCCCTGCTAACCACTAACAAATACGCCGACTATGAAATCATATAAACCTATCATTATCGACGGCATCATCCTCTTGGTCGTTAGTACCATCTTTGTAACATTAGTTGACCAAGCCTTCCAATTCATCCCTGGTGCCACAGATGAAAACAACCCAATCGTTACTGCCATCAGCCAAGCCTCGGCATTGGGTGAAGAAACAGGTAAAAACAAATCGGCGGCAGTGACAACACTCCTGCAAGAATCGCCTGAGCTCATCAATCAAAAGGATATCCATGGGACAACCCCACTCATGCGCGCGAGTTTTATCAACTTTTACGATTACAACTCCGTCATCTCAATTGATGAAAAACGCCACCCTTACGTCCTCATGCTCCTTGATAAGGGGGCTCAAGTCAATGATCGCGATGAGGACGACTGGAATGCCCTCTGCTGGGCATCTTGGAGTGGCATGGTCAAAATTACCGAGACCCTCGTCAAGGCAGGTTCCGAGATCAACATCATCGACAAACAGGGCAACACCCCTCTGTGCATTGCCGCCCTACGCGGAAATCCTGAAATTGTCAGCATCTTATTAAAGCACGGTGCCAACCGCCAAACCGTTGCCAAAAACGGACTCAATGCCCTCGGCTTTGCCAAAAGAGAACATGCTCGCTACCTTGCAAACTTTTCACCAGACGCAAACCTAGACCTCCCCGCTACAGAAAAAGCAAATACTGCCGCTAACGACAATATGTCGTACTACGACCTGAAAAATCACATCATCAGGTTAGAGAAAACAATCGCCCTGCTCAAAGCACGATAAAAAAGTCATTTCTTAACACATAAGAAATAAAAGTTGTATTACCTAAAAAACGGTCGTCTTTTGTGAAAGGCGACCGTTTTTTGATGAGTTAATTAAAAATCAGCTCTTATTTAGATTTTTTCTTTTTGGTTGGAGTCGGGGCATTGATTGCTCCCCAGCTCCAATCCCATTCACCGAGATTCATTAGGCAGGCAGAGAGCAAATCGGTGCAGGCATCGATGTCTTTTTTAGCTGCCATTTCAATAACTTGGTGGACGTTGCGGACAGGGACAGAAATAGCACCAGTGATGGAGCCCCCTGGCACAAATTTTTGAAGTGCGCCAGCATCTGTACCGCCTGCGGACAACATTTCGACCTGCCACTTGATTTTGTTGGCATCACCCGTTGCTTTCATGAAATCAACCATACGGCGATCTGCAATAAGCGTACCGTCATACAATTTGATGGCAGCACCTTCTCCAAGTTTAGAAACAAACTCATGCTCTGCTGCGCCTGGGGTATCAAAGGCAATTGTCACATCAAGAGCGAGGGCAAAATAAGGTTGGAGATCTAGGGCACCAACTTGTGCACCACGCAATCCGACTTCTTCTTGTACGGTGAAGACGCCGTAAATCGTGAAGGGAGGTTTTTTCTTACTCTTTTTGATCTGGCGTAGAGCCTCGACGAGCATGTAGCACCCAGCACGGTTATCCAAAGATTTGACATTGACGCAATCCCCCATTTCGACGAGATCACGCTCACGAGTAACGCTATCGCCGACGGTGACATATTTCAGCACTTCGTCACGACTCATCCCAAGATCAATGTAAAAGTCAGTAATCTCTGGCATTTTGGCTCGTTCGGCAGCAGTCATAACGTGAATGGGTTTGACACCCATGACGCCAATCAAATCCTTTTTCCCATGGACGATGACGCGTTGAGCGGTCAATGTTTTTGGGTCAAAGCCACCGAGGGGCAAAAAGCGGATAAATCCCTTGTCATCAATATGGCGAACCATAAAGCCGATTTCGTCCATGTGGGCAGCGGCCATGACTGGTTTTGTGGTATCTTTCCCTTCGATTACGGCAATAACATTGCCGATATTGTCAACGCGGATGGCGTCAACAAGGGGTTCCACTTCTTCAATAAGCAAATCACGAATGGAATGCTCAAATCCAGGCGCGCCTGGTGTTGCACAAATACGACGAAGTAAATCTACGTTCATAATGGAGGACTATAAGATTTTAACAGGCTCTTGGCTAGCTCATAAATGGGGTTTGCGCGACTTCTTTGCACACCTATCCTAAATAAGATTGAAAAAACGATTCCATGAACCATCTGTCTTTATAGAGAGTAGCAAAACAGAGTTATCCCATGTAAAATTAATTCACCGTCGTCTTATTTCGTCCTTGCCTCATTCCGACGTTACTGATTGACAATTTATTGTACTGTTAGTCAACATCATGGGTCAGGTGTGAGAAAGAGAATAAGAAGAGGGGGATCAAATAATATTAAATCAGACTGACCTCTTGTAAAGCCGTTTGCATATCTTCCCAAAAGACATTGTGGCTCTCCACATACATCTTTTCTGGAGTATATTTTTTAAAAACAAGGTCTGCTTTTTGTGCAACTGTAATATATCCTAAAGATTTGAGAAGAGTTTTTGCTTCATTTGCAGCATTGTCGTTTCCTGGTAAAAGCTCTATCTGTTCCGGAGATTTTTTATTATCGGGAGCCATATGAATGAGCCATGCTTCCGAACGGGGCATAGGAACCAAAGGAACTCCTTTTATTCCCAATCCTCCCTTTTCAAATCCTCTTTTGATTGTATTGCGAATAGCATCGCGAAATTCTTGGCGCTTGAGCTTTTGAGTCTTGCGGTCATGGGCATCCAATTCTTTGCGGGTAAAATCAACATCAGAGTGAAGAACAGCAAGATCGCCTCCTTCCTCACATGTGACTTTTGCCAAGGTCTGTGCCGCCGCTTCTCTATCCCAGCTCTTCGGATCATTCCCGTCTCCACTTCGCTTAAGCAGCATTGATTTTCTGGGATTCTCACCCCTCCATTGCCGACGTTTGGACTTGAGATAGCCTTCTTCTATGATGCGGATTTTTTCATAAGGGTTGTCTTCTCCGCACATTTTTTGGAGAATTTTCCAGATTACATAATAAAGTGGTCCTTTTTCCGATTGATTGCCGAAGTCGGACACCCCTTCGCCACAGACAAAAACCAAGGGTGTCATTTCAAGGCAGAAGGGTTCATTTTTTCGGCCATACAGGCGACATCCTCCATGTTATATTGAAGCATGACCTCGCCAGCCCCCAACATACCGAGAGATTCAGCGATTTTTGGTATCTTGAACAATGGAACAGCTCGACTGATTCCCTGAGCTGTTTTATAAACGAACTGGACTATTTCCTTTGCATTGTCGTCTGGAATAAAATTCAAAAGAAGTGGACTATGAGTCGTTGTGATAACCTGACAAGGACAGTCTTCCAACAAATAAGCGGTCAGTTTTTCTAGCTGTTCTGGATTAATGCCATCTTCGATTTCATCAATCAGCACTGTTCCTTTAGAAAATAGAGTTTCTGCAACAATTGCCAGAATACGCAACATTCCATCGTTCAAATGGCGCGATTCGGTATTCAAGTTGCTGGCATTGTACGTTTCTTTAACTGTTAGTTTTTTCCATCCGCCTCGCATGGGTACCGTTTCAAAGGAATCAAAATGAGGGTAGAAACGGAGCATTACCTCTTTCAAGCGATGTTTTTGATCCGATGAGAGGCTATGGAGAAACAGGGAGAGCTGCTCTCCACCCAATCCTACACCATCCATGGAGAATTCACGGACTCTCCTTCTCATTTGAAGAGGAGATAAAAGATCAATGGACAGAATACTCTCTACATGCTGCCTCATGTCGTAAGGAGGGCAATTATAGGGTGGATTTTCCGCTTTGACGACACTTAGAAACGATCCCTGATAGTCGATAGGGGTCAAATTAATCGGCTGGAACTGGTTGTCTCCTACATTTTTAAGGATACCTTCCGACAATTCGATAGACCGATCATCACTTCCCGAATTTTGATCACGCCAATCTATTGTCTCTTTAGTACATTTACCTGTATTCCCATTATACATCCCCTCCCATTTGTAAGACACCACATTCTCCAATTCTGTAACCATGGAAAAAGTAATAACTGGAGAGAACCTTCTTCTCCGCAATATAGAGAAAGGGGTAATGGATAAAGAGGTAAAAAGATCGGGCTTTGTCCATCCCCTCCCTGCCAGCCAACGAGAAACACCTTCTTTTTTTGTCAGTGCCGTCAAGAAATCAATGCCTTGCAAAACCGTGGATTTGCCAGATCCATTCAGACCGATCAATACACACAATTTGTTGGGAAATTCGATCTGAAAATTCTGAAGAGATTTAAAATTATGAATGGACAATGATGCTAGCATGAAAAGAAAATTTCGGGAAGTATGGGCTCATTCTACACACGTCTCCATCTTTTGTCAAAGTCATAATATCAATGTCTTCTGACTTCTCGCACCTATCTTAAATAAAAAAATTAAAAGGGGCTTAGTCTCAAATCTGTGACATTTTTTTGTAGAGGGATGGTATCTGGCGGAGAACGTGTTGCGTTAACGAAATGATTGATAATCAATCTGAGATTTTCTCATGATGATTATTTAGGACAGGTGT
>JAVXPO010000073.1:0-9315 GCA_036644695.1 Akkermansia sp. | reverse complement strand
AGGGTAATTTGCCTGTCGGTAACGTAGGTTCGTTACAGGGACGAAATAAATCAGTGGTGAAATATGGTTCAGGAGGAGGCGGAAGAAGTTAAAAATCGAGATACATCCCCCCGATGTAGGTCCAGCCTGTCATGCCTTTGGTGAGATCGTTGCGATGTGAATTGGTATATTCTGCCATCAGCATGATTTTCATCCTTTTATGGTTTTCAGGATAGACATAAAAGTTAAATCCTAGCGCGATGGCTTGATAATCATTGATATATGATCCCTCTGTCGGGACAAGATTGACGTATCTTTTTGCCAAAGCGACGGCATCATCACCCGTTGTACATTGATAGCGAAAGACGGCTTGGAGGTGATCCGTCAGCATGTACATGGGCGTAAAAATAAGTCCCAAGGCATTATCGGGGGTCACAATGTCTTTTTTTTGTTTGTATGAGGCGAGATGGCACGCCTCAATGATTTCTACATTGAGCTCAAAGGGGCCGGATGAGCCCTTATAGTAGAGGGCAAAGGTATGCTCGGCTCGACTCCCCACGAAGGAATCACGATGATTAAATTTTTGCGTGGCAAATTCATCCATCTCAAGGAAGTTATAAATCCAATCGAAATAGAGTCTGCCCTTGGATAAAATAAAGTCATCCGCCTTTTTTGAGACCCCCATGGTCGTGAACGCCGAATACCACGTCCCCCAAGCTTTGCGATAGCTGCGTTCTGTATCTGACCAAACGCCCCCGTAATAATCCCAGCTTTTATCCTTCTCTGACCTTGAGAAGGCGATTCCGTAGGCATTTTCAGATTTCAATTGTTCTTCCAGAGCAGGTAATTCTGGCATGATATAGGAGGAACTCCCTTGGCGATATTCGCACAACATCATGGGGCGCATTTTACCAATGGAGATTTTGTTGCCATCCCAAGCATACTCAACGAACATTTCGAATAAATGCCCCGTTGTTTGTTTGTGATCGTGCCAGAGTCCATTCACGGGATACCCCGCACCGTCCACGCCACCGAGATTCCAAGTATTGACAAGTTTGATGGCGTTGAAGAGTTTGGCATTCCAACCGAGGCGTAAGCGTCTCCATTCACTCGTCGAGTCATGAGAGCCAGGGTAACTCCCCTGATTAGCTTTGACGACTGCGCCTTGATACTGCGCACGGAAGCTTAGGTTTAATTCTTGAATCCAAGGATTCTCCTTATCTTGATACAACCGCATGGGCTCTCGACTGCCCTTGGGGGTCACGCAGGCACAAATCCTCTCACAAAGAGAGGATTCATCTTGAGTGAGCGTCGTTTGAGTGCTAGCAGAAATATTGGTACTCAAACAACAAAGAATAATCATGACCCATAAGCTGGGGCATGAGATGATAGGAAGCTGTAAGTTTGACAACTTCATCATGCGATGAGAGGAAATAATTTAGAGGCTAACCCCAAGTTGCTCAGGGAGAGCAATACGAGGGCGATTGGTCAAAATCAAAGGTTCGTCATCCATCACGGCAATCGTGTGCTCAAAGTGAGCTGATGGCTTGTGATCAGCGGTCACAACGGTCCAGCCATCGCTCAAGACGCGAACGGCAGCTTTACCTAGGTTGACCATAGGTTCGATAGCAAGCACCATCCCCTTTTTGAGGCGAGGTGTTTTGCCCATGGGGCGATAATTAGGAATTTGAGGCTCTTCGTGCATTTCACGCCCTACCCCGTGCCCAACAAAGTCGCGGACAACGGTAAAGCCTCTCGGCTTGACAAATGCCTCAACCGCAGCACAAACATCTGCCAGAGGGACGCCAGGGCGAGCACATTGGATCGCGCGAAAGAGAGATTCCTCCGTCGCGGCAAGGAGACGCAAGGTATCAGGCTCGACAATTCCCACGGGGACGGTCATGGCATTATCGCCAATCCAACCATCGACACAGGTACCCACGTCTAGACTGACAATATCGCCTGAGTTAATCATTCGATCACCACCAATACCGTGGACAACCTCTTCGTTGACTGAGATGCAAATCTGACCTTTATATCCACGATAGCCAAAAAAGGCATTGCCACATTTTTCACGTTTGAAAAGCTCTTTGGCAAATTCATCAATCTCGCGAGTGGTGCGTCCTGGTTGGATTTGCGCGCCTATCTCCATGAGGATTTTAGCTGCCATTTCACCTGCTTTTTGCAATTTTGCAATTTCGCCAGGTGTTTTGATATGTATTTTACCGCTCATTAAAGTGATGAATTGAATGATAAATTAAGCCTCGCTGTAAGTAGCAAGCTTTGCCATGAGATCACGAGAGACATCCTCTGGCTCTCTCTCTTCGTTGATACTCATCTTAACGACGAGACCCTTTGACTCGTAATAGCGAGCGACGGGTAAGGTCAACGCCTCATAATCCTTCCAGCGACGAGCAAATGCCTCCAAGTTATCGTCTTTACGCGCAATCATGGCATGACCACAATCAGGGCAAGTCTCTTTAATCTCTTGGATGACGAGCCCACAAGCCGGGCATTCTCGGCGATGGCTGATGCGATGCTCGATCAATTCTCTTGAGACATTCATCCAGACAACGACATCGACATTTAAGCCCTGTTCTGCGAGGAAATGATCTAAGGTCTCCGCTTGAGAGACGGTACGAGGATAGCCATCGAGGAGCCATCCCTCATCATTTGATTGACCAATCCATGCACGCACCATGTCATTAACGACCTCATCGGGGACAAGCATCGCTTGATCCATGTAGCTCTGGGCACGACGACCAATGTCAGAGCAAGACTCAATTTCTCGTCGCAAGAGAGCCCCTGTGCTCAGGGAGTGCAGGCTAAATTGATTCGATAAGAATCTTCCCTGCGTACCTTTACCAGAAGCAGGGCCACCAACTAAAATAAAACGCTTGAGTGATTTCATGCCGTTAGGGGGAGAGTTCCTCCTTCTGCCTACGCGGCGCATGCAAATCGAGGAGCAAACGCCACTAAAGGCAAGAGAGAAAAACTGATGTTAGTAATTAGTATAAACGTATGCGGCAATTGCACCAGCAATGAGCACGACAGAAATACCAATCCACATGGTCATGACAAGTGAGCTATTTGCTGCAACACCTGTCCCTTGGAGATGGTTATAACGTCCGCGCATCTTACCTTTCTTCAAGAAACCATCATAGTTTCTCTGAAGGAGAGTGGTCTCAACCTGACGCATAACATCAAGCAAAACGCCTACCAAAATCAACAAACTAGTACCACCAAAGAACTGAGCCACAATCGGGCTGACCCAGTGATTCACGGTCATCAATGAAGGGATAAAGAAAATTAAGGTCAAGAAGAGAGAACCCGAGAAGGTCAATCTCTGCATCGTCTGATCGAGGAACAAGCAAGTTGGGGGACCTGGACGAATGCCGGGGATGTACCCTCCATTACGTTTCAAATCCTCTGCAATCTGTGCAGGTTGGAACATAGTTGCCACCCAGAAGTAGGAAAAGAAGAAAATCATCAACGAGGCACCAATATAGTATGGATAGCTCGTCTGGCTGCACCAGTCATTGACGATACGGTCAATCTCTGTACCAGGGAATACTTGGTGGACAAGCATTTGTGACAAGGAGAGAATAGCCGTCGCAAAAATGACGGGCATCACCCCAGAGTAGTTCAACTTTAAGGGCAAATACTGCGTTGGCGCATTAAACATCTTGCCATTCGCACCGCCAGTCAAGCGTTTTGCATACTGTACGGCAATCCGTCGTTGCGCTTGAGTGACGGTCACCACAAGGGCAATCACCAACATCAAAAAGGCAATCAAGGCGACGAGGGCAAAGGCCCCCATGGGGTTGATTTCGTTCGGTGCGGGATGCACGAGCGTTTTCCACGCAATGGTTAGAGCCCCAGGCAGAGAGTGAATAATGTTCACCCCGATAATCAGAGACACACCGTTACCAATGCCCTTCTCTGTAATCTGGTCACCAATCCACATCAGGAACATCGTACCTGCTACAATAATTAAAATCGTCGAGAAGGCAAAGCCGAAGCCTGGGAACATCACAAGATTCCCATATTGCTCAATCCCTTGCAAAAAGGGGAGTCGCGCTGGATTCTCCAGAGAGACCACAAGGAACCACCCTTGCACAATGGCAATACCAATGGCAATCCCACGCGTCCATTTGGTCATCTTTTGGCGACCACCATCCTCACGCACCATTTTTTGCCACTTAGGCACGACGGCCGTCAGCAACTGGGTCATAATCGATGCCGAGATGTAGGGCATAATCCCCAAAGCAAAAATACCACACTGCTGCAAACCACCACCAGAGAAAATGGTCAAAACGGCTGCGAGCGCATTCATACCACTCCCATCATTTTGCTGAGCTTGCATCCAACTATCAAGGACAGCCACATTCACGCCTGGTAGGGGAATGTGTACGCCAAGACGGGCGACAACAATCATCGCCAAGGTAAATAGAATCCTCTGCCGAAGCTCGGGAACTTTCATCGAATTCGCAAATGCGGAAATCATATATGTGTGTGTGAAAAATTATCGCGCAGCATTCGCATGGTGAGAACAAGTAACCCTCTTATCAGTCCGGATTCCGCCTGTTATCCTCAAAATGCATCAACGAACCGGACAGAGCTGCGTCTGTCCGGTCCGAGGGGAAAGACCTGAAATCTCAGGCCTCGCTAAGTACAGTGATTTGACCACCTGCAGCGGTGACCTTTTCACGAGCGGTTGCGCTCACGAAATCAACGGTAATGTTCAGCTTTTTGGTCAAGTCGCCATTAGCAAGCAATTTGACAGCATCACATGGACCTTGCACAAGACCAACGGCTCTCAACGTATTTTCATCAACGGTGTCTCCATCGTTAAAGAAAGCATCAAGCTGGCAAACATTGACGGCAATGATCGTGTCTTGGAAGCGGGTATTGTTGAACCCCTTCTTGGGCAAGCGACGATGAAGGGGCATCTGGCCACCTTCAAAACCGGGACGGATAGAACCGCCAGAACGAGCCTTTTGACCTTTGTTACCCTTGCCACAAGTTTTGCCAAGACCAGAGCTTTCGCCACAGCCGAGACGCTTTTTGCGGTGAGTAGCACCAGGATTAGACTGAATCGTATGAAGTTTGATCATCTTATATCAGATTAGTTAAAGTGGATTGGGGAGAGGTTGCCCTCTCCCCGACCTAAGGGTTAGTTAGATAGCTTTTGTTTCCTTCTTAACGCCACGATCAGAGAGAATCTGATCTTTGGTGCGAAGAGAGACGAGAGCCTTAATGGTCGCCTTGACAACGTTCGCATGATTGGAGGAGCCAAGAGACTTGGCAACAATGTTGCGGACGCCAGCTGCTTCTAACACGGCACGAACCGTGTTACCTGCATTCAACCCAGTACCGGGAGATGCGGGCATCAAAAGCACCTTACCACCACCGAACTCTGCATAGACTTCGTGAGGAATGGTGCCATCGACAAGAGCGACGGGACGAAGTTGACGCTTGGCGGCTTCTGTAGACTTACGGATGGCATCTGCCACTTCGTTTGCCTTACCAAAACCAACACCAACGCGACCATCTTGGTCACCGCTGACAACAAGAGCGGAGAAGGAGAAGCGACGACCACCTTTAACAACTTTGGCGCAACGGTTGATAAATACAACCTTTTCCAAAAGCTGAGGGCCTTCTTCTACTGGGGCTTCTTGAGGACCACGGCGTCCGTCACGACGGGGACCACGGGGGCCTCCACCTTGACCGTCACGACGAGGGCCACGAGGACCGCCACCGAAACCACCAGGACCATTTGAGCCTCCACCAAAGCCACCACGACCACGTGGCGCTCTTTCATTTTGAGCAGGACGTTGTGCTGCTGCGGGGGCGGGACGCTGCGCGACAGGGGCGGGAGCAGATGCTTCCGGCTTAGCGGCAGTATTTTCCGTATCGTTATTCATCGTATGGATTTTTTCTCGATTAGAATTTCAAGCCGCCTTCGCGGGCTGCGTCAGCCAAAGCCTTCACTTTGCCACGATAGACGAATCCACCACGGTCAAAAACGACTTCGGTAATATTGAATGCCTGCGCTTTTTCAGCAATCAGGGCACCCACCTTAGCGGCAGTGTCACAATTGGAAAGTTTAGCAGGATTGGCAACAGAGGCATCGGATGTTGAAGCAGCGCAAAGCGTTACTCCCTTAACGTCATTGATGATCTGTGCGTACACGTGGCGGTTCGAGAAGTGAACAGCTAAACGGGGACGGGTCGCCGTACCGGCAATTTTTTTGCGGATGCGACGGTGAACTTTGGCACGAATGCCCTTGCGATTGATAGTACTCATAATTTTTGAGTTCGTTGCAAATGATTACCGGATTTACTTACCGACGCTCTTACCTTCCTTGCGGCGAATAATTTCACCAGCATAACGCACACCTTTGCCCTTGTAGGGTTCTGGCGGATAGTAGGAACGCACGTCAGCCGCAAATTGACCAACGATCTGTTTATCGATACCTTCAACCTTCACCTTAGTGTTATCAGTGACGGTTACTGTCAGACCATCCGGGATGGGATGATTGATGGGGTGGGATTTACCAAGGCTCAAGTCAAGAATATTGCCCTTAACAGCTGCGCGGAAACCGACACCGTTAATTTCAAGATCTTTGACAAACCCTTGGGCTGTACCCAGGATCATATTGTTCAACAAAGAACGGCTAGTGCCATGCAAAGCACGATACTTACGGTCATCGTTTTTACGAGTGACTGTCAGTTCGGTACCTTCCAACGTGGCAGTAATGCCTTCGGGGAGAGTCCAAGTGAGCTTGCCCTTAGGGCCGTCAACTTGAACCGTAGCACCGTCGATTTTTACCGTTACTTTGTCCGGTACTGTGATGGATTTTTTACCAACTCGGGACATGTTTTTGTAAATGTTTTCAGTGTTACCAAACGAAGGCGAGTAATTCGCCACCATAATTCTGCTTACGGGCTTGTGCTCCGCTCATTACCCCGTGTGAGGTAGAGACGATTGCAATGCCAAGTCCGCTGAGAACGCGAGGGACTTCAGTCGAACCAATGTATTGGCGACGTCCAGGCTTGGAACAACGCTTTACACCAGTCAACACAGGTTTGCCCTGTGGATTAAACTTAGTCTTAACTTTGATTTGTTTCTTGATTCCTTCACCAATAACTTCGTAGTTCCAAATGTAGCCTTCTTCCTGCAAAATGCGGGCGATGTCTACTTTGATTTTAGAAAACGGAGCGGTAAATTCCTCATTGCGAGCGTTGCTCGCATTCTTCAGACGAGTCAAAAAGTCTGAAATTGGGTCACTTAATACGGCCATGATAGGAAATAATGTTAGGCGTTAGGAGTAGGGGTTTCTTCGACCTTTTTCGCTTCGCGGAATGGGATACCCAATTCACGGAGCAAGTCGCGTCCTTCATCGTCCGTATTGGCCGACGTTACGAAAATAAGGTCGAAACCGATTTGACGCTTAATTTGATCAAGCTCGATTTCGGGGAAGATGGATTGATCGGCAATACCGACTGCATAATTACCTCTGCCGTCAAAAGACTTGGCAGGCAATCCGCGAAAGTCGCGAATATTAGGTGCGGTAACGTTAACAAAGCGATCCAGAAACTCCCACATGCGGGTGCTGCGTAAGGTAACGCGAGCGCCGAGGACTTCACCTTCACGCAGTTTAAAGTTAGCAACACTCTTACGAGCGTAGGTTACGGACGGTTTTTGTCCAGTAATCTTGGATATTTCATTAACGGCATCTTCGACAGCTTGTTTGCGGTCAGGATGCTTGCCCATGCATGATGTAACCACGATCTTCTCCAATTGAGGGATCTGGTTCACATTCTTGTACGCATGCTTCGCTTGAAGTGCCGGGGCAACTTTTTCGCGGTAGTATTTCAGTAACGTAGGTGTACTCATTATTTTAGCGGGTCAGCTCTTGTTTAGTTGATGATGGCTTAAGCGCAGGGTCGGCGGATGCCTAGCCCACTTTCTTCACATTTGAAATGTGAATTGGGGCATCAATCTCTTGGATCCCACCTTCAGGGTTCTGTTCCGTAGGGCGCATGGTTTTTTTGACCTTGCGAGCTCCTTCTACGATGACAGTACCTTTGATGGCGTTTACCGAGAGAACGGTGCCGCGCTTGCCCTTGTGGTTACGGCCGGCAATGAGTTCTACTTCATCACCTTTTTTCACGTGGGTCTTCATGGTTTTATCTATTACGCGGTTGTGCGTGGTTATCCGCCGTGCTAGCGGCGGGTTGCGGACGATACTACGATCCAATGGGTTTCGTCAAGCCCACATTAGGAAAAATTCGCAAATAAAGGAGAAATCAGTTCAAAATCGGCTCAAATTCTCTCATTTCTCCCCTACTTTACTCATCATCCCAAGGTAATTCTGTCCCCTGCCATCTCAATTTGGCTCGCAATAACTCGGCAAAATTATAATCAGGCAAATGAACGAGTTGCAATTGTTCGGGGGCTTTTTTTACAATGAGCGATTCGCCTACCTCAATCGTATGAGTATCTCGCCCATCTAAAGAATAGAGCATCGAGTCACTACGACCTCGTCTCGCGCGAGGGCGCAGCTGGATTTCTACAGAATCGGGTAAAATCACTGAGCGATTGGTCAAACTATGCGGACAGACAGGGGTCACACAAATGACATCAGACTCTGGCCACACCAAGGGTCCCCCTGCTGAGAGAGAATACGCCGAGGAGCCCGTCGGTGTCGCCACGAGCACCCCATCGGCATGATACCTATTGAGTAACACCCCATTCACGACAGCATCCAAATCGACCATTTTGCCATTTTGGCTCCTCATCAGCGTCACCTCATTGAGTGCCAACTTACGACCCTCTCTCCGTGTACCATCGGCAGAGACAGACTGCGCCTCCAAGAGAGAACGCTCTCTCACCAGACAAGTCCCCTGTCGCAAACACTCGACAAAATACTCAATCCCCTGCACCGAGCAAGTCGTCAAAAAGCCCAGCCGCCCGAGATTAACCCCCGCTAAGGGCACTTGAGACATGGCTGACGTTGCCGCCATGGAGAGCATCGTCCCATCCCCCCCAAAAGTCAGGAGCAATTCTACCTTGGATAAAATAGCTGCCTGATCTCCCTCAGTAACAAATTGCTCCAATTGCGCAAGCTCGCGAATCAAAACTGACTCCATCCCAGCTTTCTCAATCGCTGACGATACCGTTCTCAGAGCCTCATCGACGCCAAGCTTATCCGTCAAAGCGACCAATCCAATGAGATGGGGGGTAAACATGGCGCTCATCGTACTCTCCTCTCAACAAAACTCAATCCACAAATTCCCACACCTGCCCTAAATAAAAATCTTGAAAAAA
>JAVXPO010000072.1:0-9644 GCA_036644695.1 Akkermansia sp. | reverse complement strand
TTTTCAAAGTGAACGAAAGTAAAGAAAGGTTCTCAATGAACATTTTCTACATAGCGCTCACCCCCGCAAAAAGTCAATCGAACAATCGTATTATTTTCGGCTCTGCGTCATACTGGAATAGGGGGGGCTTCTTTAGAAATCGTTTTTTACCGACATAAATGATTGATAATAAATCTGAGATTTTCTCATGATGATTATTTAGGATAGGTGAGGGGATTCCCTTCTTCCAGCGTAAGCCTAGTCGCAGATTGTCCTGATGTCACAAGTAACGAGTAATTAAACATCAATTAACGTGACAAAAATGGCAATCCATGGTTTGTTCGCGGCGTTCCCAGTGTATTGCTTGTGGTTCACGGATAGTGACACTCATTTTGTTTTCGGGGAACGGACGTCAGCTTTCCGCATTTGCGCGTTATTTTAGCGAGTCATTTTGGCTTGTTTTGAGACGGGAGCAAGTTGTTAGGGAGCTATTATGGTTTCCCAAGCAGATGTCGCTCACATCAAAAAATCATTTATGGTACCCACCACATTTCAGGAGCTTGGATTGACGGCTCCCCTTCTCCATCAGTTGGAGAAGCTCGACTATAAGTCACCGACTCCTATTCAAGCCGCCTGCATCCCGCTTTTATTACAACAGAGAGATCTCATGGGATTAGCTCAAACAGGCACGGGTAAGACAGCTGCATTTGCTCTGCCTCTCATGCAATTAATTGCCAAGGATAAGAGCCGTGTACGTCCCAATCATGTCCGTGCGCTCATTTTGAGCCCGACGCGTGAGCTTGCCTCACAAATTCACGATAATATTATTGCGTATGGTCGAGGTCTGGATCTATCAACGGCAGTCATGTACGGTGGCGTTGGTTATGGTGGTCAAATGAAAGCACTCGCACGGGGGTTGGATATTCTTGTCGCTACCCCAGGTCGCTTACTTGACCATATGGCACAAAAGAATGTCTCTCTTCGTCATGTTGAGACTCTTATTCTTGATGAGGCTGACCACATGTTGGATATGGGCTTTGCCCCTGCGATTAAAAAAATTGTCGCTGAGACTCCCCCACAACGGCATACCCAATTGTTTTCGGCAACGATGCCCGACAATATTCTGCGTCTTGCCCAAGCCATGCTTCGCAATCCAGAGACAATCATGGTTGCCTCACCCGATCAAACGGCGGATAACGTCGAGCAATTCCTTTTTCACGTTTCGTCTCAAGCCAACAAAAAAGATGATTTGTTGCGCCTTTTCTCAAGCAAGGGCGCCATCGGCAGGACGCTCATTTTTACAAGGACCAAGCACGGAGCCAATCGCCTCGCGACCTTTTTGAATAAGAGCGGTTATCCATCGGCAGCTATCCATGGGGATAAGAGCCAAGGGACAAGAGAACGCATGCTCAAGCAATTCCGTACAGGGGAAACCCCCATCTTGGTTGCCACAGATATTGCAGCGCGAGGGATTGATGTGAAAGATATCAATCTTGTCGTCAACTTTGACTTGCCCGCAGAACCAGAGGTTTACGTTCACCGCATTGGACGTACTGCTCGTGCAGGAGCTGATGGCGAAGCTATTTCATTCTGTAGCCCAGATGAATTTAAACAAATTCGAGGAATTCAGAAGTTGCTCGGCAACCCCATTCCCTTGCATCCCGATGGCGGAGCCACTCCTGTGGAATTAAAGAGCCAGAGTAATGCTCGCTCCATGTCAACAGGTAAAAAGAGCCCACAACGCCCTAGACCTGCCCGTCGGAATAATTCTGACTACTCGTCTCGTAGACGGTAATCACTGCTAGTGATTCTCCTTTTTATGCCCGATTCATTGATTGAGTCGGGCATTTTTTATCATAAAATTCACCGTTTTTCACTATCTTCTTATTTCGTCCCATCAACGAGTCTACTTTACCAATGGGCAATTTACCGAGCGGTGAACCCGCCTCTTGTGGTCAGGTTAGAAGCTGATGCCAATACTTCGCTTTGCTCCGTTAACGCAACACGTTCTCTCCCTCTCCACCATAAAAAATATCACAGGGTTTAAACTAATCCCCTTTCAAGATTTTTATTTAGGGCAGGTGTGATACGTAATACGTATCTTCCTTGATAAAATATAAAATTAGTTTTGAGATATTTATTATTTCTGAATAATTATGATGTGAAAAAATCTTGATATATTGGCTTGACTGTAGTGTGAGATTGTATAGATAATCAGTGAATTCACTCCTATGAACGAAATTTCTGAATCTACTTTAGAATCAAATTTACTCTCCGCCCTCCCCGAAGGGACTCTTCTCCATGAGAAATATCAGATTATCAAAGTGATTGGCTTTGGTGGTTTTGGTATTACTTATATGGCTTGGGATGCGACTATTAGTACCCATGTCGTGCTTAAGGAATGCTTGCCTGAGGCGTATGCGAGGCGAGTGGAGGGGGCTCATGAGGTGCAAGCATTGAGTGATGAAACTCAGGGGATGTTTCATGGCTGTGTCGAGAATACGAGGCAAGAGGCGATGACTTTGTCTCTATTCTCTCACCCTGGTGTGGTAAAGGTGTATGATCTGTTTGAGGAGAATGGGACGGTTTATTATGTAATGGAGCTGATTCATGGGAAGACGCTTTATGATATTATGGAGGATTTGAAGGCAAAGGGGGAAACTCTCGGAGCAGAGCAAGTCGAGGGGCTTTTGTGGAATTTGTTAGATATTTTAGAGCAATTGCACGAGCAAAAGATTTTTCATTGCGATATTAAGCCAGCTAATATTTTTATCATGCCTAATGGGATGCCAAAGTTGATTGATTTTGGGGCAGTTAGGTCAAAGGAGTTGCAACATCAAGGTGTTGTGCAGATTACGCCTGGGTATACGCCTCCAGAATTTTATCCTGGACGATTGAGGGAGTTGGGGGCATGGAGTGATTTATATGAGCTAGGAGCTGTTTTTTATGAGCTACTGATGGGAATCGTGCCTATCTCTGGAGATGAGCGATTTGTCTGTGATCGGATGATTAAGGTGAGTACGGTGGCGGGCTTGAGTGATGTGTATCCTATGGCGATTTTGTCGAGTATTGATAAGGCATTGGAGCCTGATTATCATAATCGTTATAATTCTGCTCGTTTATGGATGGATTATCTGGATCATTACCAGACGGGGCGTCAAATCAAGATGACGGGTAGTGTTGGGGCAGGTAAGGGGGCTGGTCTTGTTCTTGGTCAAAGGGGGGGGATTTCTGTCGGGAGAGGGGTGATATCTCTTCGTTCCTCTAAGAAAAAGAGCTCTTGTTGTGTGACTTTTGTTATTGTGCTTGTTATCCTAGGTGTGATTGTTGGGTATTGTAATTATACTGGAGCGATTAGGCTTGATCAATGGCGTCAGTTTGATCTGAAAAAGATGATTCCTGCTCTTCAGCACGAGCCGAAAAAGCCAGTTGTTCAAAAGCCAGTGGTCAGGAAGGTTATTGTGACGACTCAACGTCCTGCCGTCAGAGAGGCAGATCGTGATCGTGATCGTGATCGTGATCGTGGGTCTGATTCCTCGTCTGCATTTGGCTCAACGGTAGAGCAATGAAGATGATTTGATTGGTTTTTCATCTTTTCTCCCCTATTTTTAGAGGGCTGGATGATTTTTATTGATAAAAATCATCCTAGATGAGTTTTTATGGTGACGAGCAGGCAGAAAGATAGTAGCTTCCCTTAAACCGTCATGATCCTGATTCCCTCTCATTTGCGATCTTTTATTAGCATAGCTGCTGCTGTGGCATCTATAACTGTCTCTTATGCTGTAGCAGGGACAGGCTCTACAGGCTCTATTGTGCTTGGAAATCATGGGACAGGGGGTATTGCTACGAGAGCTGCCGCCCGTTTAGATGATAAAACGCAGACCTCTATGTCTGTGCTGCAAAGTGGGCGTACTGCTTATGCTGCTGGTAAGTATGAGGATGCTCTTAAAGATTATCGATCTGCTCTTCAGTTGATGCCTATTGCACCAGCAACGGAGAAACGTCGAAAATTTATTCAGTCAAGCATTGCAGATGCGAGTGTGGCAGTTGCTCAAGATTATGCCAAGGTGGGACGTTATGATGAGGCACGTACTTTACTGAATGATGCCTTAAAGACGATGCCAGATAGCAAATTGGTGAAGCGTGCTTTGGATTATTTAGATGATCCTATCCGCAATAATCCAGCCAAGACCCCTCAAAATGCCAAGAATGTGCAAGAGGTAGAGCGGTTGCTCATTATGGGCAATGGGTTTTATGATTTGGGTCAATATGATGATGCCATCAAGAGTTTCCAAGAAGCGTTAAAGATTGATCCTTATAATACCTCAGCGCGTAGTGGGATGGAGCGTGTCGATCGACGGAGGAATGCGTATGCTCAAAGTGCCTATGATCAGACGAGAGGCAAGGCGTTGAGTGATGTATCGAGTCAGTGGGAGCAGCCCGTGCTCGGTGAGGAATTACCAGCTGGTGCAGGGGATGCTTCTTCCCCTGTTGATGGTGCCTTTGGCATTCGTTCTATTGAGACCAAGCTCTCTTCTATCATCCTCCCTAGGGTTGACTTGGAGAATGTTGATCTGATGGAAGCTGTTGATTTTTTGAGGCATCAATCAATTGCCTTAGATAAGCAGGCGAGTATTGAGTCAGAACGAGGTGTTAATATTACGGTTAATTTAGGGAGTCCCGATAGCGAGAATACGAAAAAGATTCTGAGCAAGAGATTTAATTTGAAGTTATCGAATATGCCCTTAAAGCAGGTGCTGGACTATGTGGCAAAGGCGACGGGGACCGATGTTCGATCAAATGCTTATACAGTTGAATTGATGTCAGCTGGTGATTCTTCAGGGGTATTAGTATCCAAGGTATTGCCTTTGCCTCCAGGATTTTTTTCATCACTTGGGAATAATGATGCGTCCTCTCAAGCAGAGGCGGATCCCTTTGCAGAGACATCATCATCTGCATCGAGTGTTTCTATTAAAAGGGTTGACCCTAAGATAGCATTGAAGGCTTTGGGTGTTGATTTCCCAGCAGGCTCGTCTGTTCGCTATAATGCGGATAAATCAACTCTTTTTGTTCATAATACATCGTCGAATATCCGAAAAATTGAGGATATGATTCAAGCTCAGTCGACAAAGCAACCCGTGCAGGTTGTTGTCAAGGCTACTTTTATTGAAGTGAGTGAAAAGACTCTTAAAGAATTGGGCTTTGACTGGATTATCAATTCTAATATCACGACGGATAAATTATATGGTGGAGGGGGCGGTGATAAGCTCAATCCTCTGAATGATGGGATTTATTCTGGAGTTGCCAAGATTGCTGATGCCGCCGTGCCTACTGGGGTTGTCACAGGTGGGTTGAGATCAATGGATAAGGTGCAATCGACTGATAATATTGATTCTTTAATTGAGAATGGTTCTGTTGGTTCGAGAGGCGCAGGGTACCAACCTGGGAGTGCCCCTAGTTTCTTTACTTTGCGAGGGGTGTGGAAGTCTGTCGATTTGGCATTTGTGATGAAGGGGTTAAATCAAAATACAGGTGCAGATGTGCTGCAAAAGCCTCAATTGATTGTGCGTCCTGGAGAAAGTGCCTCGTTTTATTCAGGGAGAGAAATGTCTTATCCAGAGAGTTATGAGGCCCCTCAACTGCCCACATCGTCTGGTTCAAGTGGAGGGATCATGACTCCATCGCATCCATCGACGTTTGCTGTTCGTGAGACGGGGACTTTATTTGATGTTGAAGTTACTGGCTTGAGCGAGGATAAATCAATTATCAATTTGACCCTCAAACCTCAAATTGTAGAATTTGATGGATTTATCAATTATGGGAGTGTAATGACGATTCCCGTCATTGGTGGTTCGAATAACAATGCTGTCGAGCGAGTTGCTAAAGTGGGGAGTGGTGCTGATATTTACAATGTAGAAATCAGTAGTAATAAAATTTTGCAACCTATCTTTTCTGTTAAAAAAGAGACGACCTCCGTCAGCATTGCCACGGGGAGTACGGTCGTATTGGGGTCGTTGAAAAAGTCACGCAATGTAGCATTTGAGGATAAAGTCCCTATCTTGGGTGACATCCCTTTGGTCGGACGTATGTTCCGTTCAGAAGGTACTCAAGTAGAGCGTACCTTGTTACTCATTATGGTTAGAGCCGATGTCGTTGATCCTGCTGGGAAAGATTTATATCGATCTACTACACCTGATGCTCCTCCTGAAGCTAAAGAAGACTCTCCTATAATTCCACCAGAAGCAGTTACTGTAGATGCAGGAATGCCTATGGAATAAATGAAAGATTATGCGATGAGGCGAGAGTGGGCTGGGATTGACAGAATCGGAGCAAATGAGTATGTTTGCTCACCACAAGGAGAGGGGCAACTTGCTTTACTATTATTGATATTACTACCATGAATCAAGAAAAACACACACATCAAGGAGAGAAAAAGTTAGATGACATTATGGATCGTCTCCGTGAGGCGAGAGATAATGATGTCGTCTCTGAGGAGCGCTCTCGTGAAGTTGTCGTTTTACCCAATGGAGAGAAAGTGATTAAGGTGCGCAAGCGTAAGCGTGTGTATGAGGATGAGAAAAGAGAGTCAAAAAAGGCGGCTGGGTTTAAGAAGTTTATTTTGTTTTTTGGTATTGCAATCATTGTTTGCTGTATCATAGGTATTACTTTTTTAATGTTGAGAATATCGTCCTTTAATTCAGAGGACTTTTTGAAACAAAAAGAGCAGGAGCTTTCACAGGCATGGGGAGCACAGGTGGCTCTGAAGGATGTTAAATTTGAAGGATTGAGCTTTTCTGTAGGGTTGGTCAAGGCATCATTCCCAGATTCCTCGATGTTGAAAGAGGTGACAATGTCAGGGATTTCGGCTAATTTATTGCCGATTTCTTTTATCACGGGGGTATGCCGTGGTGATATGATGGAGGTACAACAGGTGCAGGTGGTTCTCCGCAATAAGAAGGATAAATTTGTCATGCCAGAATTTCACGGGAGTGAATTATGGCAGTATTCCAGATATCGTGTCCCTCACTTTGAGATTATTTTTGATGATGCAAAGGCAGCTCCCTTCCAATTACATACAGAGTTATATATGAGAGCCTCGGAAGAAGGACGTTATGTATGCAATTTTAGTACGCAAACGCTTCAAATTCGTGGATGGGATCAGATTAAATTATCTGTTGCCTCTCTTTATGTGGCCAAGACCGGGATTGAGTATTTTAATATTGAGGGGAAGATGGGAGAGGAGGCATCAGTTTCACTTGAGGGGAAGATTGCTGCGGGGGATTCGTACTATAAGCCGTTTATCAAGTTGACTGGTGAGAATTTGCCCTTGTCTTTGATGACTAATCATGAATTTGCAAAATTGATTGATGTTAATTTTGGGTCTTATGTTGAGGATGAGGCGGCAAGGATGGTTTTTATGATTTCGTTGCCCAAGTCAGACCAAAAGTTCCCTCCGTTCTCTGGTGAAGGGAAGGATATGAAGAAATTTACGATTCAAAGTTTGCCTATTTTGAATGAATTAGCTACTTTGACTAGCAATAAGTTATATCTAAATGCATTGATGCAATCTTCGTCGGCTCGATTTGAATCCGATGGTAATGGATTGATGGTCAATAATATTGATGCTAAAGAATTTAGCTTCCTTATGATTAAGGGATCCTTAAATGTCTCTGCAACAGGAGATTTGACGGGGAATTTAAATTTAGGTATTCCTTATCGAACGGGGATGGGAGAGAATATGAATCCCGATCCTCTTTTTATAAAGACGGATAGCGAAAACTCATGGGTTGATATCGTTTTATCGGGTACTTTGAGTAAACCCATGGATAATACGTATCAGCTTTTGATTCCTGTTAAACCAATTCGTGAAAAATTGTTAGAGGAGCAAAGAATGATGCGTGGCGTGATGGCAACTCAACTTCAGCAAAAGAGAGAGTCTCAAAAAGAGGAGAAAGACGAAGCTAAAGAAAAATCGTCTGATCAATTCGAATCATTGCTGAAATAATAATCGCTCGCATGATTGATATCCGAGGGAAACAGTCACGTTGGTGGACAAAAATTGCAGGGTTTGGCATGTGGAGTGTCATTCAACTGATATGCATGACGTTGAGGCTTCGTTCCGAGAAAGAACGAGAGGAGAATATGGATGAGCCTGCTATTTCTGTCTGTTGGCATAATCGCATTTTTGCCTGTGGATATGCATGGGTTTTATCGGGTTGGCAAAAACGGATGTGTATTTTGACGAGTGCCAGTAAAGATGGCGCCTTGCTAGAATCCATCCTAAAACATTTTGATATGACTGCGGTGAGGGGGTCTACTCATCGGCGTAGTACCGTTGCTCTAGTAGGGATGATTCAAGCACTTAAAGAAGGTAAATGTGTATCAGTAACGCCTGATGGACCTAAAGGACCTATCTATCGTTTGTCGCCTGGTGTGATTAAAATGGCTTCTATATCTGGCGTGCCCATTGCCCCGATTTGCATTGAGTATGCAAATTGTTGGCGCGTGAAATCATGGGATCGATTTTGCATCCCCAAACCTTTCTCCGAAGCGAGAATTTTGTGGAAAAAGCGTATATTTATTCCTCGTGAACTCAATGATGAAGAATTGGAACGCTATCGACTCATGATTGAGAATTTGATGAAAGAGGGACTCCCCGATTTCTCACCCTTAAATTTCTTCCCTAAACAAGATAACCCTGAAAACTATGCAAATCATTGATGGAAAAAAAGTGTCTGAAGATGTCCTTAAGGAAATCGGTCAGGAAATCAATCAACTTAAACAATCAGGCATTGTCCCTGGGCTTGCCGTCGTGCTCGTCGGTAGTGACCCTGCGTCAAAGGTTTATGTTGGTTCTAAGGCTCGTAAATGTGCTGACTTGGGGATGTACTCAGAAAAAGTAGAGTTACCCACCGAGACGACTCAAGAGGAGTTGCTTGCCGTGATTGAGCGCTTGAATAAAGATAGTGCCATTCATGGTATTTTGGTACAGAGT
Source organism: Akkermansia sp. (assembly GCA_036644695.1). Lineage (GTDB taxonomy): Bacteria > Verrucomicrobiota > Verrucomicrobiia > Verrucomicrobiales > Akkermansiaceae > Akkermansia. The sequence continues at coordinate 670 of JAVXPO010000072.1, read as the reverse complement.
CCCCCCCCTCCTCATATTGATGAGGCTGCAATCGTTCGAGCGATTGACCCACGTAAAGATGTGGACGGATTCCATCCTGAAAATGTTGCTAAACTTGTGTTAGAAGATCCAACGGGATTTGTCCCCTGCACGCCACTTGGTTGTATGAGATTACTTAAGGCTTATGGAATTGAGACGAATGGTGCGAATGCAGTTGTCGTTGGGCGTAGTATGATTGTAGGTAAGCCCATGGCTAATTTGTTGATGGCTAAAAATTCAAATGCAACGGTGACTGTTGCGCACTCTCGGACAAAAGATTTACCCGCCTTGTGCAAAACGGCAGATATTTTAGTAGCTGCCATTGGACGTCCAGCTATGATCAAAGCTGATTTTGTCAAAGAGGGGGCTGTCGTGATCGATGTCGGTATCAATCGCGTAGAGGATGCAACTCGAGAACGCGGTTATCGTATCGTTGGCGATGTCGCTTATGACGAGGTCGCCAATCATTGCCGTGCCATTACTCCTGTCCCTGGTGGTGTGGGTCCAATGACAATTGCCATGCTCATGTCCAATACAGTTAAGGCATGTAAGCAAATAAACGGGATTATTTCTTAATTTTGCCTCCTCTTGAAGGACGTGGGGGGAATTAAATTTTATGAAGAATTTGTTCCCTATCAGGCTCGTAAAAATG
>JAVXPO010000071.1:0-9741 GCA_036644695.1 Akkermansia sp. | reverse complement strand
ACGCAACACGTTCTCCTCCAGACCCGTATTTGATGCTGGGCGGTGAATTTGTTGGAGAAATAGAGGGGCGGTGAAAACGGTTCAGGCGGGAACCTGATGCATCGCCTTCGGCTAACGCAACACGTTCTCCTCCAGACCCGTATTTAATGTGGGACGGTGAATTTATTGGCGAAAGAGAGGTGGGGGGAGAAGATTTTTTGTCTGATCGTTAGATTAGACTGATTTTTTCTTTTTCCTGTAGCGTTCTTCTTCGCTAAAGATACAACCGCAGTATTTTTGCATGTAGAGCTCTAGCTCTCTAGCTTTTGCTTGTCCTTCCTTAAAGAGGGGGCGAAAGTCTCTGTAGAGGAATTGGATGTGATGACGTTCGGCTGCTTCCTCTGCTGTTTGGCGGAGGAGCTCGTGTCTTTGGTAGGGGCTGATGAGTAGCGTCGTGGTGAAGCTGTCATAGCCGTTTTCTGAGGCAAATTTAGCGGTCTCATCCAGGCGCATTTTATAGCAAGTACCACAGCGATCGGTCAGGTTGGGATAGATTTCGTTAATGAAGGGGCGCAGACCGTATTCTCCTTGTGCGATTAACTCCATTTTAATGAGTTGAGCATATCCAACGAGCGCATTTTTACGGCTTTTGTATTCCGTGAACGGGTGGATATTAGGGTTATACCAGAATCCTGTGGGCTCGATGTGCTCTGCTCTCAAGCTCTCAATGCAGGAGATGGAGCAGGGGGCGCAACAGATATGTAAAAGTGTTTTCATCCCTAATAAAGGAAGAGGAGCTGGGCGTAGGTTGGGACGGGCCAGAGAGCTGCATCGGTCAGCGATTCGAGGGCATCGACTGTTGATCGTAGCTCTTTCATGGACTGTTTCATGGCTACGGTGTTTTTGTGCAGGCGAGCATCTCGCAGGGTTGTGACTTGAGCCGGGAGTGTGTCGTAGAGGGTGCCGATGGCGTTGATGCGATCGGTCGCAGCTGATACCCCATTTTTGATATTTGCTTTTTGGAGAGATTCGATGGTGTTTGCCAAGCGAGTTAATTGCTCCGTTACGGCTGGGATATAGAGTGTCTCTGCCATGAGGATGGCAGTTTCAGACTCGATTGAGAGTTCTTTGAGGTAGATTTCTGTTTGTACTTCATGGCGAGCATGCAGTTCTGTCTGGCTCATGACTTCGTATTTGCCGAAGAGGTCGACGGCTACCTGCGTGTCGAGAGCTTCGAGTGATTCGAGAGCTCCAGGGCGGTTGGCTAAACCACGTTTTGCGGCTTCTGCGAGCCATTTGTTGCAATAGCCATCACCACTGAATAAGACGCGTTTGTGTTCTTTAATGAGCCCTTGGAGGGTGTGTTGGAGGACAGAGTTGAATTGATCTGTGCCTGCGACGGGTTCCAGGATTGTGGTGACTTCATCCAGACTTTCTGCAACGATGGTGTTGAGGACGGTCATGGGCCATGCGCAGGTTTGCGAGGAGCCTACTGCACGGAATTCAAATTTGTTGCCAGTGAAGGCAAAGGGACTCGTGCGATTGCGGTCTGATGTATCCAGGGGGAGGTCGGGCAGAGAATCGACGCCGATGTTCATGATTCCCTTTTTGCGAGAGGAGTTGGCTCCACCTTTTTCAATTTGGGTGATGATCTCATCGAGGAGGTCACCGAGGAAGATGGAGATAATGGCGGGGGGGGCTTCTTGTGCGCCGAGGCGATGCTCATTGCCCGATTTGGCAACAGAGGCGAGGAGGATGTCCGCATGGCGGTCAACGGCGGCAATTACACAGCAGAGCAGGGTGAGGAAGAGGGCATTCTCATGAGGGCTTTTACCTGGATTGAGCAGGCTACCTAAGCCTGGGGCAGAGAGTGACCAATTGTTGTGCTTGCCCGAGCCATTGAGTCCTGCAAAGGGCTTTTCATGGAGGAGGCAAACCATGCCGTGTTTGTTGGCTTTTTTGCGCAGGACCTCCATCAAGAGCATGTTGTGGTCAACGGCGAGATTGAGGCTCTCAAAGATAGGGGCAATTTCAAATTGACCTGGTGCTACTTCGTTGTGACGCGTTTTTGCAGGGATGCCTAGCTTCCAGAGTGCTTGGTCGACGTCAATCATGAAGTCAAGGACGCGTTCCTTGATGGCGCCAAAGTAATGATCCTCCATCTGCTGATGTTTGGTGGGGACATTGCCAAAAAGAGTGCGCCCACACATGATGAGGTCGGGGCGTTTGGCAAATAGCTCTTTATCAATGAGGAAGTATTCTTGCTCTGCCCCGAGGTCTGAGGTGACGCGGAATGAATCCGAACCAGGACTCGTCGTTTTACCAAAGCAGGCGAGTAAGCGTTGGGCTTGCTTGCTGATTGCCTTCATCGAGCGCAAGAGTGGGGTCTTTTTATCCAAGGCTTCACCTTTGTATGAACAAAAGGCGGTGGGGATGCAAAAGACGGCGCCCATATTTGTCCGTTTGATAAAGGCTGGGCTTGTTGGATCCCATGCCGTGTAGCCACGAGCTTCAAAGGTAGCACGTAAGCCCCCCGAGGGGAAGCTGGAGGCATCAGGCTCGCCCTGAACGAGATTTTTACCAGAGAAGGCGAGTTGCAAATCGCCTTGAGCATCAACCTCTACAAAAGAATCGTGCTTGCCCGCAGTCGAGCCATTGAGGGGCTGGAACCAGTGGGTGTAGTGGCTCGCCCCTTTCTCCAATGCCCATTGTTTCATCGCATGAGCAACGTCATTGGCAATATCCGAATCGAGTTTTTCTCCGCTACGAATGGTGGATACGAGCTTTTTGTAGACGTTCTTTGGCAGATAATTTCGCATGGATTGCAGATTGAATACGTCTTCGCCGTATATTTCGGTAATGTAATCGGCAGCGTTACCTGTAGGGGGATTCAAGTCTGGTCTCATAGTGCGGATATGTCCTGAAGCGGACGCGAGACGTATACCAAATTCACAGCGAAAAGCAAGCCAGATTCTCGGAATTGACAAATTGGAGAGGGGCTCATTGTTGTCATGAGAGTGCTCTACAGTTCTTTTTGCTTTACCGTCTGTTTTTTTATCTCTATTTAGTGGGTGTAATCTACGTTGATGTTGAGAACAATGAGACAAATCATTCTGATGATTGCCGTCTTGCTTATAGCAGTCGGCAAGATGAATGTTGTGTCATTTTGTGACTGTGAGAGTGGATTCTTTATCAAGGATTGTATTTGTGAGCAAGGGCATGAGCATCAAATGATAGCTGATGCTGAGCATCATCAAGACATTCCTCATGATTCGTCAACATGGGAGCATCATTGTCATCACCATACGCTAGATAGCGGAGAGGTGAGCTTGGCTGCCATGTCAGTCTCGGTGCCGACCTTTGATTCATCTGTTCTGATGGTTCCCCCAGATTTTATGTCACGAGATTTCGTGCTGAATCTTCTCCCTTCATTGCCCGAGATTTATTCTCCACCTGATCGGATACGGATTGTTGTTGTCGGTGGCTTGGGATATTGCCGACCTTTGCTCATTTAGTCGAGCCCCTCCTTTTGGGATGAGTCTAGCTCGTCTTGAGAGGATTTTGTCGATTTTATCAACGAGAGAGTTGCTCTTGTTGTCGTTGCCGAGAGAGATATTTTCATTCCTTCGGTATTTTTCCCACTTTTCCCGTACTTTATCATGAAGACCACACTATTTTATAGTGCAGGCATTGGGCTGATTATTGCCCTGAGTTCCTGCGCCCGTTATCAAAGCTCCCCAGTCGATTTGACTCAAGAGGAGAGAGGATGGATGAGGCAATCTGCCTCGATTCATCGTTCACAAACGCTTAATTTGCCTCAAGCGCGTCAGATTGGTCTGATGCTCAACCCCGACTTGAACAAGGCTCGCCTCAAGCTTGCGATGAGCTCGGATGTAGAGAGACAAGCTGGCTGGTGGAATGATCCCTCTTTCTCTTGGGATACCAAGCGCGTCCTCCAACAAGAGGGGGACACGATCAATCTCGATGGCGGACTTGCCTTTACTATTCCCGTGACGGGTCTCCCTCTGCTGGAGAAGCAAGTGGCATCGCACTACAAAGAGGCTGATTACTGGGGTTTACGCCAAGCGGAGATTGATTTCCTCGTTTCCCTTGAGCAGAAATGGAGCGAATGGAGCCTTGCCCAGCAACGTAAAGAGTTAATCGTCACGCGCCTTGAGAGCCTCCGTCAAGAAGACCAACAGCTGACAAGTCTGCACCAAATCGGCGAGCTGGATTCTGTATCACGGCAAATTGCCTTGCAACGGCTCAATAATGCCTTGCGTGAGCTACAATCCGCCTCAGAGGCGGAGCTTGAGCAAAAGATGGCTCTGAGTCAATTATTGGGGTTACATCCAAGTGTTGTTGACCATTATCGGCTGATTTCTGCTAGCAAGACTGTACCCTCATTGATTGCCTCGCCCTCGCCTGTTCAGCTCCTTGACAGCCCTAAAATATTGAGTCAGCTTGCCTCGTATGCCGCCAGTGAGACCCAGTTTAAGGCTGAGATTCGCAAGCAATATCCAGAGCTTGAGTTAGGTCCTGCCTATACTCGTGATGATGGTGAGAGATCACTGGGGGGGGGTATCAGCTTTAATATTCCCCTATGGAATCGTAATCGTAAGGCAATTGCGGAATCAAAAGGCAATCGCAATCTGGTGCGGATGGAGACTATTCAGCTCTGGCATGGCTTGCTGCAAGATAGTCGTCTCGCCTCTCGGGAGCAGGACATGCTCCATTCTCATTGCATGGCAGAGTGGCAACGCCTCGACCGCTTCACAGATCAATTGAAAAAGCTTGAGCAACTCCACAAAATGGGTGAGACGAGCCTAAGCGATCTCGCCGAAGCTCGACAACAGGTCTTTGAGAGCAAACTTGCCTTCCTCGATTCCCTCAATAAATTGACCAAAATTCAAGCTCAACTCCGTTATTTGACAACCCCAACCCTTCCCAAAAATTGATTTTATGAAAATTTCACAATCATTACTGACTTCTTGTCTCGGCTTTGCTGCATGGATGAATCTTTCCATTGCAGCACCAATTGCCCCCATCGCAGACGATCATCATGACCACGATCACAAACATGCCACTCATGACCACGAACATGCAGAGGGTGAGTCTTGTCCAGAGGATGACCATGACCATGCAGAGGGTGAGTCCTGTGCAGAGGATGCTCATCAACATTCCGCAGGTGAAGCTTGTAGCGGTAGCGCACAAGAGATGATTCTTGTCAAAATCGATGATAAGGCACGCCATTCACTCAACATGCAAGTGGAGAGAGTCGTGGCGCGTTCTCATCAGGCAAGCAAGTCTTTTTATGGGCAATTAGAGATACCGCCCCACGCCATTCAGACCTGTGCTTTGCCTGCGGCAGGGCGTGTCAATTTGCATATTCAATCGGCACAACAGGTGAAAAAAGGCGAATTACTCTACACGCTGGAATCTCCTGATATTGTCGAGTTAAAGGGCATCCTCGTCCAGAATGAGGCTAATCTGGCGCGTAACCAGGAGGAATTGCAAACGCTCTTGAATCGTAAGGCTCAATTAGATGGCATCGGTACTAAAAATAGCGAGTTAGAGACTTCGATTCGTTTCAAACAAGCAGAGAGACCAGGCTTAGAGTCAGCTGTCGTGAGCTCTCAGAGCAAGCTTGCTCTTGCCACATCAGGCGGAGAGCTCAAGGGGAATGTCCTCTATGTCTGTGCCAATCGCGATGGGGCGGTGCAATCGGTTGGGATTAGTCGTGGGGCATGGGGCGAGCAGGGGAGCCCCGTCCTCGTCTTGACCAACAAAGGTCAGCTTGAGTTTAAGGCGACGAGTTATGCCGCCGATCCCGTTAATTATTCGATGGGTAAATTGGCTTTGTCAACGCCAGATGGTAAAGAGACTCAGCTCTTGGATGGTCAATTGAGAGTCTCTGCCCAGATTGACCCTGCGACTCAAACGCGTACCCTGTATTTCGTCCCCCAGCCCTTACCTGATACGGCGTATGCCGGGCAGGTAGCTCGCTTGGAGCTTTATCATGCGGATGATGCCTCGGATGATTATATATCTATCCCCAATAGTGCTTTGGTCAAGGTGGGGATTAACGATGTTGTCTTTATCCAGGACCCCACGAATAAAAATCTTTTTGTGATGAAAAAGGTGGAGACCTTGGCGCCACGTCAGGGGATGACCCCAGTCAAGGGGCTCAAAGAGGGGCAGATCATCGTCGTAAAAGGTGGCTATGAGCTGAAGTACGTACTCCCCACCGAGGGGGGAGCCGCGAAAAAGGCAGCTGGGCATTTCCATGCTGATGGCAAGTTCCATGAGGGGGCTCATTGAGGCTTAAAATTACCTTAAAATACAGAACAATTAGGAGTTATATTTGATGAAACATCTCATTGCCTTTTGCCTTAAAAATAGGATTACAGTCATTCTGTTGACCCTCGTTTTGGCGGCTATATCCATTTATGTCGCCAAGAATATTCCTGTCGATGTCTTCCCCGAGCTTAAAGTCCCACGCGTCACCATACAAACCGAGTCTGGTGGACTGACGGCTCAAGAGGTTGAGCAATATGTCACCATCCCCATTGAGTCTGCCATGAATGGCACGGCAGGGGTCAAGAGCGTGCGCTCCTCATCGGGGAGTGGGCTCTCCTTTGTCTGGGTTGATTTTGATTGGGATAAAGATATTTACCAAGCTCGCCAGATCGTCTCGGAGAGACTCGCTGCCATCAGAGAGTCGCTACCGGCAGAGTATTCTCCAGAGCTTGCCCCCATTGTTTCCGTAACAGGCGAGATTATGCTCATTGCCATCACGGGGGATGAGAGCTCCTCTGCTCTGAAGATGCGACAAATTGCAGAATATCAATTGCGCAATCGCCTGCTAGCCATCCCGGGCGTTGGTCAGGTGACCGTCCTTGGTGGGCGATTACCCGAGTATCAAGTGATTTATAAGCCCAATCGCTTAAGGCAGGCGGGATTGACTCTCGATTCGCTCAAGACCGCAGTCGAGCAAGCTCAATCGACGGCTCCAGCAGGCTATCTTGAGGATGTAGCAGGGCAAGAAGTCCCTATCCAGCAGGATACTCGTATGAGCTCTCTTGAGCAAATCAAGCGTTCCCTCGTGCCAGAGCATGCCTCGGGTATCGTCAGAATTGAGGATGTCTCTGATGTCAGGATTGATGGGGCTCCCCGTCGCGGAGATGCTGGCTTCATGGGGAGAGATGCCATCATCCTCTCTGTGCAAAAAGTACCTGGCGCCAATACATTAGCCCTGACCCAGACAGTGGATGCCGCAGTTGCCGAGTTTGCCAAAAGCCAGTTGCCCAAGGGGCTATCTATCCGAACGGATGCCTATCGTCAGGCGGACTTTATCGACTTGTCTTTACAGAATGGTGAGCAAACGCTCTGCATTGCTGCGCTCGTCGTGGTGCTTGTCATTTTCCTGACTCTCCTCAATGTCCGTACGGCACTCGTTACTCTGTTATCGATGCCCCTCTCGATTTTATTTGCCTTGTTGTGCTTCCCCGCTTGTGGGCTGGCGATCAACATTATGACCTTAGGCGGTCTCGCCGTTGCGGTTGGGGATGTGGTGGATAATGCCATTATCTTTGTCGAGGTGGCGTGGCGACATCTCGATGTGAATGCGGCACTGCCCCCCGAGCAACGAAAGAGTAAGTTTGACGTACTGATGCAAGCTCAAAAAGAGGTCACAGGCTCCATTCAATTCTCCTCGCTCATTATTCTTTTAGTCTTTAGTCCCGTGCTCTTTCTCTCCGGGTTGGAGGGGCAGTTTTTCCGTCCCTTGGGTATCTCCTATATTCTCGCCATGATCGCCTCGATTATGGTTGCCTTTACAGTGATTCCCGTCTTGTGCTACGTCTTGTTTAAGCCTGATAAAAAGCAAAAAAAATCAACAATTGCAGGCGAGAGCGTCAGCGTCAAAATCATCAAACGGTTTTATTCTCCCATTTTGCGACTTTGCCTGAGACGCTCCAAATTAGTCTGTATCGCCATGGCGGTGATAACGGCTCTCTCCCTCTGGTTGGGAAGTACCTTTGGCACGAGCTTTTTGCCCCCATTTAATGAAGATTGTTATACGGTCTTTGTCAGTACGGTGCCTGGTACCTCTCTTGATGAGACGAGCCGAATCTCTCGCCAGGTCATGAAAGATGTGGAAAAAATCCCTGGTGTCATCAGCGTCGCTCAACGAACGGGACGTGCCGAGAATGACGAGCATGCTGAGCCCGTCAGTGCATCAGAGCTCCTCGTTCGCGTCGATTTACATCAGGATCAAAAGGCACTTCGCCAAAATATTAAGCATACCATCGACGGTATCCCCGGGACGAGTTCCATGATCGGATATCCCTTGGCTCACCGCATCAGCTCGGCGCTGTCGGGCTCAAACTCTGAGGTCGCGATCAATATCTATGGCTCTGAATTGCCTCAAATCAGGCAAGCCGCCAAGAGAGCAAAGGAAATCCTAGATGCCATGCCCGAGGTGGCAGATGCCCGAGCCAATCGCGAGATTATGGTAGATACCTTGAGAATCAACTATAATCAAGAAGCATTGAGTGCCTATGGTCTCACGATGGCAGATGCCGCAGAGCAAGTCTCTACTGCCTTGAATGGTAAAAAGTTGGGCGAGGTTATTAAAAATCAAGATCACTGGAATATTGTCTTGAGGATTGACCCTAATCTCAAGAGCTCTATTGAGGATATTAAGAATCTTGAGCTCTTGGGTGCCAAGGGTAAGAGCGTCAGGCTCGATGCGATTGCCCATATCTATCGCGAGGAGGTGACTAACCTCATCTTGCGAGATAATACGATGCGCAAGGCAATGATCTCGTGTAACCCGTCGCCTAACTCTAATATCGGTGATTTGGCTGCTGCCTGTCGTGCAAAATTAGATCCAGCGATGAATGCCCTTGGGTGTACTGTCGATTATGACGGCACGATCAAGGCGAGAGAGTCCGCCTCTCAACGATTGATGATTCTTGGCACGATTGTACTCGTCTTGATTGTCCTGCTCCTCGCCTCGGCTCTGGGGAGTGTTCGTCGAGCCATGCTGACTCTGGTGAATGTCCCACTCTGTCTCGTCGGGGGGATTATCGCTATCTTTGTCGTCTCACCCGGGACGCTTCATTCCGTCTTGAGTGGCTCGTATATCCCTCCCATCCTCTCGGTGTCATCTATTGTGGGTTTTGTGACGGTGATTGGTTTTGCCATCAGGAGCGGACTCATCTTGCTCAATCGCTATCGAGATTTAGAGATTGCCGGATATCCTCTCGATGAGGCCATTTTCATGGGCTCATTAGAGCGCGTTATCCCCATTATCATGACCTCACTTACCACGATTTTTGGCTTGCTCCCTCTCGTATGGGCGATTGATAAGCCCGGTGGCGAGTTGCTCGGTCCCCTGGCAATCGTGCAATTCGGGGGATTGATCTCCGCGACCTTGCTCAATCTCCTCATGATGCCTGCCATGTCAAAAATATTCGCCCGATGGATTACAGAAAATCAAAGCAGGGGGGATAAATAAACGCTGAGGATGATGAATTTATTGACGAAATAATGGAGGCGGGGCGGGGTCTGGGGGAGAACGTGTTGCGTTAACGGAGCAAAGCGGAGTGTTGCATCAGGTTTCCACCTGACCCCAAGAGGCGGGCTCACAGCAGGGTAAATTGGGAAAAAAAAGAGGTTGGTGAGTGTGTTAGAGAAATAGAGGGGCGGCGAAAACGGTTCAGGCGGGAACCTGATGCATCGCCTTCGGCTAACGCA
>JAVXPO010000070.1:0-9853 GCA_036644695.1 Akkermansia sp. | reverse complement strand
AACAGGAGATTTATCTTAGCTTACTTATTCCACATTTTAGCCCTCTAAGTCAAGATGGTGATGGTCATGATATTTTGACCAGTGATCGATTTTGTAAAATGATGGTTCATTCATTTAATGAGAAATTTCAAGAAGATGGCATTAGTGCAAAGAAACTCAATGAGTTTGCCTCTGAAATGAGAAAATTGGCTCAAGAAGAATGTCAATCTAAAGCGGATCATCTCCGCCCTGAGCTTGTTTCAATTACCAATAATGGTTTCGACAAAACACTAAAAAGTTGTATAGAGAAGAGCGTAGACGAGTTTTTGAAAGAGAAGATAGAACAGTTTACGAGTAGACGAGATATTTCCATGGCATTGAATACTATTTCTCGAGGAGAGTTATCTCCGAACTTGTCGTCTGATTATACCCCCAATGTTTTAAGTGATGGATTCTTTAGACCTATTCTTCCTAAACCGCGAACTTGGAAAATATGGGAAAAGAAAACATACTTGAGAAACGAGGCTGAAGCTTTGATGATATCAGATGATCCTAGTTCGTTAAAATCTATACTGAAAGAATATTTTCTTGATGAGCAATCTCACTTGTCTCGCTATATTCTCAAGTGGGCAAATTCTCAAAGGAACGAGCTGATTAATGGGTATAAAGAAAAGGTTGTTGAGCTTGTAGAACAAATGAAAGAAGAGATTCGGAAACTAGAAGAAATGTTGAATGCAGATAAAAGTATGATTTCAAATGTCGATCAGTTGTGCGAATCTATTATTACCAATACGCAAAGCCTCAGCTAAATAACTCTTATTCTCATGATTTTACGACTTTTAAAGCATCCTCTCCTTTTAATTGCCACCATTGTCATTGCTAGTTACTTCGCATCAGATTTACTAGATGCAGGGCAGACGTTGAATGCTTCTTTTCCTGGAGTTTACATGGGGTGGGCATTTTGGGGGGGGCTCATGTTGCTCCTTTGGGTGATTATTATCTCTCCAATCATTAGTTTTTTGGATTTGCCAAAGTGGGAGGATGTCACTGCATCATCAGATCCAGAACAAGTCAAAATTCTTTCCGCATACGCCCGGAAAATGGTGAAAAATGGTGAACGAATGATAAAACTGGCAAAAAGGGAAGAAGATGCAGCAAAATTGAAGCAATATGTGGAGTTATTGCATTATGCTTATATAGCTAATGAGAGTGTGGATAAAAAAGCCCAACACCTTAGAGAAGCGGTTACTAATTTTCGCAAATACGTGAAAGAAAAAGAGCTCTCTAGTGTTATCAAAAAATATACTACCTTCGCGAGTCTAGCAGTCGTCGTGTCTCGTAAGGGATTTCTGGATTCCTTTATCATTTTTGGATTACAAATTAAGCTCATGATAGATATTAGTCGTAATCTTGGGCACAAACCATCATGGGCTTTTATTTTGTGCTGTTTTATTTGGGTAACGATCAATTCTCTACTTATTTCATTACTAGATGAGGGTGATATACTTGGATTTATTGGTTCTTCTGGTGATGAGCTTTTGGGGGAACTTTTGGGTGTAAAAACAGCAGAGACTGTAGTAGAGAACATTCCTTTTTTACGAACAGTAGGTAAGCAATTAATGGAGAGTGCATATGCTGGTGGGGCTGTTTATGTGACTGGAGTCTTAGTGTTAAATAGACTTATGGGGGAATCTAAGCGATTGACTCCCAAGGAATTATTTAAACTTCGTAGGGAGGGGATAATGTTAGGTAAAGTGAACTTTAAAAATGAAGCCTAATCCGCGAACGTCATATAACTAAAGTAATCTTATGAAATCAATTATCGCCAAAGGCATTATTTTAATTGTGAGCCTTGTGATTGTTTCATTAGCGGGTTACTATATCTCGGCTAGTGGAGTAAAATTCTCGGATAACGGAGTAAAAATATCAGAAAATTTATTAAAATCTTTGGGGTATTCTTGTGATAAGAGTCAATCTGGGGATATAATCATTCAGGGAGATAAGACGACTACTAATTTAGTTACGGTAGAGCGTATGTTTGAGCACACGTATCAATATTCTACGGAATGGAGAGGAAGTACCAAAGAAATTATATTAAGGGCTGAATTTCGTGCATTGGGTGGCGTTGATATGTCAAAGCATCCAGTGACGATTCATTTTTCCTCAGAGGGGAATCCTAATTTGGATATGAAAGAGATGCGAGGGCTGGGCAAATTGATTGCCTGTGAAAAGGTGAAAGTATTATCAACGCAAGATGTTGATGGTGTTTGGAATAAGATACAAGAGAGGGATCGTCTTGTTGCGGAAAATAATCTTTTGATCTCCGCTAGAGAAAAAATAGAGAGAGACTCTGACCTAAAGCAAAAAGCAGAGGATAATTTCCTCCGTTTCTTAGTGGAACGATCCAAAAATATGAGTGGAGACCCAACCCCCATTCAATTACCTCCTTTGAACTAATATCACTTTTATCTCTTATTGTCCCGTCCTAAAATAGAGTTACAAGGTCAGGGCTAGACAGAATAAGAGAAGTTATCAGCTCTCCCTCTGCGAACTACTCAAAACAATGCTCTTTGACGACGATATCCCTCTGACTCACTCCAAGAGGCGGGCTCACCGCAGGGTAAATTGCGAAAAAAGGACGGTAAGTTTGTTGGCGAAATAAGACGGCGATGAAAACGGGTCAGGCGGGAACTTGATGTATCGCCTTCGGCTAACGCAACACATTCTCATCCAGTCCTGTATTTGATATTTGGACGGTGATTTTTGGGAGAAATTTGACGCAGATCCGGGGCAGTATCCTTCTTGCTCTTTTTTGTAGTACATAAGAGATGAGGCTTGTATAAGAGCCCAATAATACTTCATTGCCACGACGGCTCTATCCCAAAATAAGAGAATAGATCGTGTTTTGTATCTAAAAGTGGTGTTATTGCTATAATAATGATCTTGAGTAAGGGGCTGATTGCGATTTTTTGTTGACATTAGTAGCAAAATAGATACAAATAGTAACGCAAACGAGATAAAACTAATGGGTAATATTATACGCTTTACTTGCTTTAAATGTGGTTGTCATCAGTTGATGCTCTCGGAGAGTGCTATGCATCGCTACGAAGTTCAGGTGATGGAGCTTGATGGACAGGGATACTTGAGTGTTGTCTCTAAAAAGCGCGTAGACGATTTGTGTGGAGATACTCTCGGGTATTGTTGCCTGAACTGTCGATATCCAGATTGTCATCATGGTGCTGTCTCTGATGGGGTTTTGTGGGGAACTTTATCAGAGGTCCAAAGTGCTGGTGCGATCTCTTGGACGGGGAGGGTGAGGGTTGAGCATAAGTGCATGATCTGTTTGTCAGATGGCAACATGACTCCTTTAATCGTTGAGGTTGCCCATCCAGGTCTTTTGAGTGTTGATGAAAGACGTTTAGTTCTCCAGCAAGAACAAATAGAGAATGGATTAATCATCAGTCAGTTAGATCCTGGCATTAAAAGCTTGGAGTGTCCCAATTGGAAGCATGTCAAGCATCACTCGGTGCAAGTTAATACAAATTTGCCTCAATAATACCTTAAATGTTTTTTAGAATATCATTTAATTACCCTCTTCATTTCAAAATGAAATAAGCCGGATAAACGACCTCCGGATAAACAGGTCGCCATAAAAAATAAAATAATCATGAAAAAATATATTATTGGAGCCGTGATGACCATTACTATTACCGTATGTGCGATGGCATTCCTCCCAGGACAAGCTCAGGCTACGACCTCCATCAAAGATGTGGGCAAAGTTGAGTGTGGTACGAAATGTACCGTTTGCAACGGGACTGGATGGAATTCTTATGGGACCAAATGTACCCCTTGCAACGGAACTGGAGCTACTAATGAATATTGATTTGCTCTAATCATTCGCTCTGGATGTGAAGTTTTTCACATCCAGAGCTTTTTATTTAGGGAGATGAAGATCTTTTTTTTAATTTTGATGTACTTGTCGTGCATGAGCGGTAGTGGCATTTGTTGTGACTTATTGCCGTTAGAGACTTTTTTTTGTTCATCTCCTTTTTTTTCAGAAAGTCTATCTCCCGATGGGGCTCGGCTTGCGCGGTTAAAAGAGATATCTTCTGAGCATCAAACCCTCGTCTGGAGAGAGATCAAATCGAGCCAAGAAAAAATGATTTATTCTCTCACTAAGGCGGATGTTGCTTATTTTGTCTGGTGGAAGCCAGACGTACTCGTCTGGAAAGATAAAGCCCCGCATCCTACTTTTTGGCAATACAATTGCTCCACAGGGGCAACTAAACAAATATGCCAATCGGAGCAAGGGTACTTAGAGTTAAAAGGAATCACTCAAGGGGAAAATCGTAAACTCATTTTTGGAGTATCGAGTCAACCGACTGCGTTTACTGATTTATATGAATATCATGAGCAGAGCGATTCCCTCCGTCTCGTGATGCGTAATACTGATCAGATTTTTGAATGGGTCTTCTCTTCGAGTGTGACCCCAGTTGCGGGATTACGATGGAGTGATAAAGGAGAAAAAGAGGTAATGCTCTTTGGGCAGGAGCCTCGCATTCTTGAGCATGTCGGTAAAGAAGAGACCTTGCTACTCTCTGGGTGTGATGTTACTGGGGATCATGTGTGGCTTTTAAGTAACGCTCAAAGTGACGTTATTCATGTCGTAGAATGGGATTTGAAAAGATCTGTCAGAAAATTATTGAGCAATTGTCAGCAAACTCGATATGATATGATGAATATTATCCTAGCTGATAGAGAGAAGCATCCTTCTTTTCTTCAATTATTCTCAGAGAAATATGAGAATATTCCATTAACGCAGGAGGCAAAGACTATTGTTAAAGTTTGTGATCAAGAATTGGGGAGAGGTAACTATATCGTCATTCAAATGTCTGAGAAGGGCGGGAGGGCTTTGATTCGAGGCGTGTCTGATCGTTCTCCACAACGTGCCTTTATCTATGATGGAGCAACCCAAACCCTACAAAAACTAAATCAGGGTACGCCTTCTTTCCCTGAGGGGGAGATGTGCTCAATGCATCCTTTTAACTATGTAGCAAGGGATGGCGTATCAATCCCTGCGTACTTAACCTTGCCTTTAGGCAATCCTCCATTCCCTCTCATCGTTTTTCCTCATGGTGGACCAAGAATGCGAACCTTTTGGGGATTTGATCCACGTGTCCAGTTTTTTGCATCACGGGGATATGCTATCCTACAGCCTAACTTTAGAGGTTCCCGTGGATATGGGAAAGCATGGATGAACGCTGGTAATTTACAATGGGGCACAGGAGTCATGCAGAATGACTTAACTGATGGCGTAGTGCAATTGATTCATCAAGGGACGGTGGATGCCCATCGAGTCGCTATTATGGGTGGGTCTTATGGGGGATATGCTGCATTGGCTGGCTTATGTTTCACTCCAGAAATATATGCTGCTGGCATTTGTCTTTTTGGCTCATCTGATTTAAGTCAAAAACAGTCAGGAACTCCCATAAAATGGGAGCCTTTTGTCGGAGAGTATGGATCTTATATTGCCGATGAAACCACGACTAAGGGGAAATGGCGATGCTATCAGCAATCACCAATTCATCACGTTGATCAAATAAAGGCACCCCTCTTCCTCTATCACGGGCAAAAGGATACCAGGATCCCGTTTATTCATGCAAAAAACATGTTTCATGCCATGAGTAAAGCCAATAAGCCCGTCGTTTTTTATTCGTTCACAGATGAAGAGCATGGTTTCAACTCTCTCTTATCTGAAATGACTGTTTATAGGCAAATGGAGAAATTCCTTGCCAAATATCTCAAGGGAAAAGAGACGAAAAATATTTCTCCTGAAATTAAAAGGAAACTCAGTCTTCTTCAATGCTCAGGAGATAGGTAGTATTATCTAAAAAAGATTGATTCGTTGAGGATTTTTGGTAGATTTTTTAGGAGCATTAAAGATGGGTAATTTGTTATATTTCCTATTCATTTAATTGTAATGTAATCTAAATAATAATGAAAAATAGGATGTTAAAATACTAACAATATAGACGGAATGGAAAATGATATTTGTATTTGGGATAGAACGTTAAAAGCGGCGATGAAAGTTCCTTTGGTAAAAGTGAATCGAGAAGAATTTTTACTTAAAGAACTTGGTAAATATTGTAATGATGAAAATATAGGAATTGCCATTTTACATCCCCCTACAATACTGAGCAAAAAACAAATTGATGCTGTTGCCAAAGATTGTATACAATATCATCTAACAGTTGTTTGTTCGGTATCAGCACTATCTGGATTACCTGGATGCTGGTTTATGATGGCGACGCTTCCAGCAGATATTGTTCAATTTTATTATCATATTTTGGTGTTGGCTCAGAAACTTGCTTATTTGTATGGATTTCCAGATTTTTCAAATGAAAAAGGGGATTTTGATGACAAATCTATGCAAATATTAACGGTGTTTATCGGAGTGATGATGGGGGCAAATATTGCCATAAATAATATAGAAAAGCTCGCAGTAGCATTTGGTTGTCAAGTTGCTAAACGATTGCCTAGAGAAGCACTGACTCAATATGCAACGTATAATGTGACGAAAGAGATCGCAAAATGGATTGGGATTAAATTAACCAAGGAGACATTTGCAAAAGGATGTGGGAAAATAATTCCTCTCATAGGAGCGCCTATT
Source organism: Akkermansia sp. (assembly GCA_036644695.1). Classification (GTDB taxonomy): domain Bacteria; phylum Verrucomicrobiota; class Verrucomicrobiia; order Verrucomicrobiales; family Akkermansiaceae; genus Akkermansia. The sequence continues at coordinate 3,204 of JAVXPO010000070.1, read as the reverse complement.
TCTTATGCCGTGACTTATTACACATTTAAACCCATGGCAAATAAGTTAAAAAAGCATTTGAATGAAAATATAAAATGGACGGAATCATGATGGGTGAATTTTAGAACGAAACTTAATAAAGAAAGCATAAAATAATGAATGTAGATCAGATTACACTCGAAATGGATCAGTTGATTAATAGTAAGGTTTCAGAAATTCTTACAAAGAAATCATCACATCAGAAATATTTGGATTGGACAGAAATGAAGGAAGTTTGTCTTTCTGTTAAAGATGCTTGTATCAAACAATTTGATGAGGTGCCCAAAGGAGTAGAAATGGCTTGTTATTTTGCCGAGGCAGTATTGGCTCCTGGTAAACAAAACAAGGTTAAGCTAATCAAAAAAGCCTTATCTCTTGGATCAGGAGTGAGTGGACTTACGATGATTCTGACAGGGATCGGTGCCGCATTGGGATGGGGAACTGGCATTGTTGGTTTTATTATTATCTTTTGTACGGGCATGGCATTGCCTTTAACATTGGTAGGTGTAGGTATAACGCTAACCGTTATTGCTAGCTATTTTTATTTCAATGATGGCTCAGAAGTCCTTTCAAATAAAGCGATTGATGCTCTTAGTAAGGGCGTTAAGGCGGCGTTAATAGACTACATTAAGCAAGAAGAAAAGTAATATATTTCTATTATTCTACATTTTTATAGTATATTCAGACCTTAAGATATTTTACTTTTTAGCTTCGATGTAGGTGTTGGGTTCTGTGACCATATTTTTGCAATGGATGAAGTTAAAGCGTGGTTGATTCCATGAGTTGTATTCGTTGTTGTAGCGAATGGTATTGTTGCGGAAGCTTAGATCCTCTGTTGAGATGGCGGAGATTAAGGGGACGTTAAAGGTGTCGAATTCGTTGTCTACGATGAGGATGTTGCGGTGATAGTATTTCCTCTGTTTGTCAATTTGTTTAACCTCTGGGCAGATGGAGATGATGGCGTTGGTGAATTGGTAGCGCGAGGTGAGGTTGTTGATGAATTTATTTTTGCGAATGATGACGTTTTCGCAGGCACCGCTTTCGTACCAACCTTGAGCATCTCCAGCGAGGAGGATGGCAGAGCCAGAGGAGTGATCAAAGAGGTTGTTCTCGACGAGGACGGGTTTTGGCGTGGTGAAGAGGGAGCCACGGGCACGGTTGTTACGGATGGTGTTGCCTCTGAAGATGACGGAGGGGTAATAGTCGCCGTTCTCGACTGCATCACCGACTTTGACCGAGCTGGGGAGGGGGGATTGTAGGGTGATGAGGAGTTCGTTCGTCGAGAGTTTGCGTACGCTTTTTACCTTGGCGATGTCGCCATTTTCAAGAGTGGGACCTGCGATGAATTGGATTTTTTCCCCGGGGAGGAAGACTTCAAACCCCACGGCTTGACCGTGTTTGTATTTGCATCGTATGGTGGAGCTGTCTACGATTTCCTCAAGTCCCAGGCAGGTTGCATGGACGTTGATGGCGTCATCCATCATGCCCTCAAAGAGGGCGTTTTCTACGATGATTCTCCCCTTGACGTTGGAGAAGTGGGTGGCATCTGCTTTGGCAGTGTGGCTCCGTCCAGAGCCTTTGCGGATGAAAATGCCGCCGCCTTTCATGGCGATGTCTGTTGAGCGTTGGGCGAGGAGTGCCATGCCAGCGGTTTGGTGGATGGCGACTTGCTGGAGTTTGGTCTTGTTTGCTCGATAGATGGTGATGGCGGGGTAGGGGCGGCTCCAATCGCGCATGGCGAGCGCGTCGCCTTTTTTGAGTCCTTTTGAGCCGAGGTTGACCCCTAATTTGACGATGCCGGGGGAGAGGAGGGTGGCGGTGCCGTCGCAGTTGAGGTCAGAGGTGTTGGGGAGGATGTGTTTGGTGTCTTTGGCAAAGGCGATGGCACCTGTGAGGGAGGATTCGAGTCCGTCGTTGATGGCTCTGAGCTTGCCGTCGCGGATGATGAAGGGGTATTGTTTTTCGTCGATGGAGAGTGTGGTCGAGTTGTCGTCAGTGGCGACGACGTGCCCCTCGGTGCAATGAGATCGAGCGTAGTCGATGGCTAGGTTGCGTACGGTGGTGTTGTCACTGTCCATGATGGTGACGGGTTGGACGAGTCCGTGGAAGAGGAAGAGTGAGCCGTTGCCCTCGATGGTGATGCCCTTGAGGTCGATGAGTGGGACGCATACGGGCTGGAAGGTGGCTTGATCGTGGTTCGAGATGTTGAAGCACATTTTGAGGGCGCCTTCTTTTTTGAAGTGGTAGGTGCCCTTGGGGATGTTGAGTGTGCATCCAGGTTTGGCGCGTGCCGCTGAGATGGCTTTCCTCAATGCGGGGGATTGGTCGCTGTCGGTGTTGGGTCTGAGTCCGTAATTGGCCGCGTTGAGGATGACTTTTTTCTTAGCAATGGCGTTTGCGTTTGCTTGACTTCCTTGTTTGTTCCATTTGAGGTTGAGCCAGTCGGCATGATCGTTGTCGGTGTTGTCTACCTCATCTGTGAGGAGATAGAGCATAGATGCCCCTGCTGGCAGGGGGATTGAGAAGGTTTTGGCTGGGTTGCCTTTTTTCATGACGGGGGATTGCCAGAGGATTTCTGATCCACTCATGATGGTGAAGCAGACGCTCCCCTCTCCCTTGACCTCGTCATCGATACCACAAGCACCTGAGAGGAGGGTGGCCCCTGTCGGGATGTTGACGGGGATCATTGAGGTGCTGTGTGTGCCAATCCCTTGTTTGAAGTTTTTGCCCCCGACGTTGAGCGGATTTTTATCGACGGATTCGTTGATGCGTGCCTCACCATGTGATTGTCTCGTCATGACGAGGTTTGTTTCGGTGACGACGGGTGCTGTTGCCGTTGCTGCCCAGAGAGGAGAGGGCGAGAGGAGTGCGCCAGCTAAAAGAAGGAGGGGAAGGGGGGATCGGTGGGAAGGAGCCATAATATAAGTTTAATGTACGAATGAGGGGAAAGTGTTCTTACAATAGATGTAAAAAGATGCTGTTAGTCTTAACTGATTTGTGACAAGCGGGCAATTTTTATTTATCCGCAGGTATGCACACATTTGATATTTTTTGTGGGGGGATGAGGGGAGGCTGGGGTCTGGGGGAGAACGTGTTGCGTTAACGGAGCAAAGCGGAGTGTTGGCATCAGCTTCCCACCTGACCCCAAGAGGCGGGCTCACCGCAGAGTAAATTGCCAATCGGTAA